>CAZKTH010000053.1:0-14559 GCA_964555575.1 uncultured Devosiaceae bacterium | reverse complement strand
GTTCCACTGAAGATGCTTGTAATAGCTGTTGGCCCGCGACCGCGTCCAGTCGGTGGAGTTCATCAATACTAGATCTGCTATTGCAAGACTATATGAATATGCCAGAAGATTATCTAGCTCATAGTACTTGCAGTTTATCCCCGTACATTGTCGCAGCATTTGATCAAGCGCAACATCAATATCATCCAAGGCTTGATCCGTCACATTGCAGGCCTGCCAATCACCGCCATTGCAGAGAGGCAGGGCGATGATAATCTCGTCAAATTTCTGTTGAATGGTACTTTCATTGTACCATGTGCCCGGCACGCCTGGACACGGAGCCGCATCGGCTCCTTGCGCCAGCAACAAAAATCCTCCCAGACAAAGCAGTATTTCTCTGACGTGCAGTCCGTATACTTCTTTGGCGTTGAACATTTTCGTGCCCCTCAAGAAATGTCATGCCTGAACTTGGATTCCTCACTTTCTTTTTTTGTCAATTTGAGACCGATAGAGGAGCGGGTCAAGCCTGGATTCGGCCATGTATTCCTTCGGTGACGCCTTTTCGCGGACGAAAACATCGCAAAGTCCGCTCCAGAACAGAAGGGCGTTCGACTTTTCCGTTGCTTGATCAATTGCTTCGGCTCGAGTGGTTCGATTTGACGTTGCTGCAGGATCGGGATGGGCGGGAAAGAGCGCCAAGCGCCCATGCGCGACCGATCCTGCTGCGCGATCCGCCGGCCGACTGGGGGCCACACCGGCGACCATCGAGGTCGCCTCCCGGGCCCACAAGGTCAACATGCGCGACGATCCGACCGCCCGCGCGGTCGTCGTCCGTGTGTCGCACACGCACGAGGATACCGGCCCGCCGCTTGTCGTCGATCTGGTCGGATTCGCCGGGTCGGGCCTTTTTCCTGTCGCTTGCAGGAGTTTGGCGAAAACGTCCCCGGCGCCTCGGCCGTTCACTTCAGGACTTCGTGAACGGGCTTGCCGATGTCGCGAAATTGCTTTGTTCCGTGCCTAGCTTGCCGGATATCTTCTGCGTCCTTTTCGAAGCTGGATGCCGGAGCCGATTGCCGGGAGCGGCCGGAACCGGTTTGCCGCAGCACCAGCTTCCCACCCCTTTTTCAGGATGAAGCCCATGGAAGACGTCGAGGTCAGCGCCACAGCGCCCGTCCGCACCGTTGCAAGCGACGACGACGGTCTGCCCGCGCCGCAGCGCTATCTGGCCTGGGCGACCATCGTGGTGGGGCTGTCCCTGGCGGTGCTCGACGGCACTATCGCCAATGTTGCTCTGCCCACCATCGCCCGCGATTTCAATGCCCCGGCCTCGTTCTCGATCTGGATCGTCAACGGCTACCAGCTGGCCATCGTCGTGATGCTCCTGCCCCTGGCCAATCTCGGCGAGATCTACGGTTACCGGATCATCTACCTGTTCGGGGTGGCGCTGTTCACCCTCGCCTCGCTGGGCTGCGTTCTGTCCACCTCGCTGGGAATGCTGACGGCGGCGCGGGCCATCGAGGGACTGGGCGCGGCCGGGCTGATGAGCGTCAACACCGCGGTGCTGCGCTATGTCGTGCCGCAGAAACGGTTCGGGGCGGCCCTCGGACTTAACGCCATGGTGGTGGCGGTCGCCGCGACGGTGGGACCGGGCCTGGCCGGGCTGATCCTGTCGGTCGCCAGTTGGCCGTGGCTGTTCGCCATCAACATTCCGCTCGGTCTGGCGACCCTGGCGCTGGGCTGGCGCAGCCTGCCCGAGAGCGATCGCACCGATCATCCGTTCGACATCGTCAGTGCCCTGCTCGGCGCCGTGGCGCTGGGATCGATCATCATCATCATCGACAGCATCGGCCACGATCTGGCCTGGTATCTGGTCGCCGCTCAGCTGGCCGCGTGCCTGGCCGCCTTCGTGCTTTTGTTGCGCCGCGAGTTGCGCTCGGCCCGGCCGCTTCTGCCGCTCGACCTGTTCCGCGTGCCGATCTTCAGCCTGTCGGTGGCCGCTTCGGTCGCCGCCTTCTCGGCCCAGCTGCTCGCCTTTGTCGGGCTGCCTTTCCTGTTTCAGGTCCGGATGGGCTTCACGCCGATCATGGTGGGCCTCTTGATGATGCCGTGGCCGGCGGCCGTCGGCGTGGTGGCGCCGATCGCGGGCCGGCTTTCGGACAGCCATTCGCCGGCGTTGCTGGGCGCCGCCGGAATGCTGATGCTGGCCGCCGGGCTCTTCCTGCTCGGCCTGTTGCCCGACCATCCTGCCATCTGGGACGTCTCGTGGCGCATGGCCATCGCCGGCGCCGGCTTCGGTCTGTTTCAGGCGCCGAACAACCGGACCATGGTCGGCAGCGCGCCCAAGCGGCGGTCGGGCGCGGCCAGCGGCATTCTCGGCACGGCGCGTCTGACCGGCCAGTCGATCGGCGCGGCGCTGGTGGCGCTGCTCCTGGCGCGCTTCGGCATGCCCGGCTCGGAATACGCCCTGTTCGTGGGCACCGGCTTTGCCGTTCTGGCGGCCGCCTTGTCGATGTCGCGCGGCAGTCTCTGGCAGAAACCGGACTGAGCTTTTCGGGCGCAACCGGTTTGTGCCGGCGCCGATGGCGACAAGTTTAGCCAATTCCGGCGCAGGGCCTTAAGGGGCCCGGGCTATGCTCGGCCCGGTTTTCCGCCTTGCCCTTCGGCATTGCACCGGATCGGAGCCCAAACATGCGTTCCTTCGCCCTTCTGCTCGGGCTTGCCGTCCTTGCCACGCCGGTCGGCGCCGCCGAGCCCGCCGCCTGCCCCGACGGCATTGCCAGCAACACCTGCATCGAGACGGCCGCCGCCCCGGAAGTGGTGCACAACGCCCCCATGCCGGCGGCCTATCGCCTGCGTTCCGGATCCGGCCTGGTCATGACCGGCGGCGGCCCCGGCGCGGACAGCACGCCTTTCCAGTTCTCGCTGGACAATGTGAACACGCAATAGCGCATCGCGCTCCCGGCCCGCCGCGGCCCTGTCGTTTTCGGAAGACCCCCAAGGCGGATCCCGAGCCGCGACGGCACGACGCGTCCCTGACCGCTCGACTTGCCCAGAATTGTCGGACAGAATGCCGCAACAGGTGCGGACGCCGGAATGACTTGGGCGCCAGTGCATTCTATTGGGTGTTGTCGTTGCAGGAGCTGCCGGATGCTTGCCAAAAAACTTGTCGGTTCGTTGTCCGGCCTGGTCCTCGTCATGGCGGCGCTGTTGCCGGTGCCCTGTGCCATCGCGGCGGATCGCGGCATCACCGTCTATAACGGCATCAACAAGGACATCGCCAGCCTGAGGCTGCGCGACGGCACCGTAACCGGCTTCAAGCGGCTCGAGCCGGGCTGGGGCATCGTCGTCGGCGTCGAGATGGACGACGGCTCCTGCGGCGGCTGGCTGGTCGCCCGCACTGCGCTCGGCGACGCCGCCAACGCCCTGATCGATGTCTGCCATGGCGACAGCTATGTCGTGACGCTAACGCCGCGCCAGAACAACAGGGGCTCGGCGCTCGACCTGACGATCAAGCCGCTGAAGTGAAGGGAGCCGGGAGCCGCGCCTTCCGTGCCCGGGGTTGCCGGCCAAGAGCGGTGTTAAGGATATCGCCGAGGCGGGGGAAGCCCACATTGAATGGCAGAAAGACGCCGATTCCCGTCTCAGATCCCCTTGCCTTCCGGACCCGTGTGATTCAGGTGGATTGCCCGGAAAAGTGGGCATCGGTTTTCCGTTTCGGCAATCCGGCCAGGACAAGAAGGAAAAGCGCGTGACCCCTGTCTCCGATCCCCTCACCTCCTGGACCCGCGCGATTCTCCGCCTCGGCGCGGTGCTGGCGGCGCTCGCCGTGCTGTGGGTGATCGGCCGGTTCCGGAAGTGAGCGAGCTGCCGGCGCTGCTCGCGGAGGTGCGCGCCTGCCGCCAATGCGCCCGGCATCTGCCGCTCGGGCCGCGTCCGGTGCTCAGGGCATCGGAAACGGCGCGGCTGCTGATCGTCGGGCAGGCGCCGGGCACGCGGGTGCATGAGACCGGCATTCCCTGGAACGACCGGTCCGGCGACAGGCTGCGGACCTGGCTCGGCATGCCGCCCGAAGCCTTCTATGACGAGACAAGGGTTGCCATCGTGCCGATGGGGTTCTGCTATCCGGGGGTATTGCCGAACGGAGGCGATCGGCCGCCGCGTCCGGAATGCGCCCCGCTCTGGCACGGGCGCCTCCTGGCCCTCATGCCGGAGATCACGCTGACCCTGCTGGTCGGCACCTATGCCCATAAGCACTATCTCGGGCGGCGGCGCTCGAAGACGCTGGCCGAGACGGTGCGCCGCCACGCCTCGTTCAGGTCCGAAGGGTTGGTGCCGCTGCCGCATCCGAGCTGGCGCACCACCGCCTGGGAGAAAAACAATCCCTGGTTCGGCACCGAGCTTTTGCCGGCATTGCGGAAGGATCTGGCCGCGCTCGGGCTCATCGCGGCCGGGTGAGCGTCGCGGCAAAAGGCGGAACGGACCCGTCCCGCCCCTTCGCAAGGAAGAGGAGCAGGCGGCGTTTCCGTCACGTTTCTAGGGGCCGATGCGTTCTGCGCTCAGGCGGCTTTTACCAAGCCGATATTGGCATTGATGCCAGTGGTGCCGATGCCGGCGTCGGCGGCAGTGGCGGGCCCGGCCAGATCGGAGGCTGGCGCGATCGACGCCATCTCGCTGCTGTCGGTGGAAAACAGGTGCTCGGGGCAATTAGCGAGCAACTGCAACAAGGCGTCGCTGCGTTGCCGGCGGCGGGGATCACGCGCCCCTGGGCGCGGATTTTGTGGTTGGGACATCAAGAATACAGACCACTTATTGAGTCGGTAACCGAAGAGCATACGCCTCATTCCTTGCCGGAAGGTTTGGCGCAAATCACGTCGTTCGTGCTGGTAAACTTCTCGTTTAGAAGCGCTTGCGGTCGAACATGATGGCAAATGTGCCGAATGTATGACTAGCCCTATTCAGAAATATCGCAGCAGCCATCAACTTTGGTGACTTCAGCGCTCCGCGCCTTGCGGCGGGACGGTGGAACCTCGGCTCGTGGACCGCGCCCGCCGTTCGCGCATCCACACGATCAGGCCCGATCCGACGATGATCAGGGCGCCGATGAGCGACACGCCGTCGATGAGATGGCCGAAAACGACCAGGGACAGAACCCCCGCCCAGGGCAGCATCAGATAGTTGAACGGTTGCAGCACGCTGGCCGGGGCCAGCTTGAGGGCGATCATCATCAGCCCGTGCGCCACGATGGTGGTCACGATCACCAGCGACAGCAGCAGCAGCCCGTTTCCGTCCATCGGCATCCAGAACCAGACGCCGACCAGCGTCATCAGCACCATGCCGACGACGCCGGCATAGACCATGGACGTCGAGGTCGTGTCGACCTGCGCCACCTTGCGGGTCAGAACCAGATAAAGGGCGTTGGCCGTCGCCGCGCCGAGGGCGAACACGACATCCGGGGTCAGGGGCAACCCGCCCGGTCTCAGGATGACCAGCGCCCCGACGAAACCGGCAAACACCGCGCCGAGCCGCCACGGGCCGACGCGCTCGCCGAGCACGGGAATGGCCAGAAGCGTCACCAGCAGCGGATAGAGCAGGATGATCGAATGCAGTTCGGCCAGCGGCACCGAGCGCACGGCCAGGGCGAACATCCAGATTTCGCCGGTGAGCACGGTGCCTCGCAGCAATTGCCAACCCGGCATCTTCGAGTGGAAGGCCTTTTTCAGTGGCGCCTGCCGCGTCACCATCAGCAGCGAGAACAGGCCGAAGGCCCAGAAGCGCATCATGCTGATCTGGAAGGGAGACCAGGTCTGCACCAGCGTCTTGGTCGCCGCGTACTGAATGCCGAAGATCAGAACGCTCAAAACGGTCAGCCCGATGCCGGTGCTGATTGCGTCCCGCTCCTTTCCGAATGCCCGCATGCCGGATCCCCAATAAAAATCCCGGACCGATCCGGCCCGGGACTGTGCCCAGCAATAGCCCTGACGGCTTCGCCTGCATAGGGAAAATTCGGCGCGACACGGTGGCGCGGGGACAAGGGAGCGGTCATGGCCCGTCAGGCCCCAAAGGCGTGTCGCCAGACCAGCCAGCCGGCAAGCGTCAGCACCGACCAGATCGGCAGCGAATGGCAAAGGCGGCCATCAGCATATGGGTCGTCGTCACCATTCGGCCGGCTCCCGCGCCATGATCCCGGACCCGACACTGCCGCCGGCGAACGGCGCGTGCCGGCTTTCGGCAAGGATCGGGGTTTGCACGGCCGGAAACGCGATGCCGGTGCGACAGCACCGCGCTCCAGGCGCAAGGGACTGAGGCTACAGCGTTTTGTCGCGTGTGCAAATTCAACATCTACGCAAGCCGGCGTTGCGCTCTGGATTTTTCGCTCGGCGCACCCATATCCGGTTTCCCGGCGTCTTGCAGCCGGACGTCGCTTTCGGGACGCGTGAATGGACATCTTGTTCCTCATCGCCGGTCTGGCACTTCTTGCCTTCGCCGGCGATGGGCTGGTGCGTGGCGCGGTCAGTCTCGCCCAGCGTCTCGGCGTTCCGCCGATTGCGGTCGGGCTGACCATCGTCGCCTTCGGCACCTCGGCACCCGAATTGATCGTCTCGCTCGAAGCGGCGCTGAAGGGCGCGCCGGGCCTGGCGCTCGGCAATGTCATCGGCTCCAACATCACCAACGCGACGATCGTGCTCGGCCTGCCGGCGCTGATCGCGCCCCTGTCCATGGCCGAGCGCGGCATACGCACCTCCGCCGTTTTCATGGTGGCGATCTCGGCTTTCCTGATGATGGAATCGCACGCCCTGATCATCGACCGCTGGACCGGCTTTCGCCTGCTGCTGCTGCTTGGCGTCTATTTGATATTCAGCGCCCGCACGGCCTATCTCAACCGGCAGGTGGCGAAGGAGGAGGTCGAGGGTGCCATGCTGGGTCTGCCCGCCGCCATCGCGCTCGTGGCTTTCGGCGCATTGGGCCTCGCCATTGGCGGCAAGCTGACCACCACCGGCGCCATCGGCGTGGCCGAGCAGTTCGGGATCGCCGACAGCGCCATCGGCCTGACCATCGTCGCGCTCGGCACCTCGCTGCCCGAACTGGCCGCCAGCACCGCCGCTGCGCTCAGGCGTCAGGCGGGAGTGGCGGTCGGCAACATCATCGGTTCGAACGTTTTCAACATACTCGGCATACTCGGCCTCACCTCCCTCATCGTGCCGCTCGACATCGACCGCGAGCTGGCGAGCGTCGACATGTGGATCATGTTCCTCACTTCCTTCGCCCTGGTGCTGCTGGCCTTCACCTCCCGCCACATCGGCCGCATGGCCGGCGCCATCCTGACGCTTGCCTATTTCGCCTATGTCATTGTCGCCCTGAGCCATGGAGTGGCAGACTAGGGCGATGAGGGATTCGGATCACAAAGGTGTCGCGCTGGTCACCGGGGCGGCGCAGCGCGTCGGCGCCACCATCGCGCGGCGGCTGGCGGAGGCCGGCTATGCCACTATCGTCCATTACAACGCTTCGGCCGGATCCGCCGAGGCGCTGGTGGCCGGGATTGCGGAAAAAGGCGGCCGCGCCGCCGCGCTTGCTGCCGATCTGACCGACCGCAGGCAGCGCGCCGGCCTGATCGCTGCCGCAACCGAGCCTTTCGGGCCGCTGACGGTGCTGGTCAACAACGCCTCGATCTATGAGCCCGACAGTGCCGACACGCTCGACGAAGCGGTCTGGGACCGCCATTTCGCCCTGCATGTCGAGGCGCCGCTTTTCCTCACCCGCGACTTCGCCGCGCAACTGCCGGCAGGTGTCCGGGGCAATGTGGTAAACATCATCGATGCCCGCGTGCTGCAGCCGGTGCCCGCCTTCATGTCCTACACCTTGTCCAAGACGGCCCTTTACAACGCTACCAGGACCCTGGCCCAGTCTTTCGCCCCGCGCATCCGGGTCAATGCCGTCGGTCCCGGCCCGACCCTGCCCGAGCGCGGCCAGTCCGAGGAAGCGTTTCGGGCCGTCAATGACAGAGTGCTGCTCGGCCACGGTTCCGCGCCGGACGACATCGCCGCCGCCGTGCTGTATCTGGTCAACGCCCCCGCGGTGACCGGCCAGATGCTCGCCGTCGATGGCGGCATCCATCTTCAATGGCCGGACTGGGCCGACCCGACCCCGCGCCGATCATGAGCGAACTCGCGACCGGCGCCGACATCATCAGGGCCTTCGTCAGGACGCTGCCTTCGGCGCCCGGCGTCTATCGCATGCTCGATGAAAAGGGCGACGTCGTCTATGTCGGCAAGGCCAAGAGCCTCAAGGCGCGGGTGACCAACTACACCCGCCCCGAAGCCAATCCGGTGCGCATCCAGCGCATGATCGCCGCCACCCGCTCGATGGAGTTTGTCAGGACCGAGACCGAGAGCGAGGCGCTCCTGCTCGAGGCCAACCTCATCAAGCGGTTGCGCCCGCGCTTCAACGTGCTGCTGCGCGACGACAAGAGCTTTCCCTACATTCTCATCGCCACCGAGCACGCGGCGCCGGTGCTCCTGAAGCATCGCGGCGTCAGGCGGCAAAAGGGCCATTATTTCGGCCCCTTCGCCTCGGCCACCGCCGTCGGACGCACCATCGCGGCGCTGCAGAAGGCCTTCCTTTTGCGCAACTGCACCGACAGCTTCTATGCCGCCCGCACCCGTCCCTGCCTGCAGCACCAGATCAAGCGCTGCGCCGCCCCCTGCACCGGCGAGATCTCGCTCATGGACTATGGCAGACTGGTCGAGGAGGCCCGCGCCTTCCTGTCGGGCAAATCGCGGGCGGTGCAGGCGCAGCTGTCCGAGGAAATGAACGCGGCCGCCGAGGCGCTCGACTTCGAGCGGGCGGCGATGCTGCGCGACCGCCTGTCCGCCCTCGCCCTCATCCAGAGCCAGGGCGACGTGACGGCGCATGGGGTCGAGGAGGCCGACATCTTCGCCATCCATTCCGAGGCGGGGCAGTTCTGCATTGAGGTGTTTTTCTTCCGCGCCCATCAGAACTGGGGCAACCACGCCTTCCGCCCCCGCGCCGACGCGGCCATGGACGAGGCCGAGGTGCTCGAAGCCTTCATCGCCCAGTTCTACGAATCGCATCTTCCGGCCAGGCAGGTGCTGGTCAGCCACGATCTCAGCGAGCCCGAACTGCTGGAAGAAGCCCTCACCGCCCGCGCCGGCCATCGCGTTCATGTCCTTGCCCCCAAACGCGGCGAAAAGCGCGATCTCGTCACGCACGCCCTCGACAATGCCCGCGAGGCGCTGGGGCGGCAGCTGGCGGAAGGCGCGACGCAGAAAAGACTGCTCGACGGCGTCGCCGAGACCTTCGGGCTCGAGGAGCCGCCGCGCCGCATCGAGGTCTACGACAATTCCCACATCCAGGGGACCAACGCGGTCGGGGCGATGATCGTCGCCGGCGAGGAGGGCTTTTCCAAAAAGCACTACCGCACCTTCAACATCAAATCGGAGAGCCTGACCCCCGGCGACGATTTCGGCATGATGCGCGAGGTGCTGACCCGCCGCTTCACCCGCCTTGCCAGCGAAAGCGACCCGGCGGCCGAGGACGAGACGACCGGCATGCCCGATTGGCCGGACGTCGTCTTCATCGACGGGGGGCTGGGGCAGCTCAACGCCGTCCATGAGGTCATTGCCGAGATGAACCTGCCGCGCGAGGTCAGTTTCATCGGCATCGCCAAAGGCGAGGAGCGCGATGCCGGTCGCGAGAAATTCTTCATGCGCGGCCGCGAGGCCTTCATGCTGCCGGCCCGCGATCCGGTGCTCTATTACGTCCAGCGCCTGCGCGACGAGGCCCACCGCTTCGCCATCGGCACCCACCGCGCCCGCCGCGCCAGGGCCGCCGTCAGGAACCCGCTCGACGAGATCGCCGGCATCGGCCCGACCCGCAAACGGGCCCTCTTGAATCATTTCGGCTCGGCCAAGGCCGTTTCCCGCGCCGCCCTCGCCGATCTTGCCGCCGTGCCCGGCATTTCCGAAACCATGGCGCGGCTGATCTACGATCATTTCAACCAGGCGGGGTAAGGCGTCGCGACGCCGTTGTCACCAACCCGTTGCGCCACCCTCGAAGCGGGCGCGCAGCGTGTTGCGACACTTTCCGGATCGGCCCGGATCGCCATCGACGGGCGGCCCCTATCCGGCAAGTCGAGCTTGGCGGACGCTCCTGTCGCCCGTTTCGGACGCGATTGCATCACGCTCGACGATTTCGTCCGCCCCGAACGGGACTGGCAACCCATGCCTTGGCGCACACACGTTGGGCGCCCGCTGCCCGCTGCACACGTGTACACCGAACTTGACGCTCTATCTTCTCCAACTTAGTTAGTTGGGTTTCCGGGCAAACTGGTTGTTCGGCCTGATGATTCGCCGCCGGAGACAATGAACCTCTATCTGGTCCTGCTCAACATTGCCGGTTCGGTCGTACTGCTGCTGTGGGCGGTGCGCATGGTCCGCACCGGCGTGGAACGCAGCCAGGAGCCGGCCCTTCGGCGTCTTCTGCGCGGTGGTAGTGGCAGCCGGCTCAGGGCCACCGCCATCGGCGCCATCATCGCGGTGGTGCTGCAGAGCGCCACGGCGGTCGCCGTTCTTGCCGCCGGCTTTGCCGGCAGCGGCATCATCAGCCTCGGGACCGGGCTTTCCGTCATGCTCGGGGCCGATCTCGGCTCGGCGCTGGTGGTGCAGATCCTGTCGCTCGACCTCAAATGGCTCATCCCGGTGCTGCTGATCCTTGGCGGCGTGCTGTTCTTCAAGGGCAGGTCACGCCAGATCCGCCAGGGCGGACGCATTGCCTTCGGCGTCGCCCTCGTCCTGGTGTCGCTGCACATGATCGGCGAGGCCACCCAGCCCCTGCGGGAAGCGGGCATGCTCCCCGGGATCGTTGCCTATTTGCGGGGCGATTTCGTCAGCGCCTTCCTGATCGGGGCGGCGTTCGCCTGGCTGATGCAGTCGAGCGTTGCCGCCGTTCTGATGATCGTCGCGCTCGCCACCGGCAGTGTCGTGCCGGCCGAACTTGGCGTCTCGCTCGTCCTCGGGGCCAATCTCGGCGCCGGCCTGGTCGCCTTCGGCCTCACCCGCAACATGAGCGTCGAGGCGCGGCGCATCGTTCTGGGCAATCTCATCTTCAAGGCGGGCGGCACCGTCGCGGCACTTTTCGCCTTCCATCTCCTGCAGCCGTCTCTCGCCCCGCTCGGGGCCGACGCCGCCCGCCAGATCATCAATCTGCATCTGACGTTCAACCTGGCGCTTGCCATTGTCTTCCTGCCGGCAACCGGAGCCATGGCCAAGCTGACGAACTGGCTGATCACGCCGGCCCCGCAGGTCGAGACGCAGTTGCCGGAGCTTGAATCCTGCCTCGACCGCACCGTGGTCGCCCAGCCCACCCTGGCGCTTGCCAGCGCCAAGCGCGAATTGCTGCGCATGGCCGAGATCATCGAGCGCATGTTCCAGCCGGTCATGGAAATCTACGAAACCGGCGACGTCGAAAAGATCCGCCAGGTCCGGCAGCTCGAACGCACCGCCAACCAGGCCCAGAAGGAAATCACCCTCTATCTCACCCGGATCCAGTATCCGGAAGGCGACACCGACAACATGCACCGCGGCGAGGAACTGACCAATTTCGCCATCAATCTCGAATATGTCGGCGATGCCATCTCCAAGACCTTGCTGAAGCTGGCCGAGGCGCGCCGCGACCACAACCTAAAATTCTCGCCCGCCGGCTGGCGCGAACTCAACGAGTTGCACCACCGCGTCGCCCAGAACATGCAGCTGGCGCTCAACGTGCTGATGTCGGAGGATCGCGAATCCGCCCGGCTGCTGGTGGCCGAAAAGGACGCCATGCGCACCGCCGAGCGCGAAAGCTCGGCCGGTCATCTCAGCCGTCTGCGCGAAGGCTCGGCGGCAAGCCTTGAAACCAGCAACATCCATCTCGAGACGGTCCGCACGCTCAAGATGATCAATTCGCTGTTCGCCAGCGTTGCCTATCCGATCCTTTCCGAAACCGGCGACCTGCTGACCAGCCGCCTGGTCCGGGACAAGATGGCCTGAGCCAGAGTTGCCAAGGCCGGCGACGCGGGGGCCGCCAACCCGGTTTTGCTATTGTGTCGTCGCTGCCAGCAACGCCTCCTTGTTGGCGATGAGGAAATCTTCGAGCGATTGCGGTGCCTTGCCGGTCAGAGTCCGGATGTCGTCGGTGACGACGTCGAGCCCGCCATTGCGGATATTGGTGCTCATCGAGACCAGCACCGGCACGACGGAATCGGGCATGCCGGCCTGCCTCAGGCCCGCTGCCATCTGTTCGTCGGTGATGTTCACCACTGCGATCGAGGTGCCGAGAATGCGATTGGCCAGTGCCACCACTTCCTCGGTGCTGAAGGTCTCGGTACCGGTCAGGGTGTAGATCCGGTTTTCACCGCCGTCGGCCAGAAGCGCCGCCGCGAGCGCTTCGGCATAATTCTGGCGCGGCGCATAGCTGGCGCGCCCATCGCCCGCCGAGGAGAACCACTGGCCGGACTTGATGGCGTTCGGCAGGTTCATGAACAGGTTTTCCGCATACCAGCCATTGCGCAGGATGGTGTAGGCCAGACCCGATGCCGCGATGGCGTCCTCCGTCGCGAAATGATCATCGCCGAAGGTCACCGGCACACCGTCGAGCTTGGGCAGCGAGGTGTATAGGAGCTGGCTGGCACCGGCCGCCTTGGCAGCATTGATCGCCGCCATGTGGCGGCGCACGCGCTCGCCCAGATCGACCGAGATGATGGTGACGCGTTCGGCATCGGCGAAAGCGGCGTTGAGGGTTTCCTGCGCATTGAAGTCGGCCGTACGGACGTCGACGCCCTTTTGGGCATAATCGGCGAGTTTGGCGGGGTTGCGGGTGGCGGCGATGATATCGGATGGCACAACCTTGCCCGAGGCAAGAAGCGCATCGAGCGTCAGGCGGCCGAGATGGCCGGAAGCGCCGGTGACAACGAGTTTGGTCATAATCGGATGATCCTTTCTCTTCAGACCGGCGCCTTGTTCCGGTCCTGGATTAGCAGTATAGTCTCTAAAAGAGACTGGTATTACATAGAGAGCTTGGCTCAACTGTAAAGATGGCAGTTTCGCGTAACCTGGTTACCTCGGGAGAACCCTATGTCCGCGACATCGCCCGATCCCATCGTTTCTTTCGGCGCCAAAATGGATATGACCGAATGCCCCGTGCGCGACGTCATCGCCAAGATCAGCGGCAAATGGTCGACGCTGATGCTGCTGGCCCTGGCCGACGGGCCGGCGCGTTTCGGCCAGTTGCGGCGCATGCTGCCCGACATCTCCCAGCGCATGCTCACCCAGACGCTGCGGGATCTGCAGCGCGATGGCTATGTCCGTCGCCAGGTCTATCCGACCCAGCCGCCGAGCGTCGAATACAGCCTCACGCCCCTCGGCCGGTCATTTCTCGGCCCCTTGCGGCAATTGGTGGATTGGGCGGCGGCCCATCACGAAACCATCCGCGCCGCCCGCGCCACCTTCGCGCGCAGCGACAACATGAGCTGAGGCCGGGCCGTCCTACCCGCACCAGGAATGCCTGGAGCCGTCCCATGGATGGGCCAGACCTTCCTCGACCAGCGTCGTGCCGAGCGATTTCCCGCCGCGGGTGACGACCCTGAGCTTGCGGCCATAGATATCCTCGTCGCGGCTTCCGGCCATTTCGAGCGCGAACGGTCCGTCATTGAGCAGCTCGGTCAGCCTCAGGGTCGCCTTGCGTCCCAGGGCCAGCTCTTCGGCACAGGACGGCTCGGACACTTCCGGCGTATCGATATCGGCGACGCGGATCTTGATACCGTCGAGCCAGATGGTGTCGCCGTCGACGACGCAGGTGATGCGCGTCGCGCCGATGCATCCGCTGAAATGCGCCATATGCAGGGCCGGCTGCTTGTGCAGGCTGAGAAGCCGTTCGGAGCCCCCATGCGAGAGCAGAACGGTGGCGACATAGGCCACCGACACGAAGGCGACGACCATGGCCAGCGCCTCCCATGGCACGGCCCGCAGCCGCCCGACGAGGCCGGTTCCGCCCGGCGCCCGATCCTGCTGACGGCTCTCGGCGATCCGGGACAGTCTGACAATGCGCGCCATATCGCGACCCCCCGCAATGGTTCCGCACTGCCCGAGACTCGCCGCGTTCGCCCTTGCTTACCAGCAGGACCACCACTTACGGTGAAGACCGGGTTAAGACGGCAATGATCTTTTGGGATGACAGGCGGCGGCCGTCAGGCTATGAAACCGGCATGACCCACACGGCCGCCGCCTTCTATTTTTGGTACTTTAGCTATCCGATGCCGCTGGCGGACTGAGGGGTACCTGTCATCTAGAAGACGACACACAGCCGACCCGAACCACCGCCAGCCAACTGGCGGTTTTTTTGTGCCGCCGGCTGGAGCCCAGAAAAGGGGTACCTCCCGATGACTTCAGACACCGACGATCTCCGCATTACCGAGCTCCGCGAGCTCATCAAGCCGCAGCTGGTCATGGCCGAGTTCGCCCGCACCGCCGCCGCCACCCGCACCGTCATATCGGCCCGCGCCGCCATCCACGCCATCATCCACGGCCA
>CAZKTH010000052.1:6536-14645 GCA_964555575.1 uncultured Devosiaceae bacterium | reverse complement strand
TCATTCAGGATGCCGGCTGTTTGCGGCGGCCAAGGTCTTTGGCCGCCGCAGCGACGGGGCACTGGCGCTGGCGGCGATGCATGTCCTTTTGCGCGACAGCCTGGCCGACCGGGAATTCCTGAGCGATTTCAGCGATTTCGACTCGGAAGTCGAATCGCATCTTGAGGCCTGGACACCGGAGCGGGCCGCCGCCGTCACCGGGCTGAGCATCGAACAGATCGAGGCTTTTGCCCGTCTTGTCGGCACCAACAAGGCGAGCTATTTCCGCCTCGGCTACGGCTTCACCCGCCAGCGCAATGGCGCCACCAACATGCACGCCGCCCTTTGCGTGGTCGCCATGACCGGCGCCTGGCGTCATCGTGGCGGCGGGGCGCTTTTGTCCAATTCGGGCACCTGGGGCCTCGACAAGTCGGCGATCGAGGGGGTGGAGGACCGATCGGTGCGGCGGCTCGACATGTCCGAGATCGGCCCAATCCTTTGCGGCGACGAAAAGGCACTGAAAGGTGGCGGTCCGGTCAGGGCGCTGCTTGTCCAGAACACCAATCCGGTCAATGTCGCCCCGGAACAGGAAAAGGTCCGCGCCGGCTTCCTGCGCGAGGATCTTTACACCGTCGTCCACGAGCAGTTCATGACCGAAACGGCGGAACTGGCCGACATCGTCCTGCCGGCGACCATGTTCCTCGAGCATTCCGATTTCTACACGCGCGGCGGCCATACCCGTGTCGTTCTCGGTTCGAAACTGATCGAGCCGCCGGGCGAGGCGAAGCCGAACCTGTTTGTCATCAACGAGTTGTTGCGGCGGCTTGAATCATCGCCCGAATCCGGGCCGGCCCTGTCCGAGGACGACCTGATGGCGGAGACCTTCGCCCGTTCCGGCTTCGGCGAGCTTGCTGAAATCGGGGCGCGGGGATTCATCGACCGTGCCCGGCTCGCGGACAGTGCGCATTTCCGCGCCGGCTTTGCCTGGCCGGACGGGCGCTTCCGCTTCAGGCCGGATTGGCACGGTGTCGCGGCAAAAAGGAAATACGATTTCATCGTCGATCCGGAGGCAATGCCCAAGCTCGTCGATTTCCGGGACATCAACGAGAAGCCGGACGAAGACCATCCGTTCAAGCTGGCGACCAGCCCGTCGCGCGGCTTTCTCAATTCGACCTTTTCCGAAACGCCGGGCAGCCGGAGGCGGGAAGGGGTGCCGAGCCTGATGATCCACCCCGAGGATGCGGCCCGGCTCGGCATCGGCGATGGCGATGGGGTCAAGGTCGGCAACCGGCGCGGCGAAGTCGAACTGACGGCGCGTCTGTTCGATGGGCTGCAGCCGGGTGTGGTCATCGCCGAGGGCATTCATCCCAACAAGGCACATCGGAACAGCAAGGGCATCAATTCCCTCACTTCGTCCGCGCCGGTGGCGCCCTTCGGCGGCGCCGCCTTCCACGACGTCGCCGTGTGGGTTCAGCCGGCATAGGCCTTGAAGAAGAAGACGATAGTCAGCACCACGCCGAGGGCGATGATGCCGAAACGCAGCGCCGCGACCGGGATGTGGTGGGCCAGACGCGCTGCCGCGTAGCCGCCGATCGTCGTGCCGGCAAAGGCGGAAAGTCCCTCGGCCCAGGCGATGGTGTCGCCGATGCCAAAACGGGCGATGGCGGTCAGGGCCACCAGCGCGGATACCCAGAGCTTCAGCCCGTTCATGGCGTTGAGGTCGCTGAGGCCGGCCAGGGCGAAGGCGGCCAGCAGCAAAATGCCGAGGCCGGCATTGAAAAAGCCGCCATAGATGCAGATGGCGAACAAAAGAAGGGCCGGCACCAGCGCGCTCAGCCTGCCGTGCAACGCGGTCCGGGTGACGAAAAAGGCATTGATGCGGACGCCGAAGGAAAAAAGCAGCACGGCGATCAGCATCAGCCAGGGCACGACGCGTTCGAAACTCGCGTCGGACTGGCTCAGAAGCAGTTCGGCGCCAATCAGGCCGCCGACAATGGCCATCAGCGCATAGCCGAGAAGCCGGCTTCTGTATTTCCTGATGTCGCGCCAGAAGCCGATAGCGCCGCTGATATAGCCGGGCAGGGAGGCGAAGGTGTTGGTGGCGTTGGCGGCGACCGGCGGCACCCCGGCCAGCAGCAGGGCCGGAAAGGTGACGAAGGAGCCGCCGCCGGCAAGCGAGTTCATGACGCCGCCGATGACGCCCGCAACGAAAAGCAGAAGGAATTCCATGGCTTGGCTTTCAGACTTCGGCGCGCACCTTAAGGGACGCATCGGCGGGGTCCAGTTCTTTTTGCATGTCGGCTTTGTCGCACGCGCCGCTATCGGGTCTTGACGTGGCAGACCGGTGCGCCTATCTGGCCGCATCGGGCCGGGATGCGCCCGCCGTCCGCCGGGGCAACCCGAAGGTGAAGCATCCTGTTCATCACTGGCATGCACGCTCATCCGGATGAGGCGCGGCATGGCAAGGCGGACCCCATGCGAAATGCCCGAACCCGTCTGAGGTGACCATGCCCAATTCCCTGTCTTCGCTTTCTGCCGAAACCCTCAAATCCGAAGCGCGTGTTCTGCGCGAGGAACGCGCCAGGGCCGGCGAGGTCCTGACCCATTCCGAGGCGCTCGAAGCGACCGCCAAGGCGCATGGCTATCGCGACTGGAATACGGCCGTGGCCAGCCTCGGGCAGCCGGTCGCCTGCCCGGTCGCGCTCGGCGACCGCGTTTCCGGCACCTATCTCAAGCAGCGCTTTGCCGGACGGGTGCTGGCCACGACCATCCTGCCGGGCGAGAGCTATTTCAGGATCACCATCGATTTCGACGAACCGGTGGATGTGGTGACCTTCGACAGTTTCTCCGCCTTCCGCAAACGGGTAACGGCCCGGGTCGACGCCCATGGCGTTTCGCCCGAGACGACCAGCGACGGCCAGCCGCATATGCGGCTCGATCGGCCGGAGCGGAAAAAGAAGCGGCAGTAGAAGTACAGCAACGGCCGGGTTCGACGGCCGGGACAGCCTCAAGCGGAAACGCCGGCTCGAACGGTTGTGCATACCTCCGGCGTCTCACCGTCTCCTTTCCGCAAAGAGCTGCGGAATGTCTTGCAGCAACAAGCCCGAAACCCGGAAGATTCTTTGCTTCAAGGCCGCTCAAGCCTGAAAAAACGAAGGGAATTTCCCGATCCGTACAGAAAAAAAGAAATATAAACCATGCGAAACGCCGCCATCGAGACGGTCAGGCAGGCTTGCTGGGCGCGACGAGCCTGCCCAGTTCCTCGACGAGGATATCGAACACCAGCCGCACCCGCCGGCTGGTGTGGACCTCGCGATGCGTCGTCAGCCAGATCGGAATGTCGAACGGCTTGGTCGCGTCGGGCAGAATCGCAACCAGTTCCGGGTAGAGGCCCGCGATACGTTCGGGAAACATGGCGAGGCCGATACCGGCGCGCACCAGCTCGAGCTGGACAAGATGGTTTGAGCTTATCACCCGCATATTGTCCATTTCGAAGGCAAAGCCGTAGTGCCTGAGACCCTGGATCATTGTGTTGGTCTCGTCGAAGCCGATCACCGTGGCATCGGCCAGTTCCGCCACTGATCGGGGCGATCCGATGCTCTCCAGATAGGCCCGTGTGCCGTAAAGCCGGCCGCGATCGTCGGCGACCTTGCGGGCGATGAGGTCTGGCTGCTCGGGCCGGAAGCTCCTGATGGCGATATCCGCCTCCCGCCGTCTCAGGTCCTTGGTTTCGTTCGTGGCAACAATCTCGATCTCGATGCCCGGCGCCTCGCATCGAAGGCGCGCAATGGCCGGCGGCAGGTAGTGGGCCGAGTACATTTCCGAGGCGGTGATGGCGATCTTGCCTTCGATCTGATGCGCCTGACCGGAGGCGGCGAGCGACATGCGCCCGGCGGCCTCGCCCATTTCCCGGACATGGTCGAGCAGTTCCAGCCCGCTCGGAGTCAGCACCAGTCCGCGCCCGGCCCGTTCGAACAGGATCACGCCCAGCTCCTGCTCGAGCGCGTCGACCTGGCGACCGAGCGTCGGTTGCGTCATGCCAAGCGCCCGCGCCGCGGCGGAGAGCGAGCCCTCCTCGGCGGTGACGAGAAAAGCCCGGGCCCGGTTCCAATCGAATTTGACACTGCGCCAATCCATGCAAAAACGCATATCATAAGTGGAGATTCAGTCAATTCCTCTATGAAAGATGCATGAATACAACTGTCCCATCGCAATTGAAACCGAGGGACACCCCAATGAAGGCCGCTACCTACCAGACCTACGGACCTGCCGACGTCGTCACCATTTGCGACCTGCCGCGTCCCGAGATCGCCGAGACCGAAGTCCTCGTGCAGGTCTTCGCCGCGACCATCACCACCGCCGACTGGCGCTTCCGCGCCTCGGCCTTTCCCGGATTGTTGTGGTTGCCCGGCCGCATGATGGCCGGTCTTTTCCGTCCCAAAAAGCCGGTACTCGGCTCCGAATTCGCCGGCCGCATCGTTTCGGTCGGCGCCAATGTCACCGAGTTCAGGCTCGGCGACGCGGTCTTCGGCTTTTCGGCCAGATTCGGTGCCCATGCCGAATATCTCGCCATAAACGCAAAGGCGACGATCACCCACCTGCCGGAAGGGGTTCGTTTCGAGGAAGCCGCGGCGCTGCCGTTCGGCGCCATCTGCGCCCTGCAGTTCCTGAGGGATTTCGCCAAGGTCCAGCCGGGCCGGAAAGTGCTGATCGGCGGTGCTTCGGGCGGAGTCGGCGCCTATGCGGTGCAGATCGCCAAGATCCTCGGCGCCGAGGTGACGGCCGTCACCAGCAGCGGCAATGTCGATCTGGTCCGTGCGCTCGGCGCCGATCGCGTCGTCGACTACAAGACCGAGGACGCCGCCGAACTCGGCGAAATCCACGATCTCGTCTTCGACACCGCCGGTACGATGCGTTTCGGCAGGGCCAAAAAGCTGTTGAAGCCCAATGGCCTGTTCATGCCGCTCGAGATTTCCGTTGCCGACAGCCTCTTGGGCATGGTCACCAATCCGTTCGGCGGAAGGAAGATCGCCAATTTCATCAACGGCCATTCCAAAGCCAGCCTCGAAACCGTCGCCGCGCTGCTGCGCCGGGGCGAGCTCAGGCCGGTGATCGACGGGGTCTATTCCCTTGCCAGCATCGCCGACGCCTACACTCGCGTCGAAAGCCGTCACAAGACCGGTTCGGTCGTCATCGCCATCGCCACCGCCACCGAGGCCCGCAAGGCCGCCGAATAGGCCGGTCCGTGCCCGGAATTATGAAGGAGCCTTCGTAATGACCCTTTTTGCCAACACCCCGTCGCCCAAAACCCTCGCCCGTATCGCCGGCGGCCTTTATCTGCTGATTGCCGTCGCCGGCGGCTTCGCCATCGGCTATCTGCCGACGGTTCTGAACGTGCCCGGCGATGCGGTGGCAACGGCGCAGGCCCTTGCCGGCAATATGGGGCTGGCCCGGTTCGGCCTTTTCGCCGAGATCGTGGTGCTTGTCAGCGAAATCGGCCTGACGGCGATTCTTTTTCACCTGCTGAAACCGGTCGGTGAAATGACCGCACGCGTTGCGGCCTGGGCGCGCCTGTCCATGGTGGTGATCATGGGCGTCAACGTCATGCTGTCGGCGCTGGCGCTCAATCTCGTCGGCAGTGCCGCTGCGCCGGCCGACGCCGCCGCGACCGTCTCGCTGCTGCTCGAGGCCCGGAATCTCGGGGTCGAGGTCTGGGGCCTGTTCTTTGCCCTGCACCTCATGCTGCTCGGCCTTCTGGTCTTTGCCTCGGGCTATTTCCCGCACCTGCTCGGCGCTGCCATCGGACTTGGTTCTCTGGGCTATCTGTTCGAAAGCCTTTCCTATCTCGTCCTGCCCGGCAACGATGTCGTCTCCATGCTGGCTGCGATCTTCCTGGCGGTCTCGATGATCGGTGAGATCGGCTTCACCTTCTACCTGCTGATCCGCGGTCTCAACGCCAAAGCCTGGGCCGAACGCGCCGCCTGATCCTTCACATCCAAAAAGAGGGCGGGCATGCGTGCCCGCCCTTTGCCGTGAGCCGGGTCTGCCGGATCAGCTGTCGAGGCGCCGGCGCCGGTATTCGCTGGCGAGATAGACGACCAGAATGGCGAACAGCACTCCGATTCCCATCTGGACCCAGTCGATGCGCAGGACGATCTCGGCGATCAGCCGGAAGGGCGCCAAATAGTCGCTGTCGACAAAGAAGGGCCTGGGATCGAGGCCTTCGGCCAGGCTATGGGCGCGATAGGCGAGATAGTCGCGGATCGGGTGGAAATTCCCCTCGCGTCCGAACGTCAGGACGCCTTCGCTGATGACGAGCGCGCCGATGAGGAGCAGCGCTGCCGGGATGGCCCAGCGCTTGACCAGCACCGAAAGGCCCGCGACCAGCGCCAGGAAGGGCGCATACCAAAGGATCGTCAGCAGGAAATTGACCGTCATGACGACGCCCATGCCGAACAGGGTGGCGAGCATGTCGATCGGACTGGCGATCGGAAACATCGTCAGCTTGGCCGAGAGCGGGAAACTCAGGAGATAGGCGAGCACCATGGTGATCAGGGCGAATCCGAGGATCAGCGCCGGCAGGATGGTGATGCCCGCCAGGGCCTTGGAGGTCAGGATCTTGAGATCGGTCACCGGCATCGACTTCCAGAACAGCAGGGCATTGTTGCGGCTGTCGGCGGAGAAGGCATCGGCATAGTAGAAATAGAGCATGACGATGAGATAGGCGCTCCACATCGCGCCTATGCCGGCAAAGCCGATCTGGATCAGCGTCAGCGCCGACATGTTCTGGGTACGGGCCCAGACGGTCGGCGTGCCGCCGAAGATGATCCCCAGCGAAACAAGGATCGCCACAAGGCCGATCAGCACCGCCGGGGCATAAAGGAAGGCGCCGCGATGCTCGAGGAATTCACGCCGGATCAGGGCGGACAGGACTTTCATCATTGGTCTCCCGGAATGGCGGCCTGGCGCTGCATCAACGCGACGAAAAGATCGGAAAGGGACGGGGTTGCCGCCTCGCCGAGTTCGGCGAGCCTCTCGCGTTTGACATTCTCGAACACCATCACCGTCTGGCCGAAACGGGTTTCGGCAAAGACCGGCCCGAGCTTTTGCGCCTCGGCGGTTCTGTCGGCATTGGCCACAAGCTGGGTGTAGACGCTGCCCAGCTCTTCGGTCGGCATGTCGAGAACGATCTCGCCGTCGCGGATGAACATGATGTCGGTGAGGATCGAGGCGATCTCGTCCACCTGGTGGGTGGTGATGATCAGGGTGCGCTCCTCGCTCATGTAGTCTTCGATCAGGCGTCGGTAGAAACGCTTGCGGTAAGTGATATCCAGCCCAAGGGTCGGCTCGTCGAGCACCAGTAGCTTAGCGTCAATCGCCATGACCACGGCAAGGTGAAGCTGAGCGAGCATGCCCTTCGACAGGGTTCTGAGCTTGAGGTTTGGTTTGAGATCAGTGCCTTGCAGGAAGACATTGGCTTTCTCCCTTGAAAAGCGGGGATGAATGGCCTCGATGAGGTCGAACAGTTCGCGGACCCTTAAGAAGCGCGGCAGGCTGGCGACGTCGGAGATGAAGGCGACGTCTTGCATCAGTTGCGCGCGCTCGGCGAAGGGATTGCGGCCGAAAACGGAAAGCTCGCCTTCGGAATCGGTCAGGCCGAGAAGGGCGTTGAGCGTCGTCGTCTTGCCGGCGCCGTTATGGCCGACCATGCCATAGATGCGGCCGGCCGGAATGGCAAAGGAAAGACCCTTGAGGACTTCGGTCTTGCCGAAGCTTTTCTTGAGGTTGCGGGCGGTGACGATGGCGGTATCGGTCATTTTGCGGCCTCCTCGTCCATCAGCGCCTTGAGATCGAGCCCGAGCGTCTCGATCTGCTGGCGGATGCGCGGCCAATCTTCGGTGAGAAACTTCTCGCGTTCCTGTTCGAGGAGCACCTGGCGCGCCCCGTCGCTCACATACATGCCCATGCCTCTTTTCTTTTCGACGACGCCCTGGTCGACCAGCGACTGGTAGGCCTTGGTGACGGTCAGCGGATTGACCGCCAGATCGGCCGAAGCCTGCCGGATCGAGGGCAATGCCTCGCCGGGTCCGACCTGACATTTCAGGATCAACTCGACGAGCTTCTGCCGGA
>CAZKTH010000052.1:0-6526 GCA_964555575.1 uncultured Devosiaceae bacterium | reverse complement strand
GCTTCCCTTTTCCATTCTGCCTGGGATTTTTTAATCTCGACGAGCTTCTGCCGGATCTGCAGGAAGATCGGCTGTGCTTGGTTCCACTCGGTCATCTGTTCTACTCATTTAGTGTACTACACTCATAACACACTAAAACGCGAATGCAAGAGGGGAGGTGGAAAAAGGCGGGTGTGCGTGCCGTCCCTCACCCCCGCCGCTTCTGCACGTAATGCACGAAATCGGCGATGGTGCCGTTTTCGTCGGTGCCGTTCAAAAGCGCCGGGGAGCCCTGATTGGCGATGGTCAGGGTGACCGCGTCGGGACGCCGCCGTGCCATTTCCTCGAAGGTCTCCCGGCGCAGCCGGTCCGTCAGCTGCGTCCGCCCGATCAGCATCTGGGCCGAATTGAGCGTGTTGAACAACTGCCATTGCGGCTCGAAGACGTCGGCGGCGGCAAAGCCCTTGAAGCGTTCGACCAGAGCCGGATCGAAAAGCGGCAGCGGCGTCCTGCGCCCGGCCGTGACGTGCAGCCGCGCCGCCAGCCGATCGAGCGCCGCCGGACCCAGGCCCGGATAGTCGGTGGCGAGAATCTGTCTGAGCCCGGCAACGGCCTGGGCCTCGCCGCGCGAGGCAGCTATGTGTTCGAGATTGGTGCGCTGGCGCACCAGGCCACGCGGATCGGTAAGCGGGCTCGAATCGATGAAGACCACCCCGGCGATGAGGGACGCCTTCAGGGCACCGAGTGCCATGATCACCTGTCCACCGGCGCCGAGCCCGAAAAAGACCGCCTTGGGAATGGCGAGCGCCGACAGGACCACTTCCAGCACCCGCGCATCCTCGCCGGTGGTATAAAGAGATTTGTCCTTTAGCCAGCTCGATCGGCCGCGTCCGGGCAGGTCGATCAGCACGAGCGGCCAGTTCTCGCCGATGAGATTGCGCATGGCGCCGGCGAAATCGGTGAAATCGCTCATATTGCGCACCTGGCCGGGAATGCAGACGATCGGCAGCTTCTTCTCGCTGAGCCTGCCCGAGACATGGACGGCGATGTCGCAGCCGCCGCCGAAACGCACGTGGCGGACGGGCAGCTCGGCAAAGACCGGCAGATCGGGCGGGATCACGGGGCGGCGCGGCATGGGCGAGGTATATCAGCCCGGAATGCGCCTGAGGGCCTGCTGCATCGTCAGTGTCGGGCCTCCGAGCCGCGCGCGATAGACAAGGTAGTTCGCCATCACCTTTTGCACATATTTGCGCGTCTCGACAAAGGGAATGAGTTCGGTCCAGCTGATCGCGTCGACAGTATCGCTGCGCGGATCGCCATAGGCGGCGAGCCATTTGTTGACGTTGCCGCCCCCGGCATTATAGGCGGCGGCGGCCAGGAGCAGCGAATTGCCATAGCGGTCGAGCTGGTTCTTCAGATAGCTCGAGCCGAGAAACAGGTTGTAGGCGGCATCGCTGGTCAGCCGCGATGGCGAATAGGCAATGCCGAGCTTCCTGGCGAGGCCCTCGGCGGTCGAGGGCATCAGCTGCATCAGCCCGAGCGCACCCGAACGCGACACCGCATTGATATCGAATTGGCTTTCCTGGCGGGCGACGGCATAGACCGCCGCCTCGTCGGCCAGCGCCAGATCGACGCCATCGGGGATGCCATCCTTGGGGAAGTGGAACAGATCGAGCGAATAGCCCTTCTGGTCGGCGCGGTCGGCGATGAGGATGGCGATGTTGTGGGCGTCGATCTGCTGGGCCAGCCTTGCGGCGAGGACGAAATCGCCCGGCTCGGAGATCTGGTAGGCGAGGCGCCGGACCAGCGGTTCGGCCCAGGCCTTCCGGCCATTGCCGGCAAGCAGGCGCACCGCCCGCACCAGCGGCAGCTGATCGAAGATCGCCTGACGGTTCTTCCAGTCGGGCAGGGGACGGACATCGACCGCTGCCTTGCCCAGTGCCTCGCGCGCCAGCTGCCCGTAGAACAGGGAGCCGAAACGCGCCGCCTTCTCGTAGTTCTCGGCTGACGCCTTGGCGTTGCCGAGAGCCTGTTCCGTCCGGCCGAGCCAGTAGCGCGCCTGCGAAACGGAATCGGGCAGGGTGGAGAGCCTGCTCATTTCGATGAAATGCTGCTCGGCCTTTTGCGGATCGTTGAGATAGACGAGGGCAACAAACCCGGAATGAAAACGCGCCTCGACCAGACGTCCTTCCGGTCCGGCGGTGTAGTTGGCGGCGGCACGATAGGCGAGATCGGGCTTGCCCGCTGCCAGCGCCTGCCGAACGATCAGCCGCCGCTCGTACCAGAATTCGGCCGCATCCGGCACGTTGCCGGCGCTGACGTGATCGAGGGCGGCGACGGCGCCTGCGAGATCGCCGGTATCGCGTTTCCACTGCGCCACGGTGAAATGGAACAGGGGATGGTCCTTGAGGGACGGATCGACCTTGTCGATCAGGGCGGCGATGCCCGCGCTCTTGCGCGACACGGCGATGCGCGCCAGCGCCAGCGACTGCTCGGCCGGGGTCAGACGGCTCATGATCCGTTCGGTGCCGGAGGCGCGGTCATGCATCAGGAGGTGCACGGCCCGGTCCCAGTAGTCCTTCTGGGTCAGAAGGTTGCCGAGATGTGTTTCGACCTTGGTTTCGCCGTCCTTTGTCAGGAATTCCTCGGTCCAGATAGATCGGGCGATACGGGTGGCCCGCGCCATCTGCCCGTCGGCGACATAGGATTCGGCCAGGGCGATCTGGGCGTCGAGCGTGTTCGGCATGTTGCCGCCGAGCAGGCGGATGATCGTGTCCTTGTCGGCGATCGTCAGATCGAGCGCGGCCTCGATGCGGGAACGGTAGACCGAGGAAAAATCGTAGTCCGGCGCGTCGGCGGCGAAACGGTCGATCGATTCGGCGTCGACGCCCTTGCCGAAGCGGATCGCCGCCCATTGCACCGTCCGGCGTTCGACCGGGTCGGTGAGGGACCTGGCGGCCTGGTAGTCGGCGGGGGCGTCGCCGGCGATCAGAAGCGAAAGGGCGGCGACGAAAGCGGGACTGCCCAGGCCGAGACGGGCGATCGGCGGCGCCGGCAGCACGGCATTGGTGATGACGGGATCGAGCGGCGGCATCGGGTCGGCCGGAACCGGCACCTGCGCAAACGCCGTCTCGCCGCCTGTCAGAGACAGGGCCAGGAAAAGCCAAAAGCCATTTCGCAACATTTTCGCCGCCATCATGCCCTCTCCGTTTGCGACACATAGCCACGTTAAAATGGCCGCTTTCGGACAAGATGCGGACGATAAGCCGACTTAATGTAGAACGCGTTGCCAAGCCGAGGCCAAACGGGCTAAAAGCCTCGCTCCGAAGCCGCAAAGGATCGGATCGGCCGTCCGGCAAAACGGTCAGGGCAGTCGGTGCAAAGGCGCATCGGCGCAATTTCAAAGGGGAACATCATGTTCAGAGGATCACTTACCGCTCTCATCACCCCCTTCCGGAATGGCGCCCTGGACAAAAAAGCCTTCGAGGAACTGGTCGACTGGCAGGTCAAATCGGGCACCAACGGCCTGGTGCCGGTCGGAACGACCGGCGAGTCGCCGACCCTTTCCCATGACGAGCACCATCAGGTCGTCGAGATGTGCATCGCGACGGCGGCGGGACGGGTTCCGGTGATGGCCGGAGCGGGATCCAATTCGACCGCCGAGGCGATCGAATTGACCAGGTTCGCCGAAAAGGCCGGTGCCCAGGGTGTTCTTTCGACGGCGCCCTATTACAACAAGCCGAACCAGGAAGGCCTGTTTCATCACTACGCGGCCATCGCCAAGTCGACCAGCCTGCCGGTCTTCATCTACAACATCCCCGGCCGCTCGATCATCGACGTGTTGCCGGAAACGATGAAGCGGCTGCGCGACGAATGCCCGAACATCGCCGGGGTCAAGGACGCGACCGCCAATGTCGGACGGGTCAGCCTGCAGCGCCATGTCGTCGGCGAGGATTTCATCCAGCTCTCGGGCGAGGACATGACGGCCCTTGGCTTCAATGCCCATGGCGGAGTCGGATGCATCTCGGTCACCGCCAATGTCGCGCCCAGGCTTTTGTCCGAGTTCCAGGCGGCCATGGCCAAGGGCGATTTCGCCGCGGCCCTGACCTATCAGGACAAGCTGGCACCGCTGCACAAGGCGCTGTTCGTCGAGCCGAGCCCCGGCGGCGTCAAATATGCCGCCTCCAGGCTCGGGCTTTGTGCCAACGAACTCAGACTGCCGCTGGTGCCGGTGTCCAAGGCTGCGGCCAGGACCATCGACGCCGCCTTGGAGCACGCGGGACTCGTTCCCGCCTGACCATGGCACACTCAGCCAAAACCGGTGTGAATACAGGTCTGGTGGCGGACAACCGCCGGGCCCGTTTCGACTACGAGGTGCTCGACACGCTCGAGGCCGGGATCGTGCTGACCGGCACCGAGGTCAAGTCCCTGCGGATCGGCAAGGCCCAGATCGCCGAGGCCTACGTTTCGCCCGAAAATGGCGAACTCTGGCTGATCAACGCCCATATTCCGGAATATCTGAAGGCCAACCGCTTCAACCACGAGGAGCGGCGGCCGCGCAAACTGCTTGTTGCCAAGAAGGAACTGGCGCGGCTTTCTCACGACGTCGCCCGCAAGGGCAACACCATCGTGCCCCTGAAGCTCTATTTCAACGAGCGGGGCAAGGCCAAGCTTCTCATCGGCCTGGCGCGCGGCAAGAACGTGGCGGACAAGCGCGAGACGGAACGGGAACGCGACTGGAACCGCGAGAAGGCGCGGATCATGAAGAATTATTGAGGTGAATGGTGAGTGGTTAGTAGTGGATGGTTGGTAGAATACTTGATCAACCTGGCGCTTGCCATAACACTATTCACTATTTGCTGCCGCTCTCGCTTCCTTCGCTGCCCTGAACACCACCGCCTCGAACATTTCCGTCGTCAACCGCCCTGTGTTGGTGTTGTAGCGCGAGCAGTGGAAGCTGTCGTAGAGCACTTTGCCGCCGGGCAGGGCGTGGCGGGCACCGTGGGCAAAGGGGAAGGCGGCGCGGCGGGCGCCGACGGCGCTGAGGAAGGATTCGTGGGCAATGCGCCCGAGAGCCAGGAACACCGCTCCTTGCTGCGCTTCGATCACCGGGGTCAGGAACTGCCGGCAGGTCCTGATCTCGGCGCCGACCGGCTTGTTCTGCGGCGGCACGCATCTGACCGCGTTGACGATCATGGCATCGACAAGGGTGAAGCCGTCATCGGGCCGGGCCTGATAGGAGCCGGTCGCGAAGCCGGCGCGCTTGAGCGTCTGAAACAGCAGATCGCCGGCAAAATCTCCGGTGAAGGGACGGCCGGTGCGGTTGGCGCCCTTGAGGCCGGGCGCGAGACCGACAATGACCAGATGCGCCTTGGCGCCGCCCCACACCGGCACCGGGGCGTTGAAGAAGTCCGGATAGGCACGACGATTTGCTGCCCGGAATTCTGCAAGACGCGGGCACAGATCGCAATCACGGCTCGGTTCGACAAGGGACATGGATACGCTGGCCCTGTCGTCTACTTGGCCGGGGCCTCCGTCCGCTCGACCGGAGTCCGGCCGACCGTCTTGGCAAGATCGACGACGTCGACGAAATAGTCGGCCTGACGGCGCAACTCGTCCGAAATCATCGGCGTCGGGCTGGCAAGGGTCGAGACCACGGTCACCTTCTTGCCCCGGCGTTGCACCGCCGCGACAAGGGCGGTGAAATCGCCGTCGCCCGAAAACAGAAACATATGGTCGAAATGCGCGCTCATCTCGAGTGCATCGACCGTCAGTTCGATGTCCATATTGCCCTTGACCTTGCGGCGACCGGCGGAATCCGTGAATTCCTTGGCCGGCTTGGTAACGACGCGGTAACCATTGTAGTCAAGCCAGTCGATCAGCGGCCGAATCGACGAGTATTCCTGATCTTCAATCAGCGCAGTATAATAATAGGCGCGCACGAGATAGGATTTACTCTGGAATTCGTTGAGCAACCGGCGATAGTCGATGTCGATGCCAAGTGCCTTTGAGGCTGCGTAGAGATTGGCGCCATCGATGAAGAGGGCAACCTTTTCGCGAGGATCAATCATCTAAGTATACTCCAAACACAGCACGTCGCCGAAGCGATTGCGTTTCTTGGCTAGAAAGCGGACGCCAGCCCCCCGACGCCCTCGGCCTTGCTGGCCAAGACGATAGCGGGCATCCAACAGAATCATCTTGTTTTTGGTTTCGATTGAGTCCGCCCGCCAGGGTGCCAATTTAATGAACAAACACACAGGTGCAAGAGAAGTTTCATTTCAAATTGTTGCGTGTCCACACAAAGCGGGCCGCCGAAGCGGTGTCAGATATGTTCTGGCGCTTGTCAATGCGGCCAAGCTGGTGTATGGAGCCGGGTCCTTTCCCACTAAATAGCCGGAGATTGCCCGTGGCCCGCGTCACAGTGGAAGACTGCATCGAGAAAGTCGACAATCGCTTTGATCTGGTTCTTCTTGCGGCCCATCGCGCCCGCATGATCTCCTCGGGCGCCCAGATCACCGTTCCCCGCGACAACGACAAGAACCCGGTC
>CAZKTH010000051.1:0-14693 GCA_964555575.1 uncultured Devosiaceae bacterium | reverse complement strand
CCCTGAGCGAAGCAATGGTTTCGACAGGTTGGTGCGTCGGCCCGTTCTTGCCGATGCCGATCGAGTCGTGACTGAAAACGAAAATGCCGGGGATCTTCATCAGCGCCGCCATGCGCAGGGACGGGCGCAGGTAGTCGGAAAAGACCAGGAAGGTCGTGCCGACCGGCCTGATGCCTCCGTGAACGCTCATGCCGTTCATGATCGAACCCATGGCATGTTCGCGCACGCCGTAATGGATATAGCGACCCGCCCTGTCATCGCGGGTGAACGGCACGAGCTGGCGCTTGTGCCTGGTCGCCGCTTCGAGATCAGGCGCCCCCGACATGATTTCCGGCACGCTGTCGGCAAGCACTGACAGAATTTCGCCCGAAGCGACGATACCGGGTTTGGCGGCGGGCTCGGTTGCGGCAAGTTTCTTGTACGAATGCAATTCGTCGGCCCAGCCTTCGGGAAGCTTGCCAGCCATCAACCGATCGAACTCGGCGCGGTCGGCATCGGGCATGTTCCGGTAGCGTGCCAGCCAAGCCTCGCGCTCTGCCGCACCGTTCTGCCCGACAAGGCTCCAGGCGTCGTAGATAGGCTGCGGGATGACGAATTCGGCATGCGGCCAGTCAAGGTATTCACGCGCCGCGGCGGTGTCCTCGGGATAAAGGCGCCCACCATGGGCGGCGCGCTCGTTCTGGATGCGCGGCACGCCGAAACCGATGAAGGTGCGGCAGGCGATCATCGAGGGACGGGAATCCTTTTTTGCGGCAGCAATGGCGGCTGCGACCGCTTCGGCATCGTGACCGTCGACGCGCTGCGTGTGCCAGCCCGCAAGTTCGAAGCGAGCGACATTGTCCTCGCTGACGGCCTGGTCCGTGGCGCCGTCATCGGTCATGCGGTTGTCGTCCCAAAGGAAGATCAGCTTGCCGAGCCGCAGATGTCCCGCAAGAGCGATCACTTCGTAGGAAATGCCCTCCATCAGGCAACCGTCTCCGACATAGGCATAGGTGAAGTGATCGACAATGGCGTCGCCGAAGCGGGCATTGAGATGGCGTTCGGCGATGGCCATGCCGACGGCGTTGGCGATGCCTTGTCCGAGCGGCCCCGTCGTCGTTTCGATGCCGTGGGCGATGTCATATTCCGGATGCCCGGCGGTATTGGACCCGAGGACGCGAAAGTTCTTGATCTGCTCGATGTCGAAATGGGCGTAACCATTCAGATGCAGCAGCGAATAGAGCAGCATGGACCCATGGCCGGCCGAGTGGACGAACCGGTCGCGGTCCGGCCAATCGGGGTTTTTCGGATCGAATTTCAGGTGGCGGGCATAAAGCGCGGTGGCGACGTCGGCACCCCCGAGCGGGGTTCCCGGATGGCCGTCATTGGCGCGAACGATCGCATCCATCGACAAAAAGCGGATCGCATTGGCCATGTCTTTCAGTGAAACGGACATTTCAACTCCTCCATTCGTCCGGGAGGGCTGCCAGCGTCATGTCCGGCGAAGCGGACATTGACGATTGGCAGCGCGCCTGTCGCGCTTGTTCCCGCCTTGGCGCCTCCGAGGGCTCCGTCACTTGCCATCTAGCGAAAACGGGGGCATCGAACCCAACGAATAAACTTAATGAGATAATTAGCAATTCTTGATTCAAGCGACATGAAGCAAGATTTTGCATGAAACCTGTCAGGCTGGCCGCCTGAATTTTCATGCTGAAGGATGCGTGGTGACGTTCGCATGCAACGCATCATCTATCGGTATTTCAACAGATATTTCCTATGTCCGCAAAAACCGGCCTGCCGTCAGGCCGTTTCGGCGCAATTTGGCAGTCGAAAAATAGATGAGATTTTCTAAGCTGTGCGACAATGGAATTCAATTGAACAAGTCGCGGTCAAATCCCAAAACTCTGCCACGAAAGATCAAAGGCCACTGTCGGGCCGAATGACGGATGTTGCCGAAACAAAGGCCACACCGGCACCCGGACGCAGCGGTCAGACGAGACAAACCCGATGCAATTCGGGGCGGAGGAAGGTCAGTTCGCAGGCGCCGTGACCGGCGTCGAATCGAGCGGCCGGAGGAGCATGTGCCAACACGCATCACCGGTCGCAGTTGACCGGCCCATCCCCGCCAGAACAGCTGGCCGCCCAGCGGGCGCGTCAAAGAGATCGTTCTGTCCTTGGTGGCAGCGCGTTTGACCAGAAGGAACAGGAAATGTTCAAGTATGCTGTCATCACAGGCTTCCTTGGCCAGACCAAGGATCGGTTCGCGGTCTACAACCAGCCGCTGAACCTGACTGAAAAGATTCAATTTCTCAGCAAGATCGAGGGCATGGGCGGTGCCGAGCTCGTTTATCCGTACGAGGTCAGTCCGGACCTCGCCTCGACCCTGCCTGGCCTGCTTGCGGACAACGGCGTCCGCATTGCCGCGATCAACGTCAACGTCAAGGCCGAGCCGGAATTCGCATCGGGCGGTTTGACGTCGCCGGATGCGGCCGTGCGCCGGCGCGCCATTCAGTTCATCAAGGATGCCAAGGATTTCGCCGCAGAAGTCGGCGCCGACAAGGTCACCTGCTGCCCGCTGAGCGATGGCTATGAATACCATTTCCAGGCCGACTACAACGAGACCTGGAAACGACTGCAGGACGCGTTTGGCGAGGCCGGTGCCCATCGGCCCGAAATGCCGCTATTCATCGAATACAAGCCCAACGAGGTCCGCGGCCGCTGCTTTCTCGAAGACGCCGCCAAGACCATCATTCTCATCAACACGCTTGCCGCAACCAATATCGGCGTGACCCTTGACTATGGACACTCCCTTTATGGCGGCAACAATCCCGCCGAGGAGCTGGCGCTTCTGCACGATGCCGGCATCAAGACCTATGTCCACATCAACGACAATGACGGCAAGTGGGACTGGGACTTCTTCTCCGGCAGCCGCAACCTGATGAGCTACATCGAATTCGTCTTCTACCTGAAGCGCTTCGGTTATCAGGACTGGCTGACTTCGGACGCGTCCCCGACCCGCGTCGACATCGCCAAGATGTTCGCCACCAATGCTCGCATGACCGACAAGATCTCGGCGCGCATCGACGAGATCGGCATGTCGAGCTTCGAAGAACTGCTCAAGCACCAGGAATACATGGACGTGTGGAAGGCCCTGGAGGAAGGATTCCTTCGGTTCTGATCACGGCTGGTAATCCGCCACTCAAACACGGACCCCGTTGCTGATCTTTTAGGGGCGAGTACCGACTACAATGAGGAGGAAGAACGTGAATACAAGAAAACTGATCATGGGACTGGTGATCGCTGCCACGACGCTTTCAGCAAGTGCCGCATTCTCTCAGGACCGCTATCCCACGCGGAACATCACCGATATCGTGACCTGGTCCGCAGGCGGTGGCACGGACGTCACCAATCGCGTGATCACGGCCGCCATGTCCAAGTTCATCGGCACGAACATCAATGTCGTCAACGTCACCGGCGGCGTCTCCGGTTCGGTTGGCCTGATCCAGGGCTATGACGCCAAGCCGGACGGCTACACGCTGATCGGTCTGTCCGAATCCAACACCACGGCGGCGGCCATGGGCGGTTGGGACAATCGCACCGATGTCTTCGACTTCTTCATCGCCACCAGCTCTCCCGACGTCGTCTCGGTCGGAAAGAACGCGCCATGGCAGACCATGGCCGAACTCGTCGACTACGTCAAAGCCAACCCGGGCAAGGTCCGCGTCGGCGCCGGCGGTGCCGGTTCGCTGCATCACATCAATGCCCTGGCCTTCCAGAAGGGCATCGAGGGCGAGATGAATTTCGTCCCCTATCCGGGCTCGTCCGCGTCGCAGAATGCCACCCTGTCCGGTGAAATCGATGTCGTCATCACCACGGTCGCCGAGCAGAACCAGCTGATCCAGTCGGGTGACTTCCGTCCGCTCGGAACGCTGACCGAGGGCCCGTACACCCTGGGCGACAAGGTCATTCCCTCGGCTCTGGAAGAATATCCGCAGCTCAAGACCTATCTGCCGATCTCCCAGGCCATCGGCTTTGCCGTGCGCAAGGACGTTCCGGTCGAAATCAAGCAGACCATCGCCAAGGCCTTCATCGCCGCCATGGACAGCGACGACGTCAAGAAGTTCGCCGCCGAGAACTACTACGAACTGGTCGGCGAATTCGGCGCCAAGGCAAATGCACGCATGGCCAGGCTGGAATCCCTGTTCTCATGGACGCTCTGGGATCTCGGCGCTGCCAAGGTCAATCCTGAAGAGCTCGGCATTCCGAAGCCCTAGGGCAAGCGCGAAACCGGCAGGGGCGCGACCATTTGCGCCCCTGCCGACTGCAATTTCCGACCGGCAGGCGCAACGGATGGCGCATAAAGATGACGGTTCGGCTCAGCTTGCCAACCAAGGCTCAATATCCGTGCCAATGACCGGTCGCTGTTGCCTGCTTTTCCGGCGCAGCGCTGACGCGTGGAAGGACTTCAGGATGTCCAGCGACGAAAACAGAACTGCTCCCCTCGATCAGGTCGGACAAGAACCTGCCGAGCCCGGAAGCATGATCGGCTGGGACTTCGCCTTCTCCGCGATCATCGTGGTGTTCGCCATCTTCGTCATCGCCCAGTCGCTGACGATGCCCTTTTCGGGCACCATCGGCGGCGTTTCGACGACCTGGTACGAATCCCCCGGCTTGCTGCCCCTTTTCGTCGGCAGCTCGCTGCTCGTGACCGGGTTGATCATTTTCTTCAATGCGCTGAAACTGCGCGGCTACCATCTGTTCCGTGCGCAGATCGCGCGCACCGATCCGCGCGCCTTCCTGCTCTCAGGGCTCGGCATCCTCAGCTACATTTTCGTGCTTGTGACCTGGTTCGACTTCTACCTGGCGTCGGCGGTGTTCCTGCTGTTCTACATCAGCATCTACTACATCGACGACGACGTGCTGAAGCGCCAGCTGATCCGCATCTACTACGCCACCATTGTCGCCGGCGCGGCGATCTTCCTGTCGGGCCTGAGCGAGACCATCAATACGGTCTACGAATTCGGCACGGATATCCTTTTGGTGCTCTGCCTTGTCGCACAGATCCTTGCCATGGCGGCATTTGGCATCCGCACCGGTGCACCTGCCTGGTCACGCATCCGGATCGTCATCATCCTGGTTTTCGTGTTCCCGGCGTTTCTTGTCCCGACCTTCCGCTATTTCCTTCTCGTGCCCATGCCGAAGGAAGGCCTGGTCGTCGAGGCGGTGCTGAACCGCACCTATTACGGCTACATCGTTCCGAAGAAAGTCGGGGACGAAACCAAGCTCACGAACGAGCAAATGAACGAACTCGAAAACGCGTTCTGAGGTAAGCTGACATGAATTCCCTGTTGATTTTCACGGAAACATTCGCCGGCATCTTCGTTTCGCCGACCCTGATCCTGATCCTGTTCAGCTCGACGTTCCTCGGTATCGTTTTCGGTGCCATGCCCGGGCTGACCGCGACGCTGGGCGTTGCCCTGCTGACAACGCTCACCTACGGGCTCGACCACCAGACGGCGCTGCTCGCCCTGCTGGCGATCTATGTCGGTGGCGTTTACGGCGGCATGTACACCTCGGTGCTGCTCAACATCCCGGGAACCGCCGCCGCGGCGGCCACCGCGCTCGACGGCTATCCCATGGCCCAGCGCGGCGAAGCCGGACGGGCCTTCGGCCTTGCCACCACGTCTTCGGTGATCGGCTCGTTGATCGGCATGATCTTTCTGGCCTTGGTCTCGCCGATGATCGCGCAGGCGGCCCAGCAGTTCACCTCATACGAGTATTTCCTGCTGGCCCTGTTCGGTATCCTGATCTCGGGCAGCCTGACCTCGCCGGACCTGGCGGTGAAGGGATGGGCGGCGGGCCTGTTCGGCATCTGGCTTTCGACCATCGGCCAGGACCACATCCAGATGTACCCGCGCTTCACCTTCGGTATGCATGCTCTGGACAGCGGCATCGACGTGGTGCCGGTGCTCATCGGCGCCTTCGGCATCCCGCAGATCATGATGGTGCTGGAATCGCACCTGTCGCTCGGCAACATGAAAGCCAGCATGCTCGGGCGCATCCTTCCCGATTTCCGGACCATGATCAAAAACGCGCGCAACATCATTTCCTCGGCCCTGATCGGGGTCGGCATCGGCGCCGTGCCGGGCATCGGCGAGGATATCGCCGCCTGGGTCTCCTATGGTGTTGCGCGCAAGACCTCCAAGCACCCCGAAACCTTCGGCAAGGGTGCGCCCGAGGGCGTCATCTCGACGACCGTTGCCAACCAGGCCTGCGTCGGCGGCGCCGTCATACCGCTTTTGAGCCTCGGCATTCCCGGCTCGCCGCCGGCGGTGATGCTGCTCGGCGCCCTGATGCTGCACAATGTGGCGCCGGGTCCGATGCTGCTGAAACAACAACCTGAATTCGTACCGCAGGTCGCCGCGATCCTGTTCGCCTCGGCGCTCACCATGTTCGTGATCGGGATGATCCTGTCCAAGCAGGTCATCCATATCCTGAGGGTGCCGCAATCGTTGTTCATGCCGCTGATAGCCGTGCTTTGCGTCATCGGCTCGTTCGCCCTCGGGCTCAACATCTTCAATCTCTACCTGATGGGCGTGATCGGCATCATCTCGTATTTCTTCACCAAGCTGCAGTTTCCGATTGCCCCGCTGGTGATTGGTGTCATCCTCGGACCGATGGCCGATACGGCGCTGAGGACCGGTCTCAAGACAACGGACGGGAGTCTCCTGCCGTTTGTCACACGGCCGATCTCGCTGGTCCTGGTCCTTGTCATCCTGACCATTGTCGGCAGCCAGATCCCGGCCGTCAACGGCGCCATCCGCTCCCTGCTCGGCGCGGCGCGGCGCAGGTTCGCTTAGGAAATGATGCGTGAAATGAAGAAAATTGTCTGTCTCGACGGCTTCACCCTCAATCCCGGCGACAACCCGTGGAACGAGGTTGAGAGTCTGGGTGAGTTTTCCGCCTATGACCGCTCGACCGGCGGCGAGGCCGAGGTGATCGACAGGGCGAAGGACGCGCATATCCTGTTGACCAACAAGACGCCGCTGACGGCCGCCGTCATCGATGCCTGTCCCAGGCTCGAAGGCATCGCGGTGCTGGCAACCGGCTACAATGTCGTCGATGTCGCCCATGCGCGGGCAAAGAGCATTCCGGTGATGAACGTGCCGGTCTACGGCACCGACACCGTCGCGGAGATGACTTTCGCTCATATCCTCAACCTGGCGCGCAATGTCGCCGCCAACAGCCAGGACGTGCGCGAAAAGCTCGGCTGGACCAACAATGTCGACTGGAGCTACTGGCTCAGCCCGCAGATCGAGCTGGCCGGCAAGACCCTCGGCATCATCGGATTCGGCAATATCGGACGGCGCGTCGGCGAGATTGCGACGGCCTTCAGGATGAAGGTGCTGGCGCATGACAAGTTCGCAGGCGTACGGCCCGACTACGCGCACGAGATGGTTGACCTCGACGCGGTCATTTCCGCCGCCGACTTCCTGACGCTTCATTGTCCGGCGCTTCCCGACACCATCAATTTCATCAATGCCGACAAGCTGGCGCTGATGAAGAAAAGCGCCTTTCTCATCAACACCTCGCGCGGACAGCTCGTCGTCGATACCGATCTTGCCGCGGCGCTCAACCAGGGACGCATCGCCGGCGCCGCGCTCGACACGCTGCAACGCGAACCGCCGGAAGCGGACAACCCGCTGCTAACGGCGCAGAACTGCGTGATCACACCCCATGTCTCCTGGGCAACGCTCGACGCGCGCAAGCGCATCACCGCCGTTGTCGCCGCCAACATCCGGTCGCTGATCGCAGGCAAGCCGGAAAACGTCGTGAACTAACGCGGACGGCCGGGCTTGACCAGGCGGAGGTGCCAATGAAAGCCAGCAGCCGGTTTTTCGGCACTTTCTACAACCAGCAGGTCAGCGAGATCGTCCTCGAGAACGACAACGGCATGTTGGCCCGCATCCTCGAACTGGGTGGTTGCCTTCGCGGGCTTTTCGTTCCCGATGACAAAGGCGAGCTGGTCGACGTCGTGCTCGGCTTGCCGACCATCGCGGACTACGCCCGCGACCGCCACTATTTCGGCGCCATTGTCGGCCGCGTCGCCAACCGCATTTCTGGCGCGCGTTTCAGGCTTGATGGTCGAACCTGCACAGTCAACGCCAACGCCCATGAGGGCCGACACTGCGTGCATGGCGGACGCTTCGGCTACCATCGCCGCGTCTGGACGACGCTGGCGCTCTACGAAACGCCGGATCGCGCCAGCCTCACGCTCGGACTTGAGGATGGCGACGGCGAAGAGGGATTTGCCCACAACGTCTCGGTGCGCGCGCACTACAGCCTCGACAATGACAATGCCCTCACCCTGGTGCTGAGTGCAGAGGCGGACGGGCCGACGCCGATCAATCTGAGCGCCCATGGCTATTTCAACCTCGAGGGCCCGAATTCGGGCGATATTTCCGCGCACGAACTCGAACTCGGCTCCGGGCATATGCTCGAACAGGGCGCCGATCGCGTGCCGACCGGCACCATCCTCGATGTCTCCGGCACAGGATTCGATTTCACCCATCCGACCGGGCTGGGGGAGGTGGTCGGAAACGGCACCGAAATCAACCACTCCTACGTTTTCGAGGCCGAGGCCGAGGCCGATGCGCCGCGCGATGCGGTGCGGAAACGCGCCGTCGTCACGGCCGGAGGCCGCCGGCTCGAGCTCTGGTCGAACGAAACCACGCTTCACTTCTACAACGGCCACAATCTCGACGGCGTGACGGGCAAGAACGGCGCCCGCTACCGGCGGTTTGCCGGGCTTTGTCTTGAACCGATGGGATTTGTGAACGCCATCAACGAAATGGCATTTCCGTGCTGTATTATCGCGCCGGGCAAGCCCTATCGCCATGAGATCGTCTACAGATTCGGCGCGTCCTGAACCGGTCCGAACCTGTCGCGTTGCATTCCGCGTCCAGTCCGATAGATGATGTTCCGCGAAGGAGACCGGCGAATGCGTGAGCGTGAATGCGAAATCTTCCGTCGCTGAAAGCGCTGAAGGCGTTCGATGCGGTGTCTCGTCTTGGCTCCCTTGTCGCGGCTGCCGCCGAGCTCAATGTCACGCCCTCGGCAATCAGTCATCAGGTCCGGGCGCTCGAGAACCAGCTCGGTGTCAAGCTGCTCGAACGCGCCAACCGTGCCGTCTACCTCACCGAGATCGGCAGGAGCTTCAGCGAGAGACTGGTTCTCGGCTTCAACGAACTCGAGGCCGCCTGTCTTTCGATCGAACGTGCGCCCCGTCGCGAGGTTCTGACGGTGCATTGCGCGCCGAGCCTGGCCCAACAATGGCTGATGCCGCGGTTGCGCAGTTTCCAGGATGCCAACCCGACCCTCGACGTCCGGCTCAATGCCTCGCCGACGCCGGTCAACCTGCTCGCCTACGAGGCGGATTTCGATATTCGCTTCGGCTACCATCCGGCGCAGCCCGGCGTCAGGCGCATCCCGTTTCCGCCCGAGACCATGCTCGTGCTGTGTTCGCCGAAGCTTTTGACCAGGGACAACCAGATCCGCTCGCCGGTGGACATGGTCGGCCAGCCGCTCATCCACTCCGAATTCAACCTGTTCAAGTGGCGGCAGTGGTTCGAGGCCGAAGGCATGTCGGAACTCTATGTCGAAAAGGGGCCGCGATTCGACCGGTCCTTCCTGTCGATCAGTGCCGCGATCGCCGGTCAGGGCGTCTGCCTGGAAAACTACTTCCATGTGACCGGCGAACTGGAGAGCGGTCTGCTGGTCGCACCGTTCGGGCTCTCCGGCTACACGGTCCAGGCACACAGCATCAATTTCCTGCAGTCGCGCATCGGGCTCCAGAAGAACCGCAGCTTCCAGGCCTGGCTCCTGGCCGAACTGGGAATTGACGATACCGGCGAGCCGACATCATGACCCGTGCATCCCGATTGCCGCTCAAGGCGATGATGTATTTCGACGCGGTTGCCCGTCATCGCAGCCTGTCCCGCGCCGGCGAGGAACTGGACGTATCGGGTTCGGCGGTCAGCCAGCAGGTCAAATCGCTCGAAGGCATTCTCGGCACCGCCCTGTTCCGGCGGGTCAAGCATGGTCTGGTGCTGACCGAGGATGGCGAGAGACTGTTCAAGGCGACATCGGAAGCGCTCGGCATCCTGCAGTCCAGCGAACGCCAGATTTCGCGGCGATCGCAAAAACGGCCGCTCAGCGTTCGCGTCGCGCCATCCTTTGGCGCGCTGTGGCTGACCAAGCGCCTGCCCGACTTCATCTCCGCGCACCCGGATATGGACATCCGTTTCGACGCCACCACCGAGCTGACAGATTTCGACAAGGAAACGGTCGATCTCGACATCCGCTATGGCCGCGGCAGCGGCGACGAGCTCACCTCCGAGCTTCTTGCGGAGGACCTGGTGCTGCCGCTTTGCGATCAGCAAACCTACCGGAACTTCGCCTTCAAGGACCCTGTCGAGGTCCTGGCGTCAGTCAGGCTCATCAGCTCGATGAAATCGGCGATATCCTGGGACCGCTGGCTGATCGCCAACGAACTGGAAAGCGACCGTCTCGAAGAAGGCTTGCAGTTCGACCGTTCCGCCATGTCTCTCTACATGGCTCGCCAAGGCCTTGGCGTTGCACTCGAAAGCACGACATTGGCCCATGACTACCTGGCCGAAGGAAGCCTCAGACCGCTGTTTCCCGCTCTCAGGCCGGTTCACAACGCCTCCTATTGGCTGACCTGCCCGAGCCGCCACCTTTCGCGCCGGCCCGTGCAGATTTTCCGGGACTGGCTGCTGAACGAAGCCGCCGAGGACCGCAAGGCGCTCGATGACCTGCATGAAAAGCTGCTGGGATCCAACAGACCGGCGCCATGAACGCGCATGAGCCGCAACCGTCCAGGCACGCAACACCGGCACCCCTGCGGGATTTCTGCGAACGTCACCCATTGATCGCCAAATAGCCAATTATCGAGGTGCGCCATTCGAATTGAACGTCAGTTCCGATAATATTCGGCATCAAAACCCATTAGCCCGCTTTCGGCCTCGTTCGCGTCGGCAACGCGCCCATTCAAGCCGACCTGTGCATCTATCGGGAGCGACCGCTGTTGGGAAAAAGCGGATTTCGGTCAGTCAGTCTTTTTTGCCGATGGCAACTCCGGCGAGGGCGCGCGCGGCAAACGTCACCGATCCTGGGGTTGCCACCACGCCATTCACGCGCACCTGCCGCGGCGTGTCGGAGAAAAGGATCGTGGTGAGGACCGGCACCGGCCCTTCGACGGTGACGGAAAACCCCGTTTCCGTCGTTCCCACGACTTCGATCCGACCACCCGCTTCTTCGTGAACCTGCGCCTGCGGCATGTCTCCGACAATCAGCAATAAACGCTGGTGCGGCGCATCGAGGCTGGAGGGCATTGCGGCACCAAGACGGATTTCGGCATCGAATGACAAGGGGACGACCGCTCCCTCACGCACGAAAACCGGAATGTCCGCCAGCGCGGCGCCGATCTCGACGTCTCCCGGGCCGTACCAGGTGTTCTCGAACAGATGCCACCACCGCCTTTCCGGCAGGTGGACGGTGCGGCGGGTCCCGCCCTCGACGATGATCGGGGCGACCAGCAGATCGCGGCCGAACAGATATTGGTCCCACAAATCCCCGGCCTCGGGATCGTTCTGATAATCGAGCAGCAATGCCCGCATCATCGGCGTTCGCGCCGCGACGCAATGTGCCGCCTCGCGGGTCAGATAGGGCATGAGCGACATGCGCAGATTCGCATAGGTCCGATAGATGTCGAGGGCGCGCCCGTCGCCGGTGCGTTCGGCGATGTTCCAGGGGGTGCGGTCCTGGTTGAACTCCGCCTTGCTTTCGGCGTGATACTGCATGATCGGGCAGAAGCAGGCCATCTCCGCCGCCCTGACATAGAGTTCGGCGGTCGGGATGGGACCGCTGAAGCCGGCAAAGTCCCAGCCCCAGAAGATGATGCCGGACAGTCCCGATGACAGGCCGGCCAGAAGGCTGCGCTTGAAGGCGTCCCAGTTCGAACGCTCGTCGCCGGCCCAGTGGGCCGGAAAGGTCTGGGCGCCGGTATAGCCGGAGCGGGAAAAGGTGATGCCGCCGGTTTGCGCGGCGAATTCGGTATAGGCCGAGATGTAGTCGCGCGGATAGCGGTTGCGCATCTGGTGTCCGGTGCTGCCGTCGGCAAACATCAGGTCGTTGCCGAAAATGCATTCGCCGCCATCGGTCTTGAAGCCGTCGATGCCGATTTCGTCGCGGAGATAGGCCCTTTTGGCGAACCACCAGTCGCGCGCCGCGGGATTGGTAAAATCGAGGACGAGGCTGTCCTTGAACCAGCCTTCGGGGATGCGGTAGGGCGACCCGTCGGCGTTCCGGACGCCATAGCCCTTTTCGACGAGCGCGCGTTCGTCTTCGGCCTTTTGCAGATGAGCCAGGCTCGTGACCTGCTTGACGATCGGGATCTGCCACAGAACGCATCTGAGATCGTTGTCGTGCAGATAGTCCACCAAACCCTTGGGGTCGGGCCAGCGCCCCCATTCGGGAAAGGTGAAATCACCATAGGCAAGAGCGATGCTACCGTCGGTCTCGGTGTAGCGGGCATCGTTGAAGATGTAGAAGGTGGCTTCGTCGCTCCATGCCTCGATCACAAGGACGGTGGAGGGGATGGCGTGTTCGCGCCCGAGGGCCACCTGCCGGCGCACCTCGGCGTCGCTGTCCCAGTTGTTCGAGGACATCCACGGTCCGAGCGCCCAGTCGGGAACGGCGACCGGATCGCCGGTCCGCGTGATGAACTGGCCGACCTGATCGGCGATGGCGCCGAGGAACAGGGTGAGCGTCATTTCCGGCGCCTCGACACCCATCGCAAAACGCTCCGGGCGCGTCGCGGCGAAGTCGAACCAGGAATAGGCGGTGGTGTCGATGTGCATCCCGAAGCCGGCGTCGGTGTAGAACACCGGCATGGGGATATAGGTGCGCAGGCCCTGATCCTTGTACTGGTTGTAGACGAACTGGTCGACGCGCTGGCCGAACTGATTGAGGGCGTTGTAGCGCTCGCCGAGGCCGAAGACGCCGCAGGCGGCGGTGCCGAGCGTCAGGGAGATTTCATGCACTTCTCCGGATGGCGAACGCAGCCAGGAAATGCCGTCACCATCGAGCACGAACAGGGCGCGGCCGTCATGTTCGACAAAAAGCGCAAAGGGAACGAGGGTCAGGCGGAGGGCACATCCGGCCAGCTCGAATTGCTGTTCGTTGGCCGTATCGAACCCTTCGCCGGCCGGCATCGGCACGATGGTCATGTCGAGAGTGCCCGCCACGCCCGGTGCCAGTTGCAGGCGACAATCGGCAAACCCGACGGTCAACCTGCCGTCCTCGCAGATCCGGGCACCCGACGCATCGCCGCAGTTCCGACGCTCGAGCACGTCGTAGCCAAAGCTTTGCGCGCGCGCATGCGGGGCGTTGGCGAATTGCAGGTGATAGTCGACATGGGTGCCACCGGGCCGTTCGGGCAGGTCGAACTCCCAGACCCCATTGCCCATCCGGCCGTCGATCACCTCGCCGTCCACATGAAGCTGAACCGGATCACCGGCCGAAAACGGCACGGCGAAGGCGCGGACGGTCACGCTGTCCCCGGCGGTGACGAGCTTGGGGAAACGTTCCTCGGCCAATGGCGCGTAGCGATTGCCGTTGCCCAAGGGGGTGTGGCGGATGAAGCGGTCCCGCAACTGCCCCAGCATCTTGAGGCGCTGGCGGACGAGTTCGCGGAGCGGCAGTTCTTCCGGGGTGTCGAGCACCAGGGTCCGGCTTTTGGCGTAGCTGCCCTGCTCGGCATAGTACCAGGCCAGCAGCAGGCGCGCCCGCGGCGGGGCGGCGGCCACCCGCGCGGGATCGGCCAGTTCGCGCACCGCCTCGACCAGCACAAGGTCTTCGGGTTCGAAAAGTCCGGCCGGGACGGAGGCGAACAGCAGGTCGTACTCGATCCGGTCGCGGTCGGCGGATGACGTCAGGGTGCCGGCCCGGATGGCGGTGGCGTAGACGCGATTCTTGATCTTTGCCGTCAACCGGGCGAACGCCTCCCGCTTGAGGAAGAGGTCGACAGCGCGCAGCGCGGCGAAGCAAAGGCCGAGCTCCCAGGTCTGTCCGGGCCGGTTGGACGAGACCCCGATATCCCGTTCGAGTTTTTCGGCGACGATGGCGCTGAAGGTAGCGACCGCCGGTTGCCTCACCAGGCCGGCATCGCCTGACAGCCGGGCATGCATGGCGATGAGGTGCATGAGAAGGGCCAGTTCGGTCGGATCGTCTTCGGCCGAGGCGGCGGACAGCCGCTCGGCAAGCATGGCAGCCGCTTCCGGGGCGCCGGCCAGCACGCGCTCGTAAAGGGCATAATACCAGTCGGCGGCAGGGCCGAGGATATCAGCGATCATCTCCGTTGCGCCTCGATATGGAGGGCCGAAACCGTCTCGGCGCAGGCCCAGATCAGCGGATTGATATAGCACCGCGCCGGATCGTCGGCGGAAACCGCCTCGGGCAACAGACCGTAGTCGCTGCAATGGGCGGCAAGCCAGTCGAGCTTGTCGCGCCAGGTCTTTTCGTCCCCGATGAGAAAGGCATATTCGGCGCAGGCCGCCGTGTTGAAGCTCCAGGGGCCGTGATGATAGGCCTGCGTGCTGTAGCCGATGCCGCCCTCGAAGCTGGCGAGATCC
>CAZKTH010000050.1:0-14731 GCA_964555575.1 uncultured Devosiaceae bacterium | reverse complement strand
GACCACTCAATAACCTGGAGCTTCCGTTCTGATTCCGTCAGAACGGAAAATGCTCCAGGGCGCGCGCTCGGAAACACACAGATGACGCGAGGCAGTCCGGCACGGCAATCTCGCTCTTGCCGCATTTGCCTGACTTTAAATTGCTGTGCGCCTGAACGATGAAGGAAGGCCAAAATGATTCGCCGCTCCGTGCTCGGTTTGCTCGCTTCGACTGTGCTGGTCGCCCTGCCCCTTACACCGGCACTGGCGCTCGACCGCATGCTGACGCCGGAGGAGGAAACGCTGATCAAGGAGATCAACGCCCACAATTCCGCCATCCACACCATGGCCGGGCGTTTCCTGCAGATCGACACCATGGGCAACCGCGCCGAAGGCATGTTCTTTCTGGAACGCCCGAACAAGATCGCCTTCCGCTATGCCCCGCCCTCGCGCGAGCAGATCGTCTCGGTCGGCAAGGGGTTCTTCCTCATCGACAAGGCCGAAAAGAAGGTTTCGACCTATCCGCAGGACAGCGTGCCCTTGAGGCAGTTCCTCAAGAAGGACATCAACCTGTTCGAGGCCAACATTCTGGACGTCGTCTCGGACGACACCCATATCTCGATCACCATCACCGACGACACGCCGGCGGGTACCGTCCAGGTCGCGCTGATCTTCGACAAGCAAAGCAAGGATCTGGTGCAATGGACCCTGACCGAGCCGAGCGGGGCGGAACTGACCTTTTCGATCTATGATACCGCCTTCAACCTCGAGCTGCCGGAATCGCTTTTCTACATCAATCGCTTTTTCAACGACTGAAATCGGCTCCTCCGCCCGTCAGCGCTGGACCGCGCCCGACGGGACCGGCATAAAGGCTTGAAAAGACCATACGCTTTGATGGAATCAAAACGTGTGGTCGGGTTTTTGCGCGGTCGCGTGTTCGAACCGAAAAGCCGGTTCCCACTTTTATGAACGCGCTCTGGATGGGAGCAAGGCAATGCCGACATCTGTTGCCACATGGAACATCAACTCGGTGCGCCTGCGCATCGATCTGGTTCGCAGCTTTCTTGCCGAACAAAAGCCCGACATCCTCTGCCTGCAGGAGATCAAGTGCCAGAACGACCAGTTTCCGGCAAAGGAACTGGCCGAAGCCGGCTACCCGCACCAGGCGGTGCACGGGCAGAAGGGCTATCACGGCGTCGCCGTCGTCTCGCGCCTGCCCCTTTCCGAGACCAATAGCCGCAAATTCTGCGAGATCGACGATTCCCGCCACGTTTCGGTGAAGGTCGATCTCGGCGCCGGTCCGGTGACCGTGCACAATTTCTACATTCCCGCTGGCGGCGATGTGCCCGATCCCGAGGCCAATCCCAAGTTCCGTCACAAGCTCGACTTCCTCGCCGAGTTGAAGGACTGGTTCGACATGCCCGAATTCGACCATCGTCAGGTAATTGTCGGCGATTTCAACATCGCCCCGCATGAAATGGATGTGTGGAGCCACAAGCAATTGCTCGACGTCGTCAGCCATACCCCGGTCGAGATCGAGGCGCTCGACGATTTGCGCGACCGCCGCGACTGGGTCGATATCGTCCGCAAGCACCTGCCCTACGACCGGAGGCTTTTTTCCTGGTGGTCCTATCGCGCCCGGGACTGGGAGGCCTCCGACCGGGGACGGCGACTCGATCATGTCTGGGCGACCGGCGATGTCGCCGCCCATTCGCTTTCGGCCGAGATCCTGAGACCCTGGCGCGGCAGGGGCGAAAAGCCGTCCGATCACGTACCGGTCATTGTGACGTTCGGGTAGGGCATTTCACGTTTATGCTGATCGCGTAGCGCCCGGGGACAGGCTTGGCGCCGGACAAGGGGTATCAATCGACGTGGAAGATTGACTCCCCGATTGGCACGACGATCAGCGCTTGCCGCGGAACGGCTCCATGGCATTGAGGAATGTCGACATTTCCTCTTCGATGCGCACCGCCGCCCGTTCGGCCAGAAGCGGGAACTGCCGCATCAGCTTGGCAAAGGCGGAACGCGGCACGAACAGCAACTCGACATCGGTCGCCGCCCTCAGCGTGGCGCGGCGCGGACGGGACAAGAACAGCCCCATCTCGCCGAGCACGGCGCCGCGTTCGCCGATCCGTTTCGGCTTGAAACTGTCGGTTTCGCTGTCGCCAACCAGCACATCGCCCTTCATGAGCACGAAGGCGCCCTCGGACGGATCGCCGCGCCTGTAGATGACGTCGCCGGCCGAAAACGACCGGTGCTCGCTGGCAAAGGCCAGCAGGCGCCTCTGCTCCTCGTCGCAGATACGGAAGAAATCCGCCTCGGCCAAGGCTGAGGTGTAATCGTCGAGTTCCATGCCCCGCATGCCCCCAAAGCACGCCACCCCGGCTCAAGCCGAAGGTGGCGATGCCGGATCGAACGGTCATCCGGACCGCCTATGGAACCAGACGATAGCCGCCTTCCTCGGTAACGAGCAACCGTGCATTGGCGGGATCGCGCTCGATTTTCTGCCTCAGGCGATAGATATGGGTCTCGAGCGTGTGGGTGGTGACGCGATTGTTGTAGCCCCAGACCTCCTTCAGCAGGATGTCGCGGGAAATGGTCTTCGGCCCCTGACGGTAAAGATATTTGAGGATGGAGGTTTCCTTGTCGGTCAGCCTGACCTTCATGCCTTCGCCGGTTTCCAGCAGTTTTGCCGCCGGCTGGAAGGTGTAGTGGCCGATGGTGAAGGTGACGTCCTCGGACTGATCGTGCTGGCGCAAGGCAGCGCGGACGCGTGCCAGCAGCACGGAAAATCGGAACGGCTTGGTGACGTAATCATTGGCGCCCGATTCGAGCCCGAGAATCTCGTCCGAATCGGTATCGTGGCCGGTCAGCATCAGGATCGGCGCCTTGAAGCCGTCTTTCCTCAGGATCTTGACCGCTTCGCGCCCGTCCATGTCGGGCAGTCCGACATCGAGGATCATCAGATCCACATGGGCGTCCCTGACCAGATTGAGGGCTTCGCCGGCGCTGCCAGCTTCGGTGATCTCGAATTCATGGTAATGGGAGAGCTGATCGACCAGCGTCTGCCGCAATTCCGTATCGTCGTCGACAAGAAAGATCCTTCTCTTCATCATTGTCCCTACTCCGCAAGGGTTCTGCACATGCTGACCGGTTGGCCGCATTCGATGACGCCGCGAGCATAGTAAGGGCGCAAACATACGCCAATCAAATGGCCGTGACGGGCCGGCGCGTGCTCGGAAAACCGGGTGCCGGCTTTTCGGTTCGCGCGCGACCGCCGAAAAGCAAGCACAATCCGCCCTTTCGCCAGGGAGCGAATGGCGCGCGCAGGGCTAATGGGTCGCACCCCGCGCCCCGAAAATCGCCGAGCCGACCCGGACATGGGTGGCGCCCATCCCTATGGCGGTCTCGAAATCGGCGCTCATGCCCATCGAGACGTTGTCGAGCCCCGCCTGGTCGGCGAGCTGCTTCAGAAGGGCGAAATAGGGTCCGGGCGGCTCGCCAAGCGGCGGAATACCCATCAGCCCGACGATATCGAGACCGTATCCGGTCCGGCAGCGTTTGACGAAATCGAGCGTCTCATCGACCGGGATACCGGATTTCTGCGCTTCGGCGCCGATATTGACCTGGACATAGCACGGCAGATGCCGGTCCTGGGCCTGCATTTCCCTTTTCAGCGCCACGGCGATCCGGTCGCGGTCAACGGTTTCGATGACATCGAACAGGGCAACGGCATCGCGCGCCTTGTTGGTTTGCAAGGGACCGATCAGATGCAGTTCGATATCGGGATAGCGCGATTTGAGCCCGGGCCATTTGCCCGAGGCTTCCTGCACACGGTTTTCACCGAAAACGCGCTGGCCGGCTTCGATTACCGGAACGATGGCTTCGGCATCAAACGTCTTGGATACCGCGACCAGGATGACATCGCGCCCGTCTCCGTCGAAGCGCAGCGCCGCCCGGCGGATGCGGTTCAAGATGATCCCGAGGCGTTCCGCGGCATTTGGTGCTGGCGTGCTCATGGCCCTCTTTCGCGGCTCTTTCGACACGGTCGGAAGGTTGACCTTCAAGAGCTTTTCTGATGAGTGTCGCCTAGCCAAAAATCCCCGGCAACACAACAATTGCAAGAGTCGTTCTCGTGAGCGCCGATACAGCCGAACGCTACAACCCCCGTGAAATGGAACCCTATTGGCAAGAGGTCTGGGACAAGGCCGAAGCCTTTGTCACACGGGAAGACGACAAGCGCGAGCGCTATTACGTCCTGGAGATGTTCCCCTACCCCTCCGGGCGCATCCACATGGGCCATGTCCGCAACTACGCCCTGGGCGACGTCGTTGCCCGCTTCGAACGTGCTCGCGGGAAAAACGTATTGCATCCAATGGGTTGGGATGCCTTTGGCCTGCCGGCCGAGAACGCCGCCCAGAAGAACAATGTCCATCCCAAGGACTGGACCTACCAGAACATCGCCTATATGCGCGACCAGCTCAAATCCATGGGGCTGAGCCTGGACTGGTCCAGGGAATTCGCCACCTGCGATGTCGAATACTACACCCAGCAGCAGCGGCTCTTCCTCGACATGCTGGACAAGGATCTGGTTTCGAGGCGCAAGTCCAAGGTCAATTGGGACCCGGTCGACCAGACAGTTCTGGCCAACGAGCAGGTGATCGAAGGCCGCGGCTGGCGATCCGGCGCCCTGGTCGAACAGCGCGAACTTACGCAGTGGTTCTTCAATATCTCGGACATGGCCGAGGATCTTCTGGAGGCCCTCGAACATCTCGACGGCTGGCCGGACAAGGTCCGCATCATGCAGCGCAACTGGATCGGCCGGTCGGAAGGGCTCAGGGTGCTGTTCGAAATTCTGCCCAATGACCGGACGTCCGAGCCGGTACTCGACATCTTCACCACCCGGCCCGATACGCTTTACGGCGCTTCCTTCATGGCGTTGTCGCCCGATCATCCGCTGACCACGCACCTTGCCGCCCACGATGCGGGTCTTGCCGAGTTCGTCGTTGAGTGCCACCGGCTCGGTACCGCGACCGAAGTCATCGAGAAGGCGGAAAAGAAAGGCTATTTCACCGGGATTCATGTGAAACATCCGGTGATCGAGGACGCGGTCCTGCCGATCTATGTCGCCAATTTCGTCCTGATGGACTACGGCACCGGCGCCATTTTCGGTTGCCCGGCCCATGACCAGCGCGACTTCGACTTTGCCCGCACCTACGGGCTGCCGATCATCCCGGTCGTTCTGCCCGAAGGCATGATGGCCGGCACCTTCATGGGCGAATTCGCCGAAGGCGACCAAGCCTATGCCGGACCCGGAACCCTGTTCAATTCCGGCCCGCTCGACGGGCTGTCGGTCGAGGACGCCAAGGAACTCATCGCCACGACCCTTGAAAGCCGCACCATCGGCGGCAAGCCGCAGGGCAGGCGCCAGATCAATTACCGCATCAGGGACTGGGGTATTTCCCGCCAACGCTACTGGGGCTGCCCGATCCCGGTCATCCATTGCGACAATTGCGGCACGGTGCCGGTCCCGATCGCCGATCTGCCGGTCAAGCTGCCCGACGACGTCAGTTTCGACAAGCCGGGCAATCCGCTCGACCACCATCCGAGCTGGAAGCACGTCAACTGCCCGGAATGCGGCGAGCCGGCCCGACGCGAAACCGACACCATGGATACCTTCGTCGATTCGTCCTGGTACTACGTCCGCTTCACCGCGCCGCGCGCCGTGACGCCGACCCTGCCGGACACCGCCAATCACTGGCTGCCGGTCGACCAGTATATCGGCGGCATCGAACACGCCATTCTGCATCTCCTGTATTCGCGCTTTTTCACCCGGGCGATGAAAAGGACCGGCCATGTCGGCATGGACGAGCCCTTCAGAGGCATGTTCACCCAAGGCATGGTGACCCACGAGACCTACCAGTCGGAAGGCGGCGACTGGCTGTCGCCCGAGGAAGTGCGGGTCGAGACGGTGGACGGCGCCCGTCAGGCGATCGAGATCGCCACCGGCAGGCCGGCCGCGATCGGTTCGATCGAAAAGATCTCGAAATCCAAGCGCAACGGCATCGATCCGGACGAGATCCTGCGGGTCTACGGCGCCGACACCGCCCGCTGGTTCATGCTGTCCGACAGTCCGCCCGAGCGCGATGTCGAATGGAGCGAGGCCGGAATCGAGGGCGCCGCCCGTTTTGTCCAGCGCGTCTGGCGCCTGATCGGCGAGGCCAAGGCCCGGATCGAGGCCGGCAGCGAACGGCTCGGCGACAAGGAATCGGCGCAGGCGCTGATGCGGTTCGTCCACAAGACGACCGCCAATGTCGAGGTGGAGATCGCTGGCTTGCGCTTCAATCGCGCCGTGGCGATGATCTACGAATTGACCAATGAAATCAGCAGGTTCCTTGGATCAATCGACGACGATCCCTGCCTTTCCGAGATTTCGGCCCTAAGGCTCGCCGTCGCCAATCTCGTCCAGCTCTTCGCCCCGATGATGCCGCACCTGGCCGAAACCTGCTGGCGCGAGCTCGGCAACAAGGGCCTTGTCTGCGACGCGCCCTGGCCGAAAGCCGATCCGGCCTATCTGGTCAACGACACCGTGATGCTGCCGATACAGGTCAACGGCAAGAAACGCGGCGAAATCACCGTGACAAAGGATGCATCCGAAGCGGATATCATCAAACAGGCCTTGTCACTGGATGCGGTCCAACGCATTCTTGCCGGAAGGGAGCCGAAAAAGGTGATCGTCGTGCCCAATCGGATCGTCAATGTCGTCGGCTGACAAAACAAGGCGGCGCCTTGTTGCGCTCATGGCGCTGCTGCCGCTGCTGAGCGGATGCAGCTTCGCCCCGCTTTATGGTGGCGCAAACAGTGCCGCAACGGCCGGGCCGGGCTTTGCCTATGCCGAACCGAAAAACCGTTACGAGCAGATCATCTACCAGGTACTCGCCTTCCGGCTCGGCACCGACACGCGCCCGGACGCAAGCCTGATAACGATCAATGCCTCCGAATCGACCCGCCGTGTCGGCCGCACCTCGCCCGGCTCGGTTCTAACCGCCTACGAGGCCGTCGTCACCGCCAGCATGCGAGTGGTCAGCCGGGGCGAGGATGCCAAAAAGCTTTTGTCCCTCAGACGTTTCGCCGGTTCCAGCTACGAGATTTCCGGTCAGGTCGCAGCCGATCGCGCCGCCGAGAAGAACGCTGCGGAGAACGCGGCACGCGCCGTTGCCGATACGCTAAGTCTCATTGTCGCCGCGGCCCGCAACCAGGGCGAACTGTAGCAGATGGCGGCGCTCAAGGCCCATGAGGTCGAGCGCTATCTCAATGCGCCCGATCTCAAAGCCGGGGTCTTTCTCGCCTATGGCACCGACGCCGGTCTCGTCCGCGAGGTCGCCGACCGGTTGATCGCCCATTATGCCGGCGCGCCGCCCGACCCGATGGCACACGTCTCGCTCAACGGCGCCGATCTTTCGTCCGAGCCCGGCCGGCTTGCCGACGAGGCGCGGGCACCTTCCCTTTTCGGCGGCAGGCGAACCATCCGCGTCCGCGCCGCGACCAAGGCCCTGGCGCCGGTCCTCAAGCTGCTGCTCGACGACATGCCCGATTGTGTACTCGTCCTTGAAGCGGCCAATCTTTCCCGCGACGACGGCCTCAGAAAACTGGCGGAAGCGAGCAAAGCCGCGCGCACCCTGCCCTGCTATGCCGACAATGACCGCGCCATCGCCGGGTTGATCGATGAAAGCTTCAGCAAGGCCGGCATCGCCGCAACCCCTTCTGCCGTCAGCCTTTTGCGCTCCCTTCTCGGCAATGACCGCGAGATAACCCGCCGCGAACTGGAAAAGCTGTGCCTGTTCGCGGCAAGATCCAGAAGGATCGAGGTCGAGGATGTCGAGGCGCTGGTCGGCGACAATTCCGCCCGCGCCATCGATGCCGTGCTCGACGCCACCGGCAATGGCGATGCGGCCGCCCTGGACAGCGCCCTGAGCGCCGCGCTTGCTTCCGGCGTCGATCCGCAGCGCCTGCTCGGCGCCGCCCTCAACCATTTCCTGCTGTTGAGGCGGCTGCGCCGGCTGGTCGACAGGGGCGAAACCCCGAAGGCCGCTGTCGATTCCCTGCGTCCACGGGTGCATTTCTCGCGGGCGCCGTCGCTCGAACGGCAATTGCGCGTCTGGTCCGAACCGGCGCTTGCCCGCGCCGCCGCCCGCCTCTACGCGACGATCCACGACACAAGGCGTTCGGCCAGCATCAGGCAATCAGCGACCGGCCGCGCGCTGCTGGCGGTGTGCCAGGCAGGGGCCCTGCATTAGAGCATCGTGCGCAAAAGTGGGTCCCGGTTTTGCGCAAAAAGCGATGCGACAACAAAAACATGGAGCGGCGAAGCGATTCAGCTTGAACGCGCGCCGCTCTGGAGCGCCCGCCCTCGGGGCAAAGTCAGTTTCGGCGCCGACATTGCATGAGCAGCTCCGACAGGCGCCGGTACGGTTTCGGCACCGTTTTCGCCGCCCCACGGCGACGAAAACGGCGTTTCTCGTTGAGCAGAAGGCCGATGGCTCCTACCGGAACCCATCTGCTCGACGAGAGACGCAATTTGACAGGAAGGTGCGCCGTCAAGCCGCGTCCTGTCTGGCGCAGGCCATGTTAACCTATTGAAATATCATCAGGAAACGCCAAGACGCCGGCACAGGTCGTCGAGCTGCTCCAGCGTTCTGTAGCGGATTTCGAGCTTGCCGCCGCGATCGCCATGGCTGACCGAGACGGCGAGCCCGAGCGTATCGGCCAGGCGCTTTTCGAGATTGACCGTATCGGCATCCTTTTCCCGCGGCGGGTGACGCGGACCGGCGGCGCTGCCGGCGCGCCCCTGCATCAACAGTTCCGCCTGGCGCACCGACAGTCCTTCGGCAACGATCCGTCGCGCCAGTCCGGAAGGGTTGTCGGCGGTGACAAGGGTACGGGCATGCCCCGCCGTCAGATCGCCGCTGGCCAGCATGTCGCGCACGTCCTCGGGCAGCTTCAACAGCCTCAGCGTATTGGCGACATGCGATCGGGACTTGCCGATGATCTGGCCGAGATCGCTCTGGGTATAGTCGAACTGCCCGAGAAGCTGCTCGTAGCCGATCGCCTCTTCAAGCGGGTTGAGGTCGGCGCGCTGCACGTTCTCGATGATGGCGAGTTCCAGCGCCTCGCGGTCGTCGACCTCACGGACGATGACCGGCACCTCGTTGAGCCCGGCCCGCTGCGCCGCCCGCCAGCGTCGCTCGCCGGCGATCAGCTCGAAGGTCCCGGCCTGATCGCGGCTCGACCGCACCAGGAGCGGCTGCATGACGCCCTTTTCCCGGATCGAGGCCGCCAGTTCGTCAAGCAGTTCGGGATCGAAGTCCCGGCGCGGATTGGCGCGGTTGGGAACGATAGCAGCAACGGCGAGGCGGCGGATCCCGCCCTGTTCCGGGGTTTCCGGCGCCTCGACCGGCGCCATGTCGCCGATCAGCGCCGCCAGGCCACGTCCAAGTCGCGCGGGTTTTTCACTCATCTGGTCCATCCTAGGCCGCCAATTGCCGTTCGCGGCGAATGACTTCGGTCGCCAGGCGCAGATAGGCCTGGGAACCGGCGCATTTCAGATCGTAGAGCAGGGCCGGCTTGCCGAAGGACGGCGCCTCGGAAAGCCGGACATTGCGCGGAATGACCGTCTCGTAGACGAGATCGCCCATTTCCTGGCGCACGTCCTGCACCACCTGTTCGCTGAGATTATTGCGGCTGTCATACATTGTCATGACGACGCCCTGGATGTGCAGACGCGCATTCAGACTCGAACGGATCTGCTCGATGGTCGACAGCAGCTGGCTGAGACCCTCAAGGGCGAAGAACTCGCACTGCATCGGCACCAGAACCGCATCCGCCGCCGTCAGGGCATTGATCGTCAGCAGGTTGAGCGAGGGCGGGCAATCGATCAGCACATAGGTCGGCGGGCCGCCCTCGATCAGCAGCGCCGGCGTGCCGTTGAGGGCATTGTCGAGGCGAAAGGCGCGGTCCGCCGCCCCGAGCACCGAGGCCTCGAAACCCAGCAAATCGAGAGTCGAAGGGATGATGGCGACCTGCGGCACATCGGTCTTGACTGCCGCCTCGGCAACGCTTTTGTCGCCGACGAGCAGATCGTAGGCGGATATTTCGCGATCCTGACGGGATACGCCGAGCCCGGTCGAGGCATTGCCCTGCGGATCCATGTCGATGATCAAAACGCGCTCACCGACGGCGGCGAGCGCCGTGGCGAGATTGATGGCGGTCGTGGTCTTGCCGACGCCGCCTTTCTGGTTGGCGAGAGCGAGAACGCGTGCGCTCAACTTGGCCTCCCGATCTGATACCTGACTAACTCTTTGGGTCGAGATTTCCGATCTCGAGCAGCACGCCGTGATCGTCCGTCGCACTCATGTGTTTTACCACATCAAAGTGCCAATCAGCACCTGCCGCGTCGATTTCCCGCTGGTTTTCCCGCCCCTTGTGGAGAAGCAGGCGACCCCCCGGTTCAAGTAGAGGAAATGATAATTCAAACAAATGGTTAAGTGGTGCAAGCGCCCGTGCCAGAACCACGTCAACCGCCCCTGTTTCACGTGAAACAAGCGCTTCGATGCGTCCGGGCAACACTTGTGCGTCGAGCGCCAGCTCGCGGATGACGACGCGCAGAAAAGCGACCTTGCGCCCGTTCGATTCGCACAGGCAAAAGCGGGCGTCCGAGCCCTTGAGCGCGATAGCCAACGGCAGACCCGGAAAACCGCCGCCACTGCCGAGATCAAAGATGCGCAGCGTTCCGCAGGGCAGCAGCGGCAGCACCTGCAGGCTGTCGGCGACATGGCGGGTCCAGAAGGCATCCAGCGTTTCACGTGAAACGAGATTCTGCGCTGCCTGCCATTTTTGCAGCGTTTGCTCGAATCGCTCGAGATCGACCAGTACGTCTTCCTGCGGGCGCGAGAAGGACCCGGCCCAGGGGGCAATAATCTCTGCAGGTGATCGGGTGCTCACCCGGCCTTGTCCAGTCGCCCGCGGCGAATGATCGACAGCAGCAGCAGAACCGCCGCTGGCGTCACCCCGTCGATGGCCTGGGCGTCGGCAATCGTCTCGGGACGGTGCGCGATGAGCTTCTGCCTGACCTCGGCCGACAGCCCCGTCAGGGCGGCATAATCGAGCCAGCCCGGAATCTGCCGCGCTTCGTCCCGCCTCAGGGCCGCGATATCCTCGGCCTGACGGTCGAGATAGACGGCATATTTGGCTTCGATCTCCAGATTTTCGAGAACCTGCTCCGGGAGGTCGGCCAGCTCCGGCCAGAACTGCACAAGCGTTTCCGCCGTCACGTCCGGATAGGACAAAAGATCGAAAGCGCTGCGCCGCACCCCATCCTGGTTGAGTTTGAGGCCTTTATGCCGCGCCTGCTGCGGCGTCAGGGTCAACGTCTCAAGCCGTCGTCGCCCGTCCGCGAGCGCCGTCATTCTCCTTTCGAAAAGGTCTTGCCGCTCTTTGCCCACCAGCCCGGTCTCGATGCCCAGGGGCGTCAGCCGCTCCATTGCGTTGTCGACGCGAAGATGCAGCCGGAATTCGGCCCGCGAGGTGAACATGCGATAGGGTTCGGTTACGCCGCGCGTCACCAGATCGTCGACCATCACTCCGAGATAGGACTGCGTCCGCGACAGTCGCAACATCGGTCGCCCGAGCACCTTCAGAGCCGCATTGGCCCCGGCCAGCAGCCCCTGCGCGGCCGCCTCCTCGTAGCCGGTGGTGCCGTTGATCTGGCCGGCGAAGAACAGGCCGCGTCGCGCCTTGGTCTCGAGCGTATGATTGAGGGCGCGCGGATCGACATAATCGTATTCGATGGCGTAGCCGGCCCGCACCACCTCGACATTTTCCAGACCCGGCATCGAGCGCAGGAAATCGATCTGCACCTCTTCGGGCAGCGAGGTAGAGACGCCGTTCGGGTAGATCAGATCGCTGTCGAGGCCCTCCGGTTCGAGAAAGACCTGATGCTCGTCGCGGTCGGCAAAGCGGACGATCTTGTCCTCGATCGAGGGACAATATCGCGGCCCGATCCCGGTGATCTTTCCCGAATACATGGCCGAACGATGGATATTGTCGCCGATGATGCGGTGGGTCTCGGTATTGGTCCTGGTGATGTGACAGGCGACCTGCGCCACCATCGGCCCGCTGCTCAGGGCCGAAAACATTTCCGGCTCCGCGTCGCCCGGCTGCGCCTCGAGCCTGGAAAAATCGATGCTCTGTTTCCGGAGCCGCGCCGGCGTCCCGGTCTTGAGGCGCCCGAGCGGCAGATCGAGCGTATCCAGACACTTCGCCAGCCCGACGACCGGCGCCTCGCCGATGCGTCCGGCCGGCGTCGAAATCTCGCCGCGATGAATGACGCCCCTGAGGAAGGTGCCGGTGGTCAGAACGACGGCCGGTGTCGCGATCACCTCGCCACTAGCCAGCCGAAGGCCGGTAACATGTTCTCCGGAAAAAAGAATTTCATCCGCCTCCGCCGCCACGATGGTCAGGCTTTCCTGAGCTTCGAGCGCCTCCAGCATCTCCTTTTTGTAAAGCTTTCGGTCCATCTGGGCCCTGGGGCCGCGTACCGCCGGGCCCTTGCGGCGATTGAGCAAACGGAACTGGATGCCGGCACGGTCGGCGACACGGCCCATCAGCCCGTCGAGCGCGTCGATCTCGCGGACAAGATGCCCCTTGCCCAGGCCGCCGATGGCCGGATTGCAGCTCATCTCGCCGATGGTATCGATGCGATGGGTGACAAGCACGGTGCGGGCGCCAAGCCGAGCCGAAGCCGCCGCCGCCTCGCAGCCGGCATGGCCTCCACCTACAACCACGACATCCGTCTCGCGCGTCATCTGCGCTCCCAACTTCGTTTCAGTGATTCACGTGAAACATCCCAGCACAGGACGCCGCAGCGTTTCACGTGAATCATTTGCCGATGCAGAAACCGGCAAACAGCCGGTCCAGCACCATTTCGGCGTCGATTTCGCCGGTCAGCCGCCCGAGCGCCTGGCCGGCCAGGCGCAGATTTTCCGCCAGCAATTCGTCCGGTATCGCGGCCGCCCGCGCTTTTGCCAGAAAATCGAGGGCGTTTTCAATGGCGTCCTTGTCACGAAGATGCGAAATCAGCGTCGTCTCGCCCTTGACCACCGCCGCCGCCGCCTGACGCAGTTTCTGCTTCAGAACCGCGATGCCTTCGCCCGTCCGCACCGATACCAGCAGATCCCCCTCCGAGCGGCCGTCTTCGAGATCGGCCTTGCTCCGGACAAGCCACAGCGCCGCGATGCCGTCCGGCCGCGGCATGTCCGCGACATCCGGCGCGGCGAGCCAGAGTACCAGGTCGGCGTCCTTCATGGCCTTTTCCGCCCGGCGCACGCCTTCGCTCTCGGCAAGGCTGTCGCTTTGCCTGAGCCCGGCAACGTCGAACAGTCGCACGAGCTGACCATCGAGATCGAGCGCGACTTCCTTGACGTCGCGGGTCGTGCCCGCTTCCGGGCTGACTATGGCCTCGTCGCTACCCGCCAGGGCATTGAGCAGAGAAGACTTTCCCACATTCGGCGCCCCGGCGATGACGACGCGAAAGCCCTCGCGTACTATCCGCCCGCCCCGATAGCCGGAAAGCGCCGCGCCCAACTGCGCCATGAGGGCATCAAGGTCCATGCTGAACTTGTCCGCCAGCACTTCCACGACATCGCCTTCATCGGAAAAATCGAGTCGCGCCTCGATTTCCGCCCTGAGATAGAGGATTTGCGCCCGCCAGTCGGCGATTTCCGCCCCGAGCCAACCCTGCCGGCGCTCGATCGCCTGCCGGCGCTGGCCTTCCGTCTCGGCGGCAACGAGGTCGCCCAGGCCTTCGATCTGCGTGAGATCCAGCTTTCCCGCCTCGAAGGCGCGGCGGGTGAACTCACCGGCCCCGGCCAAAACGATACCGTCTATGGCACAAACAAATCTGAGAATCGCCGCGACCACGGCGCGCGAGCCGTGGAGATGCAACTCGGCACAGTCTTCTCCGGTGAAGCTTGCGGGTGCGGGGAAAAAGACGACGAGTCCCTGGTCAAGCTCCGAACCGTCTTCGTCCCGCAAGGTACGCAGCAGCAAGCGGCGCGGCTCCGGAACGTCGCCTGCCAGCAGGCGCAGGGCGCGCCGGCTATGGGGTCCGGACAGGCGAATGACGGCAATACCGCTCGGCACCGAGCCCGAAGACAGGGCAACGATGGTCGAGCGGGCTTGATCCATTGTGCCTCAGGTATTCATCGAGTCGAAGAAATCGGCATTGGTCTTGGTCTGCCTGAGCTTGTCGAGCAGGAACTCCATGGCATCGACCGTTCCCATCGGGTTAAGAATGCGCCGCAGGACATACATCTTTTTCAAGATATCCGGCTCGACCAGCAGCTCTTCCTTGCGGGTACCCGATTTCTGGATGTCGATGGCCGGGAAGACGCGCTTGTCGGCGATCTTGCGGTCAAGGACGATTTCGGCGTTGCCGGTGCCCTTGAACTCCTCGAAGATCACTTCGTCCATGCGCGAACCGGTGTCGATCAGCGCCGTCGAGATGATGGTCATCGAGCCGCCTTCCTCGATATTGCGCGCCGCGCCGAAAAAGCGTTTGGGCCGCTGCAAGGCGTTGGCGTCGACGCCGCCGGTCAACACCTTGCCCGAGGATGGGATGACGGTGTTGTAGGCGCGCCCGAGGCGGGTGATGTTGTCCAAAAGGATGACGACGTCGCGCTTGTGCTCGACCAGG
>CAZKTH010000049.1:0-14732 GCA_964555575.1 uncultured Devosiaceae bacterium | reverse complement strand
CCATTCCTTGAAGGCGATGGCCGACTGGCGCTGCACCGCCGAAATGAAATGGTACATGAAGTGGTCGGCGGTCAGATAGACGATGTTGAGGCCCGGATCGGCCTTGGAAACCGCCCAGGCAATGGCATTGAGAAGATGCGATTTCCCCAGACCCACCGTCGAATGGATATAGACCGGGTTGAAGGTCACGGTCTTGCGCATGGCGGCGCCGGCCACCTGCTTGGCGACCCCGAGCGCGATCTCGTTGGCCTTGCCGGCCACGAAGGTCTCGAAGCTGAGGCGCGGATCGAGCGACGAACCACTGAGGGCGTCGCCACGCGGCGCCTGCTGCGGGATCGGCGTCGGCCGCGGCGGCGGCGGTGCCGCTTCCTCGACCGTCTCGTGATGCGGATGCAGGCGCGGCCGGGCCTGGCCGTTGATCCTGACCGTCAGGTGCAGACGGGTGACGCTTGGATCCTCCTCGCTCAGACAGGCCAGGATCCGCTCTACATATTTGGATTCGATCCACGAGCACAGGAATTTGGTCGGCACCGACAGATGCGCGACGTCGTCGAGGATTTCCTCCATCGCAAGCCGCTGGAACCAGGAATTGAAGGCGTCGTCCCCAACTGTCGCCCTCAGCCGCGCCCGTGCGCGCGTCCAGATCTGATCGGGGTCTCCCTTGCCGTCGTCATCATCCATTGTCAGCCCCCCATTGGCGGAGACTGGCGTAGCGACGGGCATTGCATCATCCACTCTCCTCGTTGTTTTTGCCGCAAATACACTCATCGTCTGTGCTTCCCCAAAAGCCGTTGAAAAAAGGCGTACCCCCGACATAGGGCGGGCGGCCTGTACGCCTGTCGCTGGACACAAGTCTCCCTTGCCCGCAAACTCATGCGGGACAGAACCATCTTCCACAAAAGTGGAATCAGTTCTTTTTCAGTACTGCGAGCGTAAAACTAGGTTGGATCAGAAGATAAACAACTAAGGTGTTGCAGCAATGATCAGACAGGTCCTCCAGGCATAGCTGTTGCCAGTGGTGATCCTCACTTTTCTGGTCATTGATAAAGCCCCCAATAGTCAAGCAGACTACGATAGTCTACCAGTCCGCCGCCGTTTATCTACGTTACGAGAAGGCATCTTAACGGCGGGGGGAACGGGCTTCAATACGTGATTCGTGGAAAATGGGGCTTGACTCGACCTCGCCGGAAAAGTGTTTCACGGGGCCCGTTCGCAACACTTTTTTAACACGCTGACTCGCAAGCGGAATCCAGAGATTGTCGCCTTCTGCACTCAGAAAGAATATTCTCACACCGGTTTCCAAGTGGCCCCCATGTGGTCGGGCAAGAGGCATTCGTACCCCAAGACCCGCCCCGGCAGCTTCGATCTGTCGCATGGGTCCGACTGCAAAACGACAAAGGGCCCCGGAGGGCCCTTCAATCAACAAGCCATGCAAGGCGTGCTCACGCCGTCATGGCTTTGACCCTGCTCGCGAGGCGCGACACCTTGCGCGCGGCGTGGTTGCGGTGCACCACGCCCTTGGTCGCGGCCCGGTGCAACTCCGGCTCGGCCTGCCTGAGCGCCTCGACCGCCGCGTCCTTGTTTCCGGTGGCGATCGCTTCCTCGACCTTCCTCAAATAGGTACGCATGCGCGAGCGGCGGGCCTTGTTGACTGCGGTCTGGCGGGCGATCTTGCGAGCGGCTTTCTTAGCCGAAGGCGTATTGGCCATGAATTCCTCGTGTGGCTTTGTGTCGGAGCAGCGCGTTCAACCGTCGGTCGCCGCGGCCGGCTCCATAGATCATCGCGGCGGTCGATGCTGCCGCCAAGGTCGCCGGGTTATAGTGGCGTGACGGGTTGGCGTCAACTCATTTGCTCTGGCAGTCCGGGCAGTAGAATGTCGAGCGGCCGGACTGGACGATGCGCTGGACGGTGCCGGAGCATCCCGGCCGGCGGCAGGCTTGTCCGGCGCGGCCATAGACATCGAAGCTGTGCTGGAAATAGCCGGGCGCGCCCGTTGCGTCGACATAGTCCCTGAGGGTCGAGCCACCGGCGGCGATGGCCTCCTGGAGAACGGCGCGGATGGCGGCAACGAGCCGGGCGATGGCCATGTCCGACAGACGGCCGGCCGGAAGGGTCGGGGCAATGCCGGCCCGCCACAGCGCTTCGCACACATAGATGTTGCCCAGGCCCGCAACGGTTTTCTGGTCGAGCAGCACCGATTTGACCGGCGCGGCGCGGCCGACCGAAACCGAAGCGAGATGGTCGGGCGAAAAGCCGTTGCCGAGCGGTTCGGGACCGAGCCCCAAGAGCTGCGGCGCCTCGGCCGCGCTCGCCGCCAGCGCAACATAGCCGAACCGGCGCGGGTCGTTGTAGATGAGTTGCGCCTTTTGTCCGCCGCGTTCGAATCCGATGATCAGGTGATCGTGGACATCGGTCCTTTTGCCCTTGCCGAGCCGGGTCGGTTCGGCGCGCGGCGCGCGGTCGACGCGCCAGGCGCCGGTCATGCCGAGATGGCTCAGAAGCACCCTTTTGTCGGAAAGGCGGAAGATGAGATATTTGGCCCGCCTGTCGAGGCGATCGATCCAAAGACCGGCAAGACCATCAAGCCCGGGCGGAAAAGGAAACCTCAGATCGGCACGCCTTGTCTCAACCGAAAGTATGCGCCCGCCGACGATCAGCGACACAAGGCCGCGCCTGATTGTTTCGACTTCGGGGAGCTCGGGCATATCGGTTGGAGAACGCCACGGTGTGGTCTATGGTCGCGTCCGTTTTATGAGCCGCCGGTACCGCGCGCAATGAGTCAAGCACAGCAAACCACCCATTTCGGCGAACGCGAAGTTCCGCTCAGCGAAAAGCAGGGCCTGGTCGACGACGTCTTCCATGCCGTCGCCGATCGCTACGATCTGATGAACGATCTGATGAGCTTGGGCATCCACCGGATCTGGAAGGATGTCATGGTCACCCGCCTGTCGCCGCCCAGGGCGGGGTCGCGCTCCTTCACGGTGCTCGACATGGCCGGCGGCACCGGCGACATCGCCGAGCGCATCGTCAACATGAGCCACGGCTTCGCCGAAGTGACGGTTGCCGACATCAATTCCGACATGCTGCGCGTCGGCGCCGACCGCGCCAGATCATGGCGCTATCCCGACCAGGTCCGCTTCGTCGAGGCCAATGCCGAGGAGCTGCCTTTCGACGACGAGAGCTTTGACGCCTATACGATCGCCTTCGGCATCCGCAATGTGCCGCGTATCGACAAGGCGCTCAAGGAAGCGCACCGCGTCCTCAAGCGCGGCGGGCGTTTTCTCTGTCTGGAATTCTCCAGGGTCGACATCGCCGCCCTCGACAGGCTCTACGCAGCCTTCTCGGATCATCTGATCCCGCCCATGGGCCGCGTCGTCACCGGCGATGCGGGACCCTATCAATATCTCATCGAGTCCATCCGCAAATTCCCCGATGCCCGGCGTTTCGCCGACATGATCGAGGCGGCCGGATTCAGACGCGTCACCCACGATGCCCTGAGCGGCAACATCGCCGCTCTGCATGGCGGCTGGAAACTGTAGGGGCCCACAGTGCTTCTGTTCGCCTATGCGCGCCTCATCCGCGCCGGCTTCGTCCTCGCCCGCGAAGGCGCTTTTTCCCTGATCGACACGACATCGATGCCGGCCGGCGCCAAGGCGCTGATCGGTACCGCCCGCCTGATCGAACGGCGCGCCGTCAAAAAGACCGGACGGGTGGAAAGGCTGACACGAGCCCTCAACCGCCTCGGACCGACCTATGTCAAATTCGGCCAGTCACTGGCAACGCGACCCGACGTCGTCGGTCCCGAGATCGCCGCCGACCTGTCGGCCCTGCAGGACAAGATGGATCCTTTCCCGACCGCGGAGGCCCAGGCGATCCTCAGGAACGCGCTCGGGAACCGGGCCGAGGCCCTGTCCGAACTGACGCCGGCCATCGCCGCCGCCTCCATCGCCCAGGTGCACAAGGCCGAACTCGACCTCGGCGACGGGCGGCACGAACCGGTCGCGGTCAAGATCCTGCGGCCGGGGATCGCCCAGCGCTTCCGCCGCGATCTCGAGAGCTATTATGCAGGCGCGCGACTGGCCGAGAGGTTCATTCCATCTCTCCGGCGCCTGCGGCCGGTTTCCGTCGTCGAAACGCTCGACCATTCGGCCAAGCTCGAACTCGATCTCAGATTCGAGGCGGCGGCGATCTCGGAATTCGCCGAAAACGGCAAGGAGGACAAGGATTTCGTCCTGCCGAGCCTGCATTGGGACCAGATCGCCCCCAACATTCTGACCACGAGCTGGATCGAGGGGATCCCGCTGACCGATCGGGCCGCCATCCAGGCCGCCGATCTCGATCACAAGGCGCTGGCGGCGCTGCTGCTGCAGAGCTTTCTGCGCCACGCCATCCGCGACGGGTTCTTTCATGCCGACATGCACCCCGGCAACCTCTTCGCCTTGCCCGGCGGCGGCGCGGCGGCGGTCGATTTCGGCATCATGGGGCGGATCGGGCCGGGCGAAAGGCGGTTCCTGGCCGAGATCCTTTACGGTTTCATCGTCCGCGACTACGGCATGGTGGCACGGCGCCATTTCGAGATGGGCTATGTGCCCGCCGACCAGTCGATCGACGATTTCACCCTTGCCATCCGCTCGATCGGCGAGCCGCTGGTCGGGCGGTCCTCGCGCAACATCTCGATGGCGCGGGTGCTGGGGCAGTTGTTCGAGATCACCGACATCTTTCACATGCGGACGCGGCCGGAACTGCTGCTTCTGCAGAAGACCATGGTCCTGGTCGAGGGGGTGGCGCGCGAAATCGATCCCGATCTCGACATCTGGACCGTCTCCGAACCGGTGGTCAGCGGATGGCTCAAGCGCCAGGCCGGCCCGGCCGGACGCATCGAGGAACTGCGCGACCACGGCACCCGGTTCATGGGGTTGCTTTCCCGCGTGCCCAGCCTGGCGGAACGCGCCGAAAACCTGCTCGAACGGGCCGAGGCCGAGCAGGCGGCGCCACGCCGCAAATTCAGCATGGAGTCGTTCCTGCTTCTGCTGCTTGTCATTCTTTTCGCATTGCTGGTCTGGCGCCTCTGGTAACCCCTTGACACATTGCCGCACCGTGCTTGTGGGACGACGGTTCCGGCCTTAGGCTCAGCCTCTGGCCGGCGGCCAAGGGTGGCCGCGGCCATTGAGGGCTTGCCAAGTGAAAATTTCCAATATCGCCAAGGCAGCGGCGGCGCTGCTCATTACGGCCGGCCTCGCCGGCTGCTTCGACATCAAGTTCGACGTCGCCGTGCTCGATACCGACAAGGCTTCGGTCACGATCGAAACCACACTTCCCAAGGAACTGGTCAATCTCGCCGACATCGAATCGGGCAATTCCGAGTTCTGCGACCCGGAAAACGAACTGATCGAGAACGAGACGAGCTTCACCTGCATCGAAAAGATCGAGGGCACTTTCGCCGAAGTGTTCGAGGCCGGGGATCCGAACGAACCCAAGCCGACGATCGAGATCGTCGGACCGCGCCAGGTCAAGGTGAGTTTCCCCGCCGGCACGCTCAAGGAAACCATGAGCGGCCAGACCGGTGACGACGAGCAGGCCCTCGCCATGATGAAGCAGATGTTCGCCGGACACGCGATCACCATCCGGATCGGTGGCGGCAAGATCATCGACACCAACATGACCAAGAACGATGCCGGCGATACTGCCGAATATGTCCTGCCTTTCTCGGACATCATCGAAGGCGTTGCGGACATTCCCGAACAAGTCTACGCAGTCGTACAGCTGCCGTAGCCCTGCCGAACGCGCGAAATCCCGTTCTGCCCCTGCGGGCAGGACGGGTTTGACTGGCCATGCGGATCCCCGAACGGCGGAATTGTTCTGCCGCAGGCGGGTAATGTTGCATTTCCGTTAATCGAGTTGACGAATTCCCGACACGGTGCTTGCCGGCCATCCGGCCTGTCCCTAAGCTTGTCGAGTCCTTTTCGGGCTTTGGGGGGAAACAGAAGATGAAATTTTCGCATATTGCAAAAGCAGGGACAGCATTGCTGCTGGCGGGCGCGCTCGCCGGTTGTTTCGATATCAAGATGGAAGTCGATGTCGTCGGCCCCGACAAGGCGGTGGCAACGATCGAGACGACCATCTCCAAGGAAATCGTCGATATCGCCGAAGTCCAGTCGGGCGAATCCGACTTCTGCGACAAGGAGGGCAAGGTCATCGAAGGCGAGGACACGGTGACCTGCATCGAGACGGTGGAGGGCACCTTTGCCGAACTCGAGGGCATGGGCGAGCCCGACGAACCGCATCCGACCTTCACCCTGGTCAATCCCCGGCAGGTCCGCGTCGACTTCCCGATCTCCGCCTGGCGCGAGGACATGAATGCCGGCGACGACGAGGAAAGCAAGCAGGCCATGTTGATGATGAAGCAGATGTTCATCGGGCATGCGATGACATTGCGGATCAAGGGTGGCGAGATCATCTCGACCAATATGAGCGAGCCCGAACCCGGCGTCGCCGAAATGGTCATTCCGCTCACCGACCTGTTTACCGGCACGGGCGATTTTCCAGACGAGGCCTATGCCGTTGTCCAGCTTCCGTGACGAACGGGTCGAGATCGACCTTTTCGTCCTGCCACACGGCGCCGGCCTCGATCTGCCGGCGCCGCAGACTTCGGGCGCAGCCGGAGCCGATCTGAGGGCCGCGCTCGGTCCCGACGAGGTGCAGATTCTTGCACCGGGTCAGCGCATGCTCGTCCCCTGCGGCTTCTCGATGGCGCTGCCGCCGGGTTTCGAGGCACAGGTGAGGCCGCGTTCCGGGCTGGCGGTGAAGTACGGGGTAACGGTGCTCAACGCGCCGGGAACCATCGATTCCGACTATCGCGGCGAGGTGCAGGTGATCCTGATCAATCACGGCGACAAGGGTTTTGCGATCCGGCGCGGCGACCGGATCGCCCAGATGGTAGTGGCGCCGGTGACGCCGGTTCGTTTCGTTGCCACCACCGAACTCGATGAAACGGCGCGCGGCGTCGGTGGCTTTGGATCGACAGGACATGGCGGCTAGACAGCTCAATTCCCTTCTGGCACTCGCGATCGCGCTGTGCGGCCTGCTGCTGGCCGGCGCGGCCCGGGCCGGCGACACGGCGTTGATGGTGCCCATCGGCTATTCCGAGAATCTGAGATATTTCGCCTTCGAGGAATTCGGCATCCAGGACGGATCGGGCTTTGCCTATTCCTCGGTCTACATGATCGATCTCGGCGAGGATCGCTGGGTGGTCGGCACGCCCATCCGCGTCATCGCCGATACCGAGAACGAATCGCTCGCCGCAATCCGTGCCGAGGCACTTGCCGCTGCAAACGCGCGCCTGGCCGATCTGGGTGTCAACGTGCCGGCGCAGGAACTGGCGAGCAATGGCGACGGGGTGCCGGACAATGACGGCAAGTCGCTGACCTTCGCCCTGCCCGTTCCCGGCATGCCGGGGAGGCTGGACGGGCATTACGAACTGAGTCTTGATCAATACCCCGCCCAGTCCGGCGCGCCCTGCAGGGACTGGTTCGGCAGGGAAGCGGTCGGTTTCAGCCTGAAGCTTGCCGATTACGCCCCGTCGCGCGAAATCCACCGCGACGGCATGCTGCCGCGCTCGCGCGGCTGCCCGGCCGACTACCGCATCCATTCGGTCTATGTGCCGTTCGACGCCCAGAACATCGCCAGTTCGGTGGCACTGATCTCGATCTATGCGCATGGCTATGAGGGCTATGACCGGCGCTTCATTGCCGTGGCCCTGGCCAAGACGCAGGTCGGCCTGTGAGCCTGGCGCTGACGCCGGCGGAAAGCCGCCGCTATCAACGCCATATCGTCCTCAAGGGGCTTGGGGCACCGGGGCAGCAAAAACTCAAATCGGCGCGGGTCCTGGTCGTCGGCGCCGGAGGGCTGGGATCGCCGCTTCTGGCCTATCTGGCGGCGGCGGGCGTCGGACGGATCGGCATCGCCGACGACGATGTCGTCGCGCTGTCCAACCTGCAGCGCCAGATCGTTCATCGCGAGGACGCGGTTGGTCGCAACAAGGCCGAAAGCGCCGCCGATTTCGCCAAGGGTCTCAATTCCACCATTTTGGTCAGGGCCCTGCCCGTACGGATCACTGCCGAGACCGGGCCGGCACTGCTGGCCGATTACGACATTGTCGCCGACGGCACCGACAGTTTCGCCACACGGGCGGAAATCGCCCGGGCGGCGGAACGAACGCAAAGGCCGCTCGTTGCCGGCGCGGTGTCGATGTTTGACGGGCAGGTGACGGTCTTCGCTCCGCACCTTTCGGATGAGACGGGCCAGGCCTTGCCGCGCTTCACCGATCTTTATCCCGAAACGCCCGATCCGGACTCCCTGCCCTCCTGCGAGGCGGTCGGGGTGATCGGCGCCCTGACCGGCGTGATCGGTACGCTGATGGCGATGGAGGTCATCAAGCTTGTGACCGGCATCGGGGAACCGCTTTTTGGCCGGCTGCTGGTCTATGACGGGCGGAATGCGCGGTTTTCGGAGCTGAAGTACCGGCGGAGATGAGGCGCGATCCCTTCTCCCCTTGATGGGGATGGTAGCCCGGCAGGGCCGGGTCGGGCGGGGTGAAGCCGCAAGCGCCGGCGCAAACACCCCCACCCTCGATCCCTGCCTGCAAGGGGGAAGGAAGCAGGGCAGTTCCTAGAGCGTTTTCAGGCGAAGTGGATACCGGTTCGCCTGAAAACGCTCTAGCCGAAAACGCTGGCGCCCCGGTCGGCGGAACCGACCAGATGCCGGAAGCCCGCGAACAGCTCGCGGCCCATGCCCTGATGCTCGGCTCTCAGCTCTTCGTGCGCCGGGGTGCGGGAGTGAAATTCGGCTTCGTCGCCGACGAAATCGAGCGTGCCCTTTTCCGCGTCGAGCCGGATGATGTCGCCATCGCGGATTTTCGCGATCGGGCCGCCATCGACCGCCTCCGGGGTGACGTGGATCGCCGCCGGCACCTTGCCCGAGGCGCCGGACATGCGCCCGTCGGTCAGCAGCGCCACCCTGAAACCGCGATCCTGCAGCACGCCAAGGGTCGGGGTCAGCTTGTGCAGTTCCGGCATGCCGACGGCGCGCGGCCCGGAAAACCTGACGACCGCGATCATGTCGCCGCCGAGCTCGCCGGCCTTGAAGGCGTCCTGCAGACCAGCCTGGGAATGAAACACCCGCGCCGGCGCCTCGATGAGACGATGCTCGGGCTTGACCGCCGAGACCTTGATGACGGCGGCGCCGAGATTGCCTTTGAGGACTTTCAATCCGCCGGTTTGGGAAAACGGCGCATCCACCGACGCCAGGATCTTCGGCGCGGCCGACGCCTTGGGCGCCGGTTCGAAGGCGAGCTTGTCCGAAATCAGTCTGGCCTCGACGGCATAGCCGGACAAACCGGTGCCCCAGACGGTCCGGACGTCCTCGTGCAGCAGGCCGCCCTTGAGCAATTGCCCGATCAGAAAGCCCATGCCGCCGGCGGCGTGGAAGGCGTTTACGTCGGCAAGCCCGTTGGGATAGACGCGCGCCAATAGCGGCACCACGTCACTGAGATCCGACATGTCCTGCCAGGTCAGCCTGATGCCGGCGGCGGCGGCGATGGCGATGAGGTGGATGGTGTGGTTGGTCGAGCCGCCGGTCGCCAAGAGCCCGACAAGGCCGTTGACGACGGCCCTCTCGTCGATGATGTCGGCGATCGGGGTGTAGTCGTTGCCGGTCATGGCAAGCGACAAAGCGCGCCGCGCCGCCTCGCGGGTCAGGGCGTCGCGCAAGGGCGTGCCGGGATTGACGAAGCTCGATCCCGGCAGATGCAGGCCCATGATCTCCATCAGCATCTGGTTGGAATTGGCCGTGCCATAGAAGGTGCAGGTGCCGGGGGAATGGTAGGACCGGCTCTCCGCTTCCAGAAGCGCCGTGCGGCCGACCTTGCCTTCCATGTAGAGCTGGCGGATGTGCGATTTCTCGTCATTGGGCATGCCGGAGGGCATCGGGCCGGCCGGCACGAAAACGGCCGGGATGTGGCCGAAACTGAGGGCGCCGATCAAAAGACCCGGCACGATCTTGTCGCAGACACCGAGATAGAGGGCGGCGTCGAACATGTTGTGGGAAAGAGCGATGGCCGTCGCCATGGCGATGATGTCCCGGGAAAACAGACTGAGGTCCATGCCCGGCTGGCCCTGGGTGACGCCGTCGCACATGGCCGGCACGCCGCCGGCGACCTGGGCGGTGGCGCCGACCGCCTCGGCGGCGGCACGGATGATCTGAGGGTAGGTCTCGTAGGGCTTGTGGGCGCTCAGCATGTCGTTATAGGCGGTGACGATGCCGAGATTGGGCGTCTTGGTGCCGGCGAGCTTCGACTTGTCACCGGGCCCGCAGGCGGCAAAGCCATGGGCGAGATTGCCGCAACTCAGGGCGGCGCGATGGACGCCGGCGCCTTTCTGGACCTCGACGCGCTCGAGATAGGCATGGCGGGAAAGCTCGGAGCGGGCGCGGATACGGTCTGTCACCGCAGCGACGGCTTTTGTCACGGACATGGCTTTTCCTTCTTTGGGCAGAGGAAGGACTCGTTCGGTTCCGGGATCTGGATCCGAGCTTTGCCGTCATGGCGAGGCGCGACGGCGACAAAGCAATCCAGAGGCGTTTGTGGGGGCAGAAGCCATGGATTGCCGCGCCCCTCCGGGTGTCTGCACTGACGCGACGGCATCTGCACCAGAACAAGGTGCTCCTTACGGACACCAGTAAATGGTCACCGGCGTTTCGGTCTGGCGCAGAACGGCACGGACCGGCATGTCCTCGACCGGGCCCTCGCCGAGCGCCATTTCGAGGGTCGCCGCCTTTTGCTCGCCCTCGATATGCATGTAAAGCGCCCGGGTTTTCAAAAGACGCTTCAGGGTCAGGGTGACGCGCGGCTCGCCGGCGCCGGGCGCATTCTGGGCCAGCGCCGGACCGGGATCGGTGAGCGCCTCGCCAAGCCTGTCGCCGGCCGGGAAGAACGAGGCGGTATGGCCGTCCCCACCCATGCCGAGCACGACGACGTCGAAGCTTTCGGGCAGATCGGCAAGGCGTCGGTTGGTCTCGGCGATGCGGGCGGCATCCGGCGTGTCGCCGCCGGAATAGAGCGGGATGAAACGTGCCACCGCCGCCGGACCCTGAAGCAGACTGGCCCGCACCAGCGCCGCATTCGAGCGGTCCGAGCTCTCGTCGACCCAGCGCTCGTCGACAAGGGTCACGACGACCTTGTGCCAGTTGAGTCCGGCATGCCGGGAAAGGGCGGCGAAGAACGCCGCCGGCGTCGTGCCGCCGGAGACGGCGATCACCGCCTCGCCCCGCTCGTTTATGCCGGCGGCAAGATTGGCGGCCACCTGCTGCGCGAAGGCTTCGGCGAGGGAATTGCGGTCGGGATTGTCGCGTCTCAGAAGCATCAGAAGTCGCTTTCCTCGTGCCAGGTGCGGCCGTCGCGCTCGATCAGCGCCACCGAGCCGGTCGGGCCCCAGGTGCCGGCGGAATAGGCCTGCGGCGAATCCGAGGACGCGTCCCAGGCGTCGCGGATCGGATCGACCCAGCTCCAGGCGGCCTCGAGTTCGTCACGGCGCATGAACAGGGTCTGGTTGCCGCGGATGACGTCGATCAGCAGCCGTTCATAGGCCTCCGGCATGCGATCCTCGAAGGTCTGAGCGAAGCTCAGATTGAGACTCACCTCCCGCAAGCGCATGCCGCCCGGACCGGGATCCTTGGCCATCAGAAACAGCTTGACCCCTTCGTCGGGCTGCAGCCGGATGACGAGCTTGTTCGGCTGTTCGGCGCCTTCGACATCCAGAAAGATCGAATGCGGAATCTCGGTGAACTGGATGACGATTTCGCTGACCTTGGCGGCCATGCGCTTGCCGGTGCGGATATAGAAGGGCACGCCGGCCCAGCGCCAGTTGTCGATCTCGGCCTTCAGGGCCACGAAGGTCTCTGTGTGCGAACCCTTGCGTTCGGGCGGCAGCTCGTCCTGATAGGACTTGACCGCGACGGTTTCCGAGGAAATGCCGCGATACTGCCCGCGGACGCTGACCTTGGAGATCGTCTCCTCCGTGATCGGCTTCAGGGATCTGAGGACCTTGAGCTTTTCGTCTCTGAGGGCATTGGCCTCGTTCGAAGCCGGCGGCTCCATGGCGACCAGGCACACAAGCTGCAGGATGTGGTTCTGGATCATGTCCCTCAAGGCGCCGCTGTCGTCGTAATAGCCGCGCGAGCCGGCGCCGACCGTTTCGGCCACCGTGATCTGCACATGGTCGATATGGGCCGAATTCCAGATCGGCTCGAACAGGGCATTGGCGAACCTGAGGGCCAACAGGTTCTGCACCGTCTCCTTTCCGAGGTAATGATCGATGCGGTAGACCTGATCCTCGTTGAAGACCTTGGCGACGGCGTCGTTGATCTCGATCGAAGAATCGAGATCGGTGCCGAGCGGCTTTTCCAGGACGACGCGGGCCGAGGGGCGCCAGCAGCCGCTTTCGGAAATGAACTCACAGATGATCTCGAAGATGGAAGGCGCGACGGCGAGATAGAAGGCGCGGACGATCGTCTCGTCCTCGCGCAAATGCGTCTTGAGATCGGCCCAGCCTTCCCGGTTGGTCACGTCGTTGCTGACATAGGAAAAGCAGGTGACGAACCTGTCGATCACCGCCTGGTCCTGATAGGCGGGATCGACGAACTCGGTGACGGAATCTCGCGCCACTTCCTGCATCTTCTTGTCGTCCCAGGGCGAGCGCGACACGCCGATGACACGCGACTCCTCGCTCATCTGGCCGCCTCGGAAGCGGAAATAGAGCGCCGGAATGAGCTTTCGTCTGGTCAGGTCTCCGGTCGCGCCGAAAACCACATAATCGAAAGTCGGAACGGGGACGATGCGTATCACGGCAAATGTCTCCTCGGGCAAGGGGGTTGAGGTGCCCTGTCAGGAATCCTTGCGGATAGATGGCCTATACGCCGAAATTCTGGCGGGCAAGGGTGATGGCGCCACTCAGCGAAATCGGCTCTTCTTCGAGGATGATATCGCCGAAGCGGGCTTTGAGGTGCTGCATGATCGAATGGCCAAGTCCGCCGACGATGGCGATCGAGGTAACGCCGCGGGTCTTGAACCAGTCAACATACTGGCCGATGGCCTTGAGCTCGAATTCGAGCAGTTCTTGGGCAAGTGGATCGCCTTTTTTGAGATATTCGGCAAAAAGCAGCGAGAAGCCGCCGTAATCGACCGGACGGGCCGGGACCGGATGGGTCGGTCTGGCGCCCTCGGGCAGCATGGCCTGAACCGAGGCACGCGCCGCCTGATTGTCGAAGGACCAGGCCATCAGCTTGTCGCCGTCATTGTCGAAACGGGCCATGACCGCTTCGGTCAGCGGCGTTCTTGGCTCGAGCCCGTCGAAAGCGAGAAGGGACCGGCGCAGCAATTCGCGCCCCAGGATCGCCCCGGACATGGTGTCGCCGATGTAAAATCCCCAGCCACCGCACTGGATGCGCTTGCCGTTGACAACCGCCATGGCGGCCGAGCCGGTACCGATGATCATGACGCCGCCATCACCTTCGCCATGGGCGCCGGCGCGGGCAATGTCGATATCGTCATAGACCACGAGGTTTTCGAGCGGGAAATCACGTCTGGCGAATGCGTCCCGGGCCGATTTCATGCGGGCGCCGGCCATGCCGAAACAGGCCGCCGCATGGCGGGACTCCGACCGGTCGCGCCCGGCCTTGTCGAACACCGCCGCAATGAGATCCGTCACCGCCTCGTAGGCGGCGTCGCCGCCGCGTACCTGCAGATTGGACGGCTTGTCGGTCACCGCCTCGGCGAGGATGGTGAGATTGGTGTCGGTCAGGCGCATGCGGCACTTGGTGCCGCCGCCGTCCACACCGATGAAGTATCTGGGCACTTTCGCGCGCTCCGTATCGCCAGCAGCGGCTCCAGCCGCCGCAGTCGCGCGGACCATAGTGCCAAAGGCCGGACGGGAAAAGCCCTGAAAACCGCAAGAAAGCCATGCATCCGCATGCAGGCGCCCCTCCTGGGAAACCCGAACGGCAAAGGCGGACAGATTGCCCCGCATCGTGCTAGCAAGCGACAGGGAAAAGGAGCGTAGATGGCGGCCGATCACATCTTCATTCTCGGCGGCGCCCGCTCGGGCAAGACGGCGCTGGCGGAAAGACTGGCGCTGAGGCTCGGGCGGACCCCGGCCTATCTCGCCACCGCTCAGGCGCGCGACGGCGAGATGGCGGCGCGGATCACTGCCCACCGCGCGGCGCGGGCCGGGCGTTTCGCAACCATCGAGGCGCCGCTCGATCTTTGCGGCACGCTGCGGGATGCGGCCCGGCGTCACGACGTCGTTCTCGTCGACTGCCTGACCCTGTGGCTTTCCAACCTGATGGAGGCGGAGCGCGACATCGCCGCCGAAACCGAGACGCTGGTGACAACGCTTCAAGGCATCGACACGGCCCGGATCGTCCTGGTTTCCAACGAGGTCGGGCAAGGCATCGTGCCGGATAACGAGCTGGCCCGGCGCTTTCGCGATCATGCCGGGCGGATGAACCAGGCCACCGCCGCAGCGGCAACGCATGCCTATTTCGTCGTCGCCGGCCTGCCGCTCACCCTCAAGGGCATTGCGCCGGAAGGGCTGCGCTAGAGCATTTTCAGTTCTGATGGAATCAGAACGCATGCTCTAAGCTATTGAGTAGTCGCGTTTTCGAACCGGCGAACCGGTAT
>CAZKTH010000048.1:2093-14776 GCA_964555575.1 uncultured Devosiaceae bacterium | reverse complement strand
GCCCAAACCTCTCGGTTTGGGGGAGAGGTGAAGCGCTTCAGATCAGTCCGCCGCGTCTGCCAGCGTGAATATTCCTGTCGCGATCGCCGGAGCGCGATCCGATACGCCGACATCGCGCCATTGGCTGCGGGCAAGCTCGGCCAGTCGGGCAAGCGGCAGATCGGGCCGGAAGGGATCGCCGATCAGCACTTCGGCCCCCTGCGCCCGCAACATCGACAGCCGTGTCAGGCTCTCGGCCGCCGCATCCGCTGCGTAAAAGACATCGCCGGCGAGCACGAGATCACCGGCACCGAACGCCTCCTGCGCCAGATCGACCGGTTCGAGCCCGTTCTCGGCGGCATTGAGCCTGGAAGCGGCCCGGGCGAGCGGATCGCTGTCGCAAAGCGTCACCGACGCCGCGCCACAGAGATGGGCGGCAATGCCGGCAAGGCCCGATCCTGTGCCGAAATCGAGGACGCGCCTGCCCTTCACCCGCTCGGGCCAGGCAAACAGATGACCGGCCAGCGCCAGCCCGCCCGGCCAGACAAAGCCCCAATAAGGCGTGGCGCCACCCAGATCCTCGGCCAGACCGGAAAGGCCGCTGCCCGGATGGGCGAGCCAGAGCCGCATGCCGTCCAGATCGGGAAAATGCCGCAGTCTCAGCCGCGCCCGCAGCCTCATGTCGCTGTTGTCCGGCATCGCCGATTCGCAAGCCTGTTCCGACATCGGAAAACCTGGTGGGCGGTGACGGGCTCGAACCGCCGACATCCACGGTGTAAACGTGGCGCTCTACCAACTGAGCTAACCGCCCGCATCACCGCCAAGGATGGTGCGATGGCGCATGAGATATGGGCAAGGCCCCTGCCCGTCAAGCGTTGACCGGACCTGCGCGTCAAGACGACAAAGGGCCTTGCCGTACGACAAGACCCTTTTGAGGCAGAACCTCGTCCCGGAGCCGCGCTCCGGACATCAATCCGTCCACGGATGGATCCGGGGCGGAACGTGCTAGTTCAGCGCATCCTTCAGGCCCTTGCCGGGCTTGAATTTCGGCTGGTTCGAGGCCGGGATGTCGATCTCGGCGCCGGTCGCAGGGTTACGGCCCTTGCTGGCCTTGCGCTGAGAAACGGCAAAAGTCCCGAAGCCGACCAGGCGCACTTCATCGCCCGACTTCAGTGCCGACGTAATCGCCTCGAATACTGCGTCGACGGCTTCCGCTGCCTGGCTCTTGCTCAGGCCGGACTTGTCCGCCACGACAGTGGTCAAATCGTTTTTGTTCATGACTGTTCCTCGAAATTGGCCGGCCCGCGCGGAGCCTCGCAAAACGCCGTCACACTTTTGCGATTCTGGCCAAAAGGCAAGGATTTCCGGGCGTTTCAGCAAAATCAGCGTTTCAAAACCCCTTCTCATGTTGAAAACCGGCCGATTCTGGACCGAAATTGGGCAGAATAGCGGCCTTTATGGGGAGATGTGTCGTCAGGCGCGAATCCTGCCCGAACCGGTCGCTGAGGGTGCCGAGCACCGGGCCGATGATGAACTGCATCGCCGCGCAGGAAGCGAGCATGACGCCGTAAAGGGCCGAGACCTCGCCGCTTCCCGTCAGCTCGCGCAAAAGGCTCGGGAGGATGGGAAAGATCAGGCCGACCCCGATCATGTCGAGGACGACGGTGGCGAGGATGACGACAAGGGCCCGGTTCATCGGCCGTGATCTTCCCTGGCGCAAAATGCGTTCTGATGGAATCGGAACGCCTGCTCCATCCTTTTGTGGTCGCATCGCTTGTCGCGAAAAGCCGGGATCCACCTTTTTGCGCGATGCTCTGATCGCTGCTGGCGCCAACAGAAGGCGCCGCCGCAACGCTGTTTGTCGTGCATTTTGTCGTTGCCGGCCGCCGACGCCGGCGCCCGGACCATTTGTCCATCCGTTGCCGCCGGGCGCCGGACAGAAAAACGGCGCCCCACAGGGCGCCGCTTGCTCGTCTCTTGCCGGCAGGCTTGGCCGCCTATCAGTGCGCCAGCCCGGTCGGCGCCTCGTCGGCGTCGAGGTCCGGCTTGGCGACCGCCTGCTGCTCATCGAAATTCCACTCGATCGGCTCGAGCTCACGGACCAGGGCGTTCCTGAGCACGTCGTCCATCTTGGCCACCGGGATGATTTCCATCTTCTCCTTGACCACGTCCGGGATATCGACCAGGTCCTTGACGTTCTCCTCGGGGATGAGAACCGTCTTGATACCGCCGCGCAAGGCCGCGAGGAGCTTTTCCTTCAGGCCGCCGATCGGCAGCACCCGCCCCCTCAGCGTGATCTCGCCGGTCATGGCCAGATCGTGCCGGACCGGAATGCCGGTCATCATCGAGGTGATGGCGGTGGCCATGGCGATGCCCGCCGAGGGTCCGTCCTTGGGGGTCGCGCCTTCCGGCACGTGCACATGGATGTCCCTTGTGTCGAACATCGGCGGCTTGATGCCGAAATCGACCGAGCGCGACTTCACATAGGCCGTGGCGGCGGCGATCGATTCCTTCATCACTTCCTTGAGGTTGCCGGTGACGCCCATGCGGCCCTTGCCGGGGGTGATGACGCCCTCGATGGTCAGCAATTCGCCGCCGACCGGCGTCCAGGCCAGACCGGTAACGACGCCGACTCTGGGCTCTTCCTCGTCGATCTCGCCATGCCGGAACGGTGCCGGGCCGAGATAGTCCTCGACGTGCTTTTCGTCGATCTCGATCTTCTTGTCGCCCGAAAGGGCCAGATCCTTGACCGACTTGCGCATCAGCTTGGAAATCTCGCGCTTGAGATTTCTGACCCCGGCCTCGCGGGTATAGCGCTGGATGATCGTGGTCAGCGCCGCGTCCGGCAGGATGAACTCCTCGGCCGTCAGCCCGTTCTCCTTGAGCGTGTCAGGGATGAGATGGCGCTTGGCGATCTCCTTTTTCTCCTCTTCGGTGTAGCCGGAGATGCGGATGATCTCCATGCGGTCCATCAGAGGGCCGGGAATGTTCAAGGTGTTGGCCGTGGTCACGAACATCACGTCACTGAGGTCGTAATCGACCTCGAGATAATGGTCGTTGAAGGTGTAGTTCTGTTCCGGATCCAGCACTTCGAGCAGCGCCGAAGAGGGATCGCCGCGGAAATCCATGCCCATCTTGTCGATCTCGTCGAGCAGGAAGAGCGGATTGGACTTGCCGGCCTTTTTCATCGACTGGATGACCTTGCCGGGCATCGAGCCGATATAGGTGCGCCGATGGCCGCGGATCTCGGCCTCGTCACGGACGCCGCCGAGCGACATGCGGACGAATTCGCGACCCGTCGCCCGCGCGATCGACCTGCCGAGCGAGGTCTTGCCGACGCCAGGCGGGCCAACCAGGCACAGGATCGGGCCCTTGAGCTTGCCGGTCCGGTTCTGCACCGCCAGATATTCGACGATGCGGTCCTTGACCTTCTCGAGGCCGTAATGGTCGGCGTCGAGCACTTCCTGGGCGAGATTGAGGTCCTTCTTGATCTTGGACTTCTTGGACCACGGAATGGACAGGACCCAGTCCAGATAGTTCCTGACGACGGTGGCCTCCGCCGACATCGGGCTCATCTGCTTGAGCTTTTTCATCTCGGCGTCGGCCTTGAGCCGCGCTTCCTTGGAAAGCTTGGTCTTCTTGATGCGTTCCTCGAGTTCGGCCAGCTCGCCGGCGCCCTCCTCGCCGTCGCCCAGTTCACGCTGGATCGCCTTCATCTGCTCGTTGAGGTAGTACTCGCGCTGCGTCTTTTCCATCTGGCGCTTGACGCGCGAACGGATGCGCTTTTCCACCTGCAGGACGCCGATCTCGCCTTCCATCATCATCAGGATCAGTTCGAAGCGCTTGATCACCGAAATGGCGGCCAGCAGCTTTTCCTTGTCCTCGATCTTGACGGCCAGGTGCGAGGCGATGGTATCGGCGAGCTTGCTTGGATCCTCGATCTGCTTGACCGCACCGACCACTTCGGCCGAAATCTTCTTGTTGAGCTTGACGTAATTGTCGAACTCGTTGATCGCCGAACGCGCCAGCGCTTCGAGTTCGGTGCTGTCGTCCTCGGGTTCGGCGAGATCGGAGGCTTCGGCCTCGAAATAGTCCTCGGTCTGCAGATAGCGGTCGACACTGGCGCGCTTCAGTCCCTCGACCAGGACCTTGACGGTGCCGTCGGGGAGCTTCAGAAGCTGCAGCACGCTGGCGATGGTGCCGTTGTCGTAGATTTCCTCGGGCGTCGGATCATCGTTCTGCGCATCCTTCTGGGTGACGATCAGGATGTGCTTGTCGTCGCGCATCACTTCTTCCAGCGCCTTGACCGATTTCTCGCGTCCGACAAAGAGCGGCACGATCATGCCGGGGAAAACGACGATGTCGCGAAGCGGCAGAACCGGATAAACCCTGTCGCGATCGAAACTGCCCGAACTTGTGCTCTCAATCTCTGTCATCTTTTGTCCTTAGCTGCCGCCGGAAGGAAAAGGTGCGGCAAATGGATTTTCCGCCGAGCGTCGGGCCGAGGACGCGCGCCGATTCATTTCTGCTAGATAGGGTGCAGGAGCGTTATCACAAGATCAACTGCCGTCATTCTTGCTGCTCCTGTTCAAGATTCGATAGCAATGTGCCCCAGCTTGCCCGGCGAATACGGCCGAAGTGCGGGTGCTTCCTGCCGAAGCCCTGCACACCCACCTGCCCGTCCGTTTCGCACAGTTTCAGCCGGATTTCGTGCTTGAGAACCTCCGGCGCGGCCAGTACGCGGGGCGCCGGCGCCGACAGTGCAACCCCCGGCCGCGCCAGGACGAGAAAGGCGTATTTCTCGTCCTCGTAGCCGAGCGCCGCCCCCTTGAGCCGCATGTGGCTGCGCGAACGCGGCAGGCGTACGGAAAAATGGCACCAGTCCGCGCCGGCAAGCGGACAGGCACGCGCATGCGGGCATGGCGCCACCATTTGCGCCCCTTGCCCGAGGGCGCGCGCCCGGAAGGCCATCAGGCGCCGGTAATCGCGCGGCCGTCCCGGTTCGATGATGGCGAACACCGCCCTGGTGGCCGCCCACAGCCGTTCCGCCACCGTCTGATAGGCGGCATCGCCGAGTTCGGTCAGGGCATAGGAGGCGATGACCAGATCAGCCTCGGGCAGCTTTGCATCCGGACGGGCGATGTCCGCCACAACGAAACCGGCCCGGGCCGCGGGCGCTTCGACTTCAAAAAGACGCTCGGCCAGTCCGAGCAGTCCGGGATGCGAATCGACAAGGCTCAATTCCGCTTCCGGCCAGCTTTCCAACGCCACAAGGCTTGCGGTCCCCGGCCCCGCCCCGGCATCGCAGACGGTCCGCGGCATGAAATCGGGCGCCCGCTCCGCAAGCGCCGCCAGCACCGCCTCGACCGCCGCCGCCGTCGCCGGCATGCGCGTCAGGGCGTAGACCGCCGCGTCGGCAGCGTCGGCAATGATGTCCCTGGAGGCATGATTGGCGCGATAGGCTTCGGATATCCGCGCCGCCCGCTCGCCGAGCGCCTTGCCCGGCAGCCCTTCGACCAAGGTTTCGGTGATCGCGGCAATGCGATGGGATAAAGGGCTCACGAGACGGAAAAGCGCCGGCGTGGCGCCGACGCTTCCGGATCCTTGGCTGCAGCGGGTCGGATCACGCGCCGGCGCGTTCCTCTTCCTGGCGCTCGGCATAGATGTAGAGCGGACGGGCGTCGCCGTCGACAACCTCTTCGCCGATCACCACTTCCTCGACCCCGTCCAGGCTCGGCAGATCGTACATGGTGTCGAGAAGGATGCCTTCCATGATCGATCTGAGGCCGCGGGCGCCTGTCTTGCGCTCGATGGCGTGAAGGGCGATGGCCTTCAGAGCGTCCTCGTGGAAGGTCAGTTCGACGTCTTCCATCTTGAACAGGCGCTGATACTGCCTGACCAGGGCGTTCTTCGGCTCGGTCAGGATCTGAATGAGCGCGCCCGCATCGAGATCTTCCAGGGTGGCGATGACCGGCAGACGGCCGATGAATTCGGGGATGAGGCCGTATTTGACCAGATCCTCCGGCTCCACCTCGGCGAAGATCTCGCCGACCCGGCGGTCATGCGGATCCTTGACCTCGGCGGCAAAACCGATCGAGGAGTGCTCGCCGCGCGCCTGGATGATCTTTTCCAGACCGGCAAAGGCGCCGCCGACGATGAACAGGATGTTGGTGGTGTCGACCTGCAGGAACTCCTGCTGCGGGTGCTTGCGCCCGCCCTGGGGCGGCACCGAGGCGACGGTGCCTTCCATGATCTTCAGCAAGGCCTGCTGCACGCCCTCGCCCGAGACGTCGCGGGTGATCGAAGGGTTGTCGGACTTGCGGGAAATCTTGTCGACCTCGTCGATATAGACGATGCCGCGCTGGGCCTTTTCGACATTGTAGTCGGCGGCCTGCAACAGCTTCAAGATGATGTTCTCGACGTCCTCGCCGACATAGCCGGCCTCGGTCAGGGTCGTGGCGTCGGCCATGGTGAAGGGCACGTCGATGATGCGCGCCAGCGTCTGGGCCAGAAGCGTCTTGCCGGTGCCGGTCGGCCCGATCAGCAGGATGTTCGACTTGGAAAGCTCGACATCCTGGTTCTTCTGGGCATGGGCCAGGCGCTTGTAGTGATTGTGCACGGCAACGCTCAGCACGCGCTTGGCGCGGCTCTGGCCGATCACGTAGTCGTCGAGCACCTTGCAGATATCGGCCGGGGTCGGCACGCCGTCCGCCGACTTGATGGTCGAGGACTTGTTCTCCTCGCGGATGATATCCATGCACAGCTCGACGCATTCATCGCAGATGAAAACGGTCGGGCCGGCAATGAGCTTGCGAACCTCGTGCTGAGACTTCCCGCAGAACGAGCAATAAAGCGTATTCTTCGAAGACTCGCCGCTGGAATTGTCTTTGGACATCGTCGTCACTCCTGAGAAGGCTTTTCGCCTTCGTCAACTCACCCGACAACGCTACGGCATCACGGGTGAACAAAATGTAAGCCGTCAAGCCACTTTAATGGTCCGGTTTTGCCGGCGCAATCGGCTCCTGCGCCCAACGGCGATCAGTTATGTGTTTCGTTAACGGCGGACTGTGGCCCATCCGTGTCAAACCGATCACGAAGCGCTGGCTTCCGCGCGCTTGTCGTAGATCGTGTCGATCAGGCCGAAATTCCTGGCCTCGTCGGCGGTCATGAAATTGTCGCGCTCGAGCGCGGCGTGGATGGTGTCGTAGTCCTGCCCGGTATGTCTCACATAGACCTCGTTGAGCTGCTTTTTCAGCCGCTCGGTGTACTGGGCATGGATGAGGATATCGGTCGCCTGGCCCTGATAGCCGCCCGAGGGCTGGTGAACCATGATCGAAGCGTTGGGCAGCGCGGCGCGCATGCCCTTCTCGCCCGCCGCCAGAAGCAGCGAGCCCATCGAGGCCGCCTGGCCGATGCAAAGGGTCGCGACCGCCGGCCGGATGAACTGCATGGTGTCGTACATCGCGAGCCCCGCCGTCACCACGCCGCCCGGCGAGTTGATGTACATGGCGATTTCCTTTTTCGGGTTTTCCGATTCAAGGAACAAAAGCTGCGCCGCCACCAGCGAGGCCATGTTGTCCTCGACGACCCCGGTGACGAAAATGATCCGCTCCTTCAGAAGGCGCGAAAAGATGTCATAGGCGCGTTCGCCGCGGTTGGTCTGCTCGACGACCATGGGCACGAGCGTGTTCATGTAGATTTCTGCGGGATCTTTCATAGTCCAACCTTGGGGCAAGCGAATCGGGTTCTCGAGGAGATAGCAGACGTGGCCGGCTTAATGTGGAGTAAACTGACAGATAGGCGGGTTTGTCGGCAGTAACAAGGGCTCGCGATGCACTTGCTTAAGAGGATTCTGACGGACCCTGATCGCCCCCTTTGCCGGTATTGGCTATTCCCTGCGGCAAAAAAGAGGGGAGTCTGCGGCTCCTCTCCAAAAGCCACAAACTCCCCGGCAATGACCTTCTTTACTAGGCAATATGCTGGTCTGAAATGATTTGGCTCACGCCAATATCGACCGTACTCAAATGCGTACCGTTACGGAGGCGCGCCACCAGAATTGCTCGCGACCTCAAAAGGTTGACAGCCACACTGGACCGATTCCAACCAAATGATATAGTCGCGTGATCGACCAGGCTGTTTAAGTGGGGCAGCGTCTGGCAGACCGTGCGGCGTTGCGTCCCATATCGGTGACGCATTCTTTTTACGGCAGTTCGGACGCGCTGTGGTTGCATGGTGTCACCTGCAAAAGCGACAGATGGGGTACGTGTGCCCGTCGCATTCGACGGTATTTTGCTGCGGCGAATCGTTGACAAACGATTTCCCCGCGGCGTCGCCGATTTTCTCGATCACTGGCATGGCGCCAGCGACGCCCGTGGCAAGCCGTTCACCAAGGCACCGCGCAACCGCGCCACGCTCTATCGCTGGTTCCAGGGCGATCTACCCGGAACCTCCGAGACACTGATCGAACTGAGCGCCATTCTCGATATCGATCCACTCAGCCTGTTCGTGCTGGCCGGCGACGATCCTTCCGACGCCACAGCCAAGATCCTGACGGCGCTCGAAACCGGGTTGTGGCAGCACAAATCCATGGCCATTCTCGGCAATTTTCTTGGCCGCCGGGCCGATTGGCCGCCCCGGGCGATCGGGGCCCGCTTCCCGACGGGATGGCACACCTTCGATTTCGCGCACGACCCGAACGTCCTTGCCGGCGTCTATGGCAGTTTCCGCATCCGCTTTCCCGAACAGTCCGATGCCGAAATCCCCCGGGTCATCCACATCGCCTACCGGCATCGGCCGCATTTCGGTGGTCGCTGGCTGCAATACGGCCTGATCCGGTTCCTCGGCACCGCCAGCACCCTGCTCAATATCAATGGAAGCATCGAAATCGGTTCGGCGCCCGAGGCGACCGGTCCGTTCACCGTCGAAACCATCTTCGGTCTCGGGCCGGCCGAATTCCGCCTCGCCTCGCTCATGCCCTTTGCCGCCTCGGCCCATTACAAACCGAGCACCGATCCGGGACGCGTCGGCTTCCGCTGACGTCCGTCCGTTGGTCCGGATCTGACGTATCGGTCGGCGCCGCCGATGGTTCTGCCGCCGACAGGCCCGCATCACGCTTTCCGGCACCGGAGAACCCCATGCAAAAGCCCCTCACCCTCGCCGGTCTTTTTCTTTTCGCCGCAACCGCTGCCGCCCTTGCCGATACCGTTGCTTCCGAAGGCACCTCCAGCCTGCTGCTCCGCCGCAATGCCGGCGAGATCAATTCTCGCACCTTCGGTTTCAACCCCCGGACGGCGGAAATGGAAGGCCCGCTTTCCTGCGAATAGGCGACGAAATCACCTTTCGGTCGGCCTTCAGGCCAGCGCCCCGACCCGCTCGCGACCGGGAACGCCATAAAAGAAGCCGTTGGAGAACACCGCCTCAGGCTGCGCCTCGCCGAGAAGCGCCTGCGCCTCCTTCGCTTCGATTTTCCCATCGGCCAACTGACGGAAGGTGCGCGCGATCTTGACCATGTCGCCGGTATGCGGCGACAGCCGCAAATGCGTCACGCCCATGTCGATCAGCTCCGGCACCTCGCCGGCCAGCGACAGGAAATGCCGCGACAGGGTCTGGATGCCGTTGATCGTCAGAAACCGGCCATTGTCGAGCGAATACAGGTCGAGCCCGTCCGGATCCTGATCGCACACGAACCGGCAATTGTCCTTGTGCCGGTCATGGGCCCGGGCCGAATAGCACCTGACCGACAGCGCCAGCGGCGCCCGCCCGAAGACCTGGGCCTCGACCCCGATCCCGAGCTCCCCGGCCCTTTTGGCCAGCGCGGCGATGCCGGCTTTTCGCATCTCGACCGGCACGGTGACATGGCTCGCCCCGATCTTGGCGAGATAGTCGAGCGTGCCGATATTGTAGCAGTTGAACAGCTGCCCGACGCGGAACGGCCGTCCCTTCATGAAGGTCAGGGCCGAGGTGTCGTTGACCTCGATCTCGTCCTCGGTCCGGTCGCAGATCGCCTTGACATGTTTGCGATCGAGCGTGATCGCCACTTCCGCCAGGGTGGAAAAGACCACCTTCTTGCCCGCCTGCAAAAGCCGTTCGCGGATCGCGTCATACTGCTTTTCGAACAGGGCGATGCGCTTGGAGCAGATGACTTCGCCGACATAGACGGTGTCCACCTCCGCCTCGTCGGCGATACGGGCATAGAAATCGACCATTTGCTCGGCCGGCCAGTGAAAGAACAGCGGCCCGAGATTGATCTTCGCGCTCATTGCGGTTCCTCCACTCATCGCCAGCCCTTGGTGGCATAGGCACCCTTGGTCTGGCGCCGTCCCTCGGTCAGGGCGGCGAGATCGCCAAGGTTGGGATCGCGCCCGGCCAGGATGTTGTCGACCGCCTCGCGATAGGCGGCCACGACGGTGCGAACATAGGCGCGACTGCGCTGGCGGCCCTCGATCTTCAAAGCCGTCACCCCCGCCGCGATCAGTTCGGGCAGCATGTTGGCGATGTTGAGCGTGTTCGGCTCGTCGAAGGCGTAATAGGGCTCGGGATGGGCCTCGTTCCAGTAGCGGCCCTTGCAGATCGTCGGATAGCCGGCTTTCTCGTCGGCGGCAAAGCAGTCGATGGTGACATTGCCGAGAATGCTCGCCATCTTGCCGTCCGGCAGTTCCTCGAAGCGCACATGGTCGGGCGGCGAGCACATGCCATCCATATTGGTCGACACACCGGTGACATAGCTCGTCAGCACGCAGCGTCCTTCCGCCATCATGCCGACATTGCCGAAGATGAAGCTTTCAAGTTCGCAGTCAATTTCCTGCTTCAAGGCCTTGATTTCCCCGATGGTCAGGATACGCGGCAGCACGACGCGCTTGACGTTGAAATGCCTGGTGAAGAACTGGATCGCCTCCGGCGAGGCGGCACCGGCCTGCACCGACAGATGCAGCCTGAGATCGGGATATCTCTCGGCGGCATAGGCCGCGACCCCGATATCGGCGATGATGACGGCGTCCGCCCCCGCCTCGGCGGCGATGTCGATGGTCTCGGTCCAGTCCTTCATGTCGTCGCCCGGCGGGAAGGTGTTGGTTGCCATCAGAACCTTGGCGCCGCGCTGGTGGGCGTACTCGACCCCTTCGGCGAATTCGTCGGGCATGAAGTTGAGGCCGGGGAAGTTGCGAACGTTCGAACGCCGCGCCAGCCCGCAATAGACCGCGTCCGCCCCGGCATCGACCGCCGTGCGCAAGGCTGCCGGCGTACCGGCCGGGCACAGGAGTTCCGGCCGATTCGACCGTTCCGTTTTTGCTTCAGGCATGGGCGACGGCTTTCTGGCGATGGCGCATGAAACTGAGGAATATCTCGCCCGGCGGGCCGAACAGGGCCGCGACATCGCCGGCGATCGAGCCGTCGATGTCATCGAGGGCGTTCCGCAACGCCACCACCACTTCGAGATCGCCGGTCACCTTGAGGGTCCGCGAGAAAAACAGCGCATCGCCGTCAAGCTGGGTATCGAGCATCTTGAACAGTTCGGCGAACGTGCCCTTGATCTGGGCATTCGCCGTCGGCGCGGCGTCGCGACGATAGGCACGCATGTCCGGTCTTTCGTCATCCGGTCTCAGCTCGACGACGAAGGGCATGTCGATCGGATCGATCAGGATTGTCTTCTTGGCCGCCGTTCCCATGCGGGCGAACAGGCGCGGCCGGTCGCGATGGATATTGGTGACGATGCGATCGAACGCCGCCTGGATAACGAATAGCGGCACGGTCCTGACAACGAGCGGCAGTAATGCGGGCACGCGATTTCCTCCGGGCATGGTCTTCTGGGACCTTCCCCGAAATCCGGCCTAGCACCGCCCTGCCCCAACCTGTTTGATCTTGGTCAAATTCCGGAGTCCGTCCCCGAACCAGAAAAGTCCAGATTTGGTCCGAGCGGCAGGTCCGCGCCTGTCGGCGGACGACATCCGGACGGAAATACCAGTTCCCGTTTTGCCTGGAGCCGCTTCAGGTGTCCTTGCTCGCCAGAGCCTGCAGCACATCCGGCAAAAGGCCCGGCAGATCCTCGGCGATCAGGCCCGACCCGCCGAAGGCCTTCGCCGCTTCGCCATGCACGTAGGCCCCGGCCGCGGCCGCCTCGAACCCGGCCATGCCCGCAGCCAACAGGCCGCCGATGATCCCCGCAAGGACATCGCCCGAGCCGGCAGTCGCCAGCGTTGCCGGCGCATTGACATTGATCGCCGCCCGCCCGTCCGGCGCGGCAATGACCGTATCCGGCCCCTTGAGCACCACCACCGCCCCTGTCCGCGCCGCCGCCGCCCGTGCCCGGGCAAGCTTGTCGCCGCCGAGATCGGGGAAAAGCCTGGCAAATTCGCCTTCATGCGGGGTCAGAACCACTGGCCGCTCCGGCAGAGCAGCGATCTCCTGGCAAAGGCCCTTCATGTCGCCGGCAAAGCTCGAAAGCGCATCGGCATCCATGACCATCGCCGCCCCGGAAGCGAGGCCGGCCAGCACCGCCTGATGGGTTTCGAGGCCGACCCCGGCTGCCGGCCCGATGACAAGGGTGTTGAAGCGCTTGTCGGCGAGCAACGTCTTGAGCCCGTCGGCGTCCGCCGCTTCCCTGAGCATGATCGCCGTCACCTGCGCCGCATGCACCAGCAACGCTGCGCGGCTGCCGACCAGCGACACCAGGCCGGCGCCGGCCCTCAGCGCCCCATAGGCGGCAAGTC
>CAZKTH010000048.1:0-2083 GCA_964555575.1 uncultured Devosiaceae bacterium | reverse complement strand
GTCAAACGGCTGCAGGCGAATGCGCGGATTCACCCTGATAGAACTGATGATCGTGGTGGCCATCATCGGCATAATCATCGCTTTCGGCTACCCCGCTTACCGCGATCAGGTCATGAAGTCGCGCCGCGCCGGCATGGAGTTCGTCGCCCGACCAGACCAGACAATGGCCGCGCGCATATTTGTGTCCCGTGGCCGCGGGCAGCGGTATGTCCCAGAGGCCCGGTGCGTTTTGGTAGGCCGTCGAGCCGATTTCGCTCAGCACCGAGGCCGGAATGCCGATATCGCCGAGAACGGTTTCGCCGCAAAGCTCCCGCCCCGGCTCGAGCAGATGCCCTGGTTTCAGCCGGAAAAAGGTGACGGTCAGCGCCGCCCGCGCGGCAACGCCGCGCACCGCTCCGGTCGCGCCGTCGAGCCCGCTCGGCGTATCGACCGCCACTTTCGGCGCCGGCACCAGATCCATCGCCCCGATCAGTTCGGCCAGGTTGCCGCCAACGTCGCGGTCGAGCCCGGCGCCCAGAAGCGCATCGACGATCAGTTCGGCGCCGTCGATCATCTCGGTGGTCACCGGCTCGATGACGCCGCGCCAGCGTTCCGCATTGGTCTTGGCGTCGTCCCTGAGCTTTTTTGCGTCGCCGTAAAGACCGAGCCGCACCTTCCAGCCGGCCTCGGTTAGGAGCCGCGCCACCACGAAACCGTCGCCGCCATTGTTGCCCGGCCCGCACAGGACCAGCGTCCGCTGCGGGGAAAAGCGCTTGATGATGGCCTCGGCCACCGAACGCCCGGCATTCTCCATGAGACTGAGCGACGGGATGCCGTTTTCAGCTGCCAGCGCATCGGCGCGACCCATTTCGGCAGGGGTGAGAAGGACAAGCGCATCGGACATCGATTTCTCCTTTTCCGCCCGCAGCATGGACCGACAATCGGCAAACAAAAAGGCCCTGCGCGATGCAGGGCCTTGATTTGGCGATTGGATCGAAAGGGGCGCGCGACCGTCGTTTTGCGCCGCCGTCATTGCGAACACCCACAGGGTGCGCGGCAATCCACACCCCCCCATAACGTGCGGCGAATGGATTGCTTCGTCGGCCGTGCCTCCTCACGATGACGCGGGAAGCCATTCGGCCGCTCAGTGGTGATGCTCTTCGGGCACCTCGTGCTCGGCTTCGTCTTCCTCAATCAGTTTGGCCAGCTCGGCACGGGTCATCGGCGTTTCGGCCTTGTCGGCCAGCTCGATGATGAAATCGACGACCTTGTTCTCGAAGACCGGCGCCCTCAACTGCGCCAGCGCCTCGGGATTGTTGCGATAGAAGTCGTAGACCTGCTGCTCCTGGCCGGGGAAGCGGCGGATCTCGGCGACCAGGGCCTGCTGGTGCTCTTCCTCGGAAACCTCGATCTTTTCGCGATTGCCGATCTCGGCGATCACCAGGCCGAGACGCACCCGACGCTCGGAGATGCGCCTGTACTGTTCCTTGGCCTCTTCCTCGGTCGTGCCCTCGTCCTCGAAGGAGCGGCCGTGATGCTCGATCTCGTGCGTCACGCGCTGCCAGATGGCATCGAACTCTGCATCGACCAGTTTTTCGGGCACCTCGGACTTGTGACCGTCGTCGAGGGCATCGAGCACCTGGCGCTTGACCCGCTGGCGGATCATGTCGGCATGGGTCTGATCCATCTGCCGACGGACCTCGCTCCTGAGCTGATCGAGGCCTTCGAGCCCGAGGCCCTGTGCGAAGACATCATTGAGCTCGGAATCTTCCTTCGGCCCCTCGATGCTCAGGATCTCGACATCGAAGATGGCTTCCTTGCCGGCCAGCTCCGCGGCGCCGTAATCCTCGGGAAAGGGAACGGTGATCTGCCTGGGTTCACCGACCTTCATGCCGAGCAGCTGGCCCTCGAAACCGGGAATATACTCGCCGGCGCCGACGGTCAGGTGGGCATCCTCGGACGAACCGCCCTCGAAGGGCTCGCCGTCGATCTTGCCGACGAATTTGAGATTGAGTCGGTCGCCCGGCGCAACCTTGCCGTCTTCGCCCTTGGTCTCGAACGGACGGTTGGTCATGAAGACGCGGCTGACTTCCTTTTCGACGTC
>CAZKTH010000047.1:3070-14937 GCA_964555575.1 uncultured Devosiaceae bacterium | reverse complement strand
GATCAATCTCGAGGGCGCCCCCTATACCGCCATGCCCAACGCCTTCCGCTACCGCGAGGAATACGATGCGAGCTGCACCTGCAAGGCGCCGATCACCTATGGCAGGATCGAGGTCGCCGGCAGCGATGCGGGTACGCCGGGGCGGACGATGATCGCCTATGACGACTTCACCTTTCCGCTGCCCCTCAGGGATCCGCGCCGCCAGACGCGGGTGGTGACGGTCGCCGCCATCCACGTCCCCCTGCCCCGCCCCCGTCCGGTGCGGCCCGGCGAACAGGGCACGAGCGTGGGCGGCGCGACACCGGTCGTCACCGCTGCCACTTCCGGCGATCTCAGGCTGATCAAGTTCGGCGACCGGATCGTCCGGCTAGTCGGTCCAGACACGCCCTACGCCCGATCAGTGGCAGCAGGGTCCTGAGTTCGGGCCCCGCTTCCCGTCCGGTGAGCGCCAGCCTGAGCGGATGGAACAGGGCGCGCCCCTTGCGCCCGGTCGCGGCCTTGAGCGCCGTCGTCCAGTCGTTCCAGATGGTGTCGTCCCACGGCTCCTCGGGCATAAGATCGGATGCGGTCTTCAGGAACCCGGCATCCTCGTCGACGATGATCGGGGCGATCGGTCCCGTCACGAGGCGGGCCAGATCGGCAATGTCGCCGAAACGGTGAAGGTTCTCCCTGAGGGCCTCCCACAGGACCGGATCGGCAAGGCCGAGCTTTTCGAGCCGTGGCGCCGCATCCTCGAACGCCATGGTGTGCAGCATGCGGGCGTTGAGAGCGTCAAGCTCGGTCGGCGAGAAACGGGCGGCCCCGTGGGAGATGTCGGAAAATTCGAACCCTTCCGCGATGGCGGCGAGGGAGGGATAGGGCGCAACAGGCAGGCTCGTGCCGGTCAGCACCGCGACGATGGCGACCGCCAGCGGTTCGTAGTCGGCCGCGCGTAGTTCGGCGATCGACAGCGAGCCGAGGCGCTTGGACAACCCCTCGCCATGCTCGTCGGTCAAAAGGTTGTGGTGGGCGAAGACCGGCGGCTCCGCCCCGAGCGCGTCGAAGATCTCGATCTGCACCCCGGTATTGGAAATATGGTCCTCGCCGCGGATGACATGGGTGATCGAAAGGTCGATGTCGTCGGCGACCGAAGGCAGCGTGTAGAGATAGCTGCCGTCCTCGCGGATCAATACCGGATCGGAAAGCGAGGCGGTGTTGACCGTCTGCTCGCCCCGGATCAGGTCGGTGAAGGTGACCGGACGGCCGTCGAGCCGGAAGCGCCAGTGCGGTTTGCGGCCCTCGGCTTCGAGGCGGGCGCGATCGGCCTCGGTCAGATCGAGGGCGGCGCGGTCGTAGATCGGCGGCTTCTTGAGCGCCAGGGCGCGGCGGCGGCGGCGTTCCAGCTCGTCCGGCGTCTCGTAGCAGGGATAAAGCCGTCCGGCGGCGATCAGCCGGTCGCGGGCGGCGTTGTGGATGTCGGCGCGCTCGGACTGGCGGAAGATCTCGTGCGGGGCGATGCCGAGCCAGTTGAGGTCGGTCCCGATCCCCTCGGCGAAGGCGGTTGTCGAGCGCAGCGCGTCGGTGTCGTCGAACCGCAGGATGTATTCGCCGCCCGTCTTCAGCGTGAACAGCCAGTTGAACAAGGCCGGGCGGAGATTGCCGATATGGATGCGCCCGGTCGGCGAGGGGGCGAAACGGACCCGTGTCATCCGGCGCTCATGTCGCGATAGCCGTTGGTGATCGGGTATTTGCGCCCGAGCCCGAAGGCCTTGCGCGATACCTTGGGGCCGGGTGCCGCCTGCCGGCGCTTGTATTCGGCGATGTAGAACATCTTCTCGATGCGCTTGACGAGATCGCGGTCATAGCCGCGCGCGACAATCTCGGCGACCGACAGCTCCTCCTCGACCAGGGCGTCGAGCACGGCGTCGAGTACCGGGTAGGGCGGCAGCGAATCCTGGTCGGTCTGGTTGTCGCGCAATTCGGCCGAGGGCGCCTTGTCGATGATCGCCTGCGGGATCACCTCCCCTTCGGGACCGCGGCAGTCGTCCGGCATATGCGTGTTGCGCCAGGCGGCGAGGTGGTAGACCCGCATCTTGGTCAGATCCTTGATCGGGTTGAAACCGCCATTCATGTCGCCATAGATGGTGGCGTAGCCGACCGCCATTTCCGACTTGTTGCCGGTGGTCAGCAGCATCGAGCCGAACTTGTTCGACATCGCCATCAGGATGGTGCCGCGCATGCGCGACTGCAGGTTTTCCTCGGTGATGTCCTCGGACATGTTGCCGAAAAGCGGTTTCAGCTCTGCGAGCGCCCCTTCGACCGCCGGCCCGATCGGCACGATGTCGTATCTGACACCGAGCCTTGTGGCGGCGTCCTTGGCGTCCTTGAGGCTCTCCTGAGAGGTATAGCGGTAGGGCAGCATCAGGCAGTGGACGTTTTCCGGCCCGAAGGCGTCGGTCGCCATGGCGGCGACGACGGCGGAATCGATGCCCCCCGAAAGGCCGAGCACGACCTTTTCGAAGCGGTTCTTGCGGACGTAATCGCGCAATCCGAGCACGCAGGCGCGCCAGGGCGCCTCGTCAACCGAGACGAGATCGACCATCGGCCCTTCGGTGCAGGTCCAGGTCTTGCCGTCCCGCACCCAGTCGGTGACGATGAAATCGGGCTTGAAGCTCTCGCCCTCGAAAACGAGCTTGCCGGCCGCGTCCATGCCGAAGGAGGCGCCGTCATAGACGATCTCGTCCTGACCGCCGACCTGGTTGAGGTAGACGACCGGCAGGCCGGTCTCCTTGATGCGGTTGCGGATGAGGTCGCGGCGCTGATAGTGCTTGTTGCGCCAATAGGGCGAGCCGTTGGGGCACAAAAGCAGCTCCGCCCCCTTGTCGGCCAGCGCCTTGGGGACATGCGGCTGCCAGATGTCCTCGCAGACCGGCACGCCGATCCTGATGCCGTCGATCTCGAACGGCTCGGGCAGCGGCCCGGCGCGGAAATAGCGCTTCTCGTAGAAGATGTCGTCGTTGGGGAGGTCGTGCTTGAGGCGGTAGTCGAGGATGTTGCCGTCACGACACAAGAGGACGGCGCTGACGAGATCGCCCTGGTCGATCCAGATATTGGACAAAAGCAGCGACACGCCGCGCCCCTTGGTGTCGCGGGCAAGGGCGCGCGCCGCCGCCATGGCGTCCTCGACGAAACGCGGCTTGAACAGCAGATCGTCGGGGAAATAGCCGGTCAGGAACAGTTCGCTGAACAAAACGATATCGGCGCCGGCTGCCTCGGCCTGGTCGAGCGCGGTCCGGGCCATATCGAGATTGGCCGCGATCGCCCCGACCGTCGGGTTGAGTTGCGCCAGAGCGATGCGAAGCCGGTCGGTCACTGGAATCTGCCCGCTGAAATGATGGGACAAAGCGGGCAACACTTATCCCCTGCCGGACGGATCGGCAAGCGTCGCCCATTGGATCCGAGGGCTGGTGTCCGGACCGGTCAGAAGCTGGCGGTGAGTTCGAAAAGCCCGCCCAGGCGCCACATCGAGAACGCGTTGTTGGTGTCGATGTAGTTCTGGTTGGTATAGATCGGCGCGGTTTCGTAGGTGCCGTCGGTATTGGCATCGGCCTGGTCGGTGATCGCCGCCATGGAATAGGTGGAATCGTAGATGCCCTGAATGTAGCGGGCACGGCCGCCCAGGCGCACCACCATGTTGTCGGTCGGATGGAAGCCGAACATCAGGTCGGCCGCGGCGCCATAGCCCCAGCCATTGATGTCCGCCGCCGAGGACTGGACATAGGTGGCCCCGCCATCGATGAAGCTCGAAACCCCGAACGAACCGAGCGTGCCCGAGATATTGGCATAGGGGATCGCCGCCAGGTCGAGGGAGATGTCGGCCATGTCGTTGATTTCGGAACGCATGGTGGCGCCCAGACGCAGCATATGGACGTCGAAATTGTTGGGCTGGCTGTCAAAGGGCACGGTCCAGTAGGTACTGGTGGTCGACCAGGTGATGTCGTTCACCGAACTGGCGGTGGTGAAATTGGCCCGACCCATGTCGGGATTGTCGTGCAGATACTGGTAGCCGATGAAGCCGCCTATGCCGAAGCCCTTGCGCGCATCGCCGAACCAGAACTGGCCGAGATCGCCGCCGATATAGCCGATGGTGCCGTCGACGATCGAGCCGCTCGACCAGTCGCCGGAATATTCACCCGTGGTCGCGATGGCATAGCCGGCATTGGCGCGCAGGAAGGAACTGGTGGAATTGTCGTTGATGCGCACATGCGCTTCGAGAATGTGCGAGACATCGGAGCTGGTTTCGGTGGTCGGCCCGACCGAAAAGCTCTGTCCGCCGGCCGACAGATAGTAGCGCAGGCCGGCCTCGAAGCCGACCACATCTTCGTTCTGGCTACTGTCGTTCCAGTCATAGGAACCACGCAAGCCGTCCGGCCAGTCGGTGTAGTCGGCGGCGCTTGCCGTCTGCGGCAGGGCCAGAAACGCCAGCGACCCGGCAAATGCGGCAATTTTCTTGGGGACCATCACACGACCTTTCCCAGCATGACACGGGAGCTTCAGGCCAATATTCATGGTCTATTAGGGTTAATGTTCGGCTAATCGATCCGACTCCGGCCGCATTTGCCGGCGGCAGACAGGTGCCCGCCTCGCCGAAAGAGCCCTGGCACTCAGGCCTTGGCCGGCACCGGCGCCGGTGCGCCATTGTCGCTGGCGATGCGGGAAGCGACCAGGAAGCTGAGTTCGAGCGCCTGGGAGGCGTTGAGGCGCGGATCGCAGCGGGTGTCGTAGCGGTTCGACAGATCGTTCTCGGTCACGGCCGAGACGCCGCCGGTGCATTCGGTGACGTCGCGTCCGGTCATCTCGATGTGAACGCCGCCGGCATAGGTCCCCATCTCGCGATGGACGGCGAAGAACTCCTCGACCTCGCCGAGCACATATTCGAAGGGCCGGGTCTTGTAGCCGGATTGGGTCTTGACCGTGTTGCCGTGCATCGGATCGCAGCACCAGACGACGGCCTGGCCCTCGGCCTTCACCGTCTCGATCAGGCGCGGCAGGTGATCGCCGACCTTGCCGGCGCCGAAGCGGGTGATCAGGGTCAGCCGGCCCGGCTCGCGCTTGGGATTGAGCTTTGCGAGCAGGCGTTTCAGGTCCTCGGCCGAAAGGCTCGGGCCGCATTTGAGGCCGATCGGGTTCTTGACCCCGGCGAAATATTCGACATGGGCGCCGTCGGGCTGGCGGGTGCGGTCGCCGATCCAGATCATGTGGCCGGAGGTGGCGTACCAGTCATTGGTGATCGAATCCCGGCGGGTCAGTGCTTCCTCGTAACCGAGCAGCAGCGCCTCGTGGGAGGTGAAGAACTTGGTTTCCCGCAATTGCGGCGTGTTTTCCGGCGTCAGCCCGAGGGCCCGCATGAAGGTGATGGCGTCGTCGATCTTTTTCGCCAGCTCCTCATAGGCCGGATAGGCGTGCGAGGTCTTGAGGAATTCGGTCGTCCATTCGTGGACGCGGGCGAGATTGGCGAAACCGCCGGTGGCGAAGGCCCTGAGCAGGTTGAGGGTCGCCGCCGACTGCCGGTAGGCATCGAGCATGCGGTCGGGATTGGGTACCCGCGCCTCGGGGGTGAAGGCGATGTCGTTGATGATGTCGCCGCGATAGGAGGGCAGTTCGATATCGCCGAGTTTTTCGACTTCGGCCGAGCGCGGCTTGGCGAACTGGCCGGCGACGCGACCGACCTTGACCACCGGCTTGGTCGAGCCGTGAGTCAGGATGATCGCCATCTGCAGAAAGACGCGGAAGAAATCGCGGATGTGGTCGGCGCCGTGCTCGCCGAAGCTTTCGGCGCAGTCGCCGCCCTGCAACAGGAACGCCTCGCCCCGTGCCACTTCGGCAAGGTTCGCCTTGAGATCACGCGCCTCGCCGGCAAAGACCAGCGGCGGGAAGCTCGCCAACTGCCCTTCGGCGCGGGCGAGCGCCTCGGCGTCCGGATAGACCGGCACCTGGGAGATGGACATTTGCCGCCAGGATTGCGGGGTCCATGTTTCGGTCATGGCTTTGGTTCCGACTGCTCGCCGGCGGAGCCGTCTCCGCCGCTGGCGGGCGGTCTAGCAAGACGGGGCGGATGTGCCAAGCGCGATGTGTATCTGCTGGGAGTGCAACGGCTTCTTGCCCGTCATTGCGAGCAAAGCGAAGCAATCCGGACCCATGCTGCACTGTGGTCGTAAATGGATTGCTTCCTCGGCTGCGCCTCCTCGCAATGACGGCGGGCGAAAAAGCGAAAACGCTCACCCTACTGCTTCACCCCGCCCCGATAGACATAGCTCGGCGCCTTGAAGGTCACCAGTTCCTCGGCGGCGGTCGGGTGGACGGCGATGGCGCGGTCGAAATCCGCCTTGGTCGCCCCCATCGCCATCGGGATGGTGACGAGCTGGACCATCTCGGACGTGCCCGGCCCGAGCAGGTGGACGCCGAGCACCCTGCCCCCGTCCCTTTCGGCGATCAGCTTGATCATCATCCTGTCGGGCTTGTCGCTCAAGGTATTGGTCAGCGGCCGGAAGCGGGTCACCCAGACATCGATGTCGCCATGTTTTTCCGCCGCTTCCGCCTCGGTCAGTCCGACGGTGCCGATCTCCGGCTCGGAAAAGATGGCGGTCGGGATGAGGGAATGGTCGACGGCGGTCGGATTGTCGTTGAACACCGTCTCGGCGAAGGCGGCGCCCTCGCGGATGGCGACCGGGGTCAGTTCGGCCCCGCCGGTGACATCGCCCACGGCATAGATCGAGGGTACCGAGGTCCTGGAATAGGCATCAACCTCGATCGTGCCGGCCTCGTCCATTTCGACTCCGACCCGTTCGAGACCCATATTGCCGGTATTGGCCAGCCGGCCGGTCGCGAACATCACGGCGCCGTAGGCCTCGGCATCGCCGGTATTGAACACGGCGCGGATGCCGTGATGGGTGTGTTCGAGCCGCTCGATGCAGGACTGGAAACGGAAGCCGATGCCGCGCGCCGCCATGGCGTCCCTGAGATCGGTACGCAGGTCCTGGTCGAAACCGCGCAGCACGTTGCCGCGGCGATAGGCCAGTGTCGTCTTCACCCCGAGCCCGGCAAAGATGCCGGCGAATTCGACGGCGACATAGCCGGCGCCCTCGATCAGGATGGATTCGGGCAGCGTGTCGAGTTCCAGCGCCTCGTTGGAGGTGATGCCGAGTTCGCCCCCGATGATGTTGGGGCGATAGGGATGCCCGCCCGTGGCGATCAGGATGGTGCGCGTCTCGAGCACACGATCGGCCTTGACCAGCCGCACCGCGTTCGGTCCCTCGATCACCGCCCGGTCGCGGATGGGTTCGACCCCGGATTTTTCGAGCATGCCGACATAGACGCCTTCAAGCCGGGCGATTTCCCTGTTCTTGTTGGCCTTGAGGGTTTTCCAGTCGAACTGGGCCATGACCTGCCAGCCATAGGCCGGCGCCACCGCCAGCACTTCCGGGAAGCGGCTGGCATGGACGAAATGCTTTTTCGGCACACAGCCGCGAATGACGCAGGTGCCGCCATAGCGGTATTCCTCCACGATCGCCACTTTCGCGCCATAGGACGCGGCCATGCGCGCCGCCCGGACGCCGCCGGACCCGCCGCCGATCACGATGAGATCGTACATGTCGAATACCCCTTTGTTGGCGCCATGCGGAAAGCACAAATGTCGGCTCAAGACAAGCCGGGACCAGTCTCGCCCGTTCGACATCAGCCATGCACCCGGCGCAGGGGCACACCGGGCGCCGGCGCCGCTTGCCGGCCCGCCTCAGGCATGAGACAAGCCCGGCATGAACGCGAAATCCGCCATGAACGCAACAACCGACCTGTCCGGCCCCCGCCACAGCCTGCTCGAAGACGCGCAGGGCCTGGCCTATGGCAGCACCATGGCGGCCTTCGGCATCGTCATCCTGACCCATCTCGGCCTTGTCACCGGCCAGACGGCAGGACTGGCCATCCTTGTCTCCTATGCCACGGGCTGGAGCTTCGGCCCGGTCTTTTTCGTCATCAACCTGCCCTTCTACTGGTTCGGCTACCGCCGCATCGGCCTCGGCTTCGTGATCAAGAGCTTCATCGCCGTCGGCCTTTTGTCGGGACTGTCGCTGCTCATGCCGCACTGGCTCCGGTTCGAAAGCCTCGACCCGCTTTTCGGGGCGGTGCTTTTCGGCGCCGTCACCGGCTCGGCGCTCCTGGCCCTGTTCCGCCATGGCGCCAGCCTCGGCGGCATCGGCATACTGGCGCTCTATCTGCAGGACGCCACCGGCTTCCGCGCCGGCTGGACGCAGCTGATCTTCGACGTGGCGCTGTTCGCTACCGCGCTGCTGCTGCGCGATGCCGTCACGGTGGCCTATTCCGTGCTCGGAGCCGTCGTGCTCGACCTCGTCATCGCCATCAATCACAGGCGCGACCACTATGTCGCGACGTGACGCGCTACCGCCGACCGGATCCTGGAGCATGCGTTCTGACGGAATAAGAACGCATGCTCAGTTTCCTTGTGGCCGCATCCTTCGGACCTCAGATCGTGCCGCCGGCACGATTTGCCCCTTCGGGTCGGTCCCCAGTTGGCGAAAAACCGGGAGCCACTTTTTCGCACGATGCTCTACAGCTTGGCGCCCTGCGCGACCAGATCGGCGCGGACCCGCGCATAGAACTCCTTGCGCATGTTCTGCTCGTAGAGCTGGTAAAGCTTGACGATGTCCTGATCGATCGTCGGCTGCAGTCCGGCCAGCTTCTGGCCTACGGGCGTCTCGTAGAAGGCGTTCAACTGCTTGAGTTCGTCCATCGAGAACCTGAGGGCGTAGACGCGGGCGAACTGGTTCAGCACGTCGTCCTTCTGCTTGGCGAAATAGCCAATCGCATCGCCGATCGCCTTGTTGGACTGTTTTTCCAGGCTCGGATCCTGCTTGAGAATCTGATTGGACACATCGATCCCGGTCTGGATGAGCGACTGCTCGAAGGTGGTGATCTTGTAACTGAGATCGACGAATTTGCGGGCCAGGGCAATATGCTCGGGAGAGAGTTCCTGGGCCGTTGCGCTGAGTGGTGTCAGCCCCATTGCCAGAACCAGGCCAAGAACGAGAGCGGCATAGCGCATCGCCATGTGGCGAACGGTAATGAGCATCGCGGAGAATCCTCCAGTTTTGGCGCCCCTCAGGCGCCGAGCTTTCTGATTTTGCCGTCTTCGGCGAAATAGGCGGCCCTGCAGATCCCAAGGAACAGACCGTGCTGAACCACCCCCGGAACGTCGAGCAGGGCGCGAGAGAGTGCTTCTGGATCGGAAATACGGCCAAAAGACGCATCGAGAATGAAGTGCCCACCATCGGTCAGAAAGGCCGTGCCGTCCGGCTTGAGGCGCCTGACGACATCGCCTTCACAGCCAAAGCGCCGGGCCACCGCCTCGACGGCGCGGCTGGTTGTCAGCGCGGCGAAGGGGTTGATCTCGATCGGCAGCGGGAACCTGCCGAGCGCCGCGACCCGTTTCGAGCCGTCGGCGATCACGATCATGCGGCGCGAGGCGACGGCAACGATCTTCTCGCGCAGCAGGGCGCCGCCGCCGCCCTTGATCAGATTGAGGTCGGGATCGACCTCGTCGGCGCCGTCGACGGTGAGATCGAGCACGCCGATATCGTCGAGTTCGGCAAGCGGGATATTGAGGGATCGCGCCTGGTTCTCGATGGCGACGGAGGTGGCGGCGCAAAGACACTCGAGTCCTGCGGCCACCTTCTCGCCGATGAGATCGACGAAATGCGTCGCGGTCGATCCGGTCCCGAGCCCGATCTTCATGCCGGGTTTCACCTCGTCGATGGCCGCTTCGGCGGCCAGGCGCTTGTCATTGTCCTGCATTCGGATCGGCTCCACTCGCGTCGCTTTTTCCGGGCGTCACGATCACGGCCGTGTGAAGCGCAATCGACACCGGTTTGCAACACATTAATAATTATGGTTCACAACGTGTGAAAGGGTGCGTCGGGGATATCTTTTCAAGCACCCTGAAAACGCATATTGACTTGCAATACCGCTTGGCAAGGGCGGATTCGCGGCCAGGGAATCAGGGGAAATCAGTTATGAAGGCAATGAGGCGGGTTTTTGCGTTTGTTGTTGCCGTGCTTATCGGTCTTGCGACTGTCACGCCGTCCTTCGCGGCGCTGATCTATGTGCCCGAAGTCGACAAATGGGTCGAGGGCGGCATGGCAGGGCTGTCGCCCACCAAATCAAGCCGGGCCAGTCCGATCCATCGCCAGATCGTCGACTACGAAACCAAATACAAGCCCGGCACCATCATCGTCGAGACAGCGGAGCGCCGGCTCTATTTCGTCCTCGACGACGGCAAGGCGATCAAATACGGCATTGGTGTCGGCCGTGACGGCTTCCGCTGGTCGGGTATCCACACCATTACGGCCAAGAAGGAATGGCCGGAATGGACGCCGCCGCCGGCCATGCGCCAGCGCGTCCCCGGCCTGCCCGCCTATATGGAAGGTGGCCCCAACAATCCGCTCGGCGCCCGCGCTCTCTATATCGGCTCGACCCTTTATCGACTGCACGGCACCTCCGAGCCATGGACCATCGGCCAGGCCGTATCCTCGGGCTGCATCCGCCTGACCAACGAGGACATCATCGATCTGTACGATCGCGTCAAGATCGGCTCCAAGGTCGTCGTCCGCCAGTAGGGCATCGAGCCGCATCGATTCAAAAAGGCCGGCCGCGCGTCGGCCTTTTTCGTTCCCCCGATTGTGAGCGGAAGCGAGTGACATGCCGCTTTGCTGTCGCCACCAACGCCGCTATGTTGCCGCGATGCGTTCCACCAACCAGGCTTCGGCCGCCCCTCTGATCGACGGCTTCGGCCGTCAGGTGACCTATCTCAGAGTGTCGGTGACCGACCGCTGTGATTTCCGCTGCACCTATTGCATGGCGGAACGCATGACCTTCCTGCCCAAAAGCGAAATCCTCAGCTTCGAGGAACTCGAGGCGATCACCCTCGCCTTCATGCGGCGCGGTGTCAGAAAGCTCCGGCTGACCGGCGGCGAACCCCTGGTGCGGCGCGACGTCATGAAGCTGATCGGTACCCTGGGCAGGCATGTGGGGTCCGGACTCGACGAACTGACGCTGACGACCAATGGCAGCCGGCTCGCCGGGCACGCTCCCGAGCTCGCCGCCGCCGGCGTCAGGCGGGTCAATGTCTCGCTCGACAGCCTCGATCCGGCCAAATTCGCCACGATCACCCGGCGCGGACGCCTCGAAACGGTGCTTGCCGGCATCGAGGCGGCGACCGCGGCCGGCCTCCGGGTCAAGATCAACATGGTGGCGCTCAAGGGCGTCAACCAGGACGAGATCGCCGACATGCTGATCTGGGCGCATGGGCGGGGCCACGACCTGACCCTGATCGAAACCATGCCGCTCGGCGAGACCGGCCTGGACCGGACCGAAACGCATCTGCCGCTCACTGAAGTGCGCGACCGTCTTGCGTCCCGCTTCACCCTCACCCGTCTCGCCGAACGGACCGGCGGCCCGGCGCGCTATTTCAGCGTTGCCGAAACCGGCGGCAGGCTCGGTTTCATCACGCCCCTGAGCCACAATTTCTGCGAAAGCTGCAACCGCGTGCGCCTGACGGCGACCGGCAAGCTCTATTTGTGCCTGGGTCAGGAGGACCATGTCGATCTGAGGGCGGCATGGCGCCAGGACGGTCCCGTCGGAGTGGACCAAGCCCTCGACCGCGCCATGATCCTCAAGCCCAAGGGTCACGATTTTCACATCGGGCGGCTGGGGATCGCCGGAGATCCGGGCCGGCACATGTCGGTGACCGGGGGGTAGACTGCCGGGCGTTCGGGCCTCGTGCCGGCCTGGCCCTCCGAGCACAGCTCTCCGGGCGT
>CAZKTH010000047.1:0-2970 GCA_964555575.1 uncultured Devosiaceae bacterium | reverse complement strand
CCGGGCGTTCGGGCCTCGTGCCGGCCTGGCCCTCCGAGCACAGCTCTCCGGGCGTTCGGGCCTAAAATCGCTCCACTGCAGCGATTTTGCGCGGCTTCGCCGCGCCGGCCCTCACTCCTCCACCTTTATGTATTCCAGCGGCAGTTCGGTGGTGTACTTGATCTGGTGCATGGCGAAGGACGAACTGACATCGTTCAGGGCGATCTTCGAAATCAGCTTCTTGTAGAAGACGTCATAGGCGGGAATGTCGGGTACGGCGACGCGCAGCAGATAATCCACCTCGCCGCTCATGCGGTAAAACTCCACCACTTCCGTACAATCCTCGATGACGGCGGAAAACTTGCGCATCCAGGCATCGTTGTGCTCGTTGGTCCTGACGGCAACGAAAACCGTGACGCCGGCATTGACCTTGGCCGGATTCAGCAGGGCCACACGGCGCCGGATGATGCCGTCTTCCTCCATTTTCTGGATGCGCCGCCAGCACGGGGTCGTCGACAATCCGACCTTCTTGCCGATCTCGGCAACCGGCAGGGTGGTGTCGCGCTGCAAAATGGACAGAATCTTTCGGTCAATTTTGTCCAGCGCCATTGTCCATCCCCCTTAGACAAACATTCCAATACGCGGCCCTGAGCCCACATAGGACCGGAATGGCTCTGCGCGAAACACTGTATTGAACGCAATATTGTTCCACCTGTCAACGGTATGGCGCGCCGACGCGAACGACGGATTTGGCAAGGCGAATCAACTGGCTATTAACCACGCCCAATTAGGTTCGACGCAGCGCATTTCCTATGTGGTTTCCGCGCTGTGTGAGTATAGGCATGCCGCGTAACCTGGCAGACAATCCCAACGACAATGCCGAAAGACAGCGCAATCGGCGCAATATCCAGCGTGCCGTCTTCGATGCGCGCCAGCGTCTGACCTCGGCCAGCGGCACCCGTTCGTCCTACGATCTCGAGCTTTTGCAGGAATATGCCGCCTCCCGCCTTTCGGCCGGCTGGGCGCTGCCGTTCCTGATGGCCATCCTCGCCATTTTCGCCTCGGTCTGGGTGCAGCCGCTGATTGCCTTCATCTGGGCCGGCTCGGTGGCGGTGACCAATACGCTGGTGGTGCTCTTGTGCCGGCAGTTCCTGGCGCGGCAGCATGAGAGTTTCGACGTCCGCCGCTGGACGACCACCTTCGTCGCCGCCGAGGCGGCCTTCGGCCTTTCCTGGGCCCTGCTCGTCCTGTTCCTCTACACCCCGGCGCGCGAGGGGGTTTCGGTCATCACCTTCGCGCTGCTGCTGATCGGGGTGGCGGCCAATACGGTGTCGACCCGCAGCCTGCCCGGCGCCATCCTCGTCAGCACGGCGCCGGCGACCCTGGTCGTTTCCGTCGCCCTTCTGACCCTCAGACAGCCCCTCGCCTATTCAATGGCAGCCATCGCCATCGGCGCCGAAGTGTTCTTCTTCTTCCTGGCCCGCCAGCTCAACGCCTCCGCCATCGAGACGCTCAAGCACCAGGCGGAAAAGGACGCGCTGATCCTCGAACTCGAGGAGGCGCGCAACATGTCCGAAGAGGCGCGCCGCCAGGCCGAACGTGCCAATATCGCCAAGTCGAGCTTCCTGGCGACGATGAGCCACGAACTGCGGACGCCGCTCAACGCCATCATCGGCTTTTCCGAAGTTCTCAAATCCGAGCTGCTCGGCCCGCATCAGGTGCCGCAATACAAGGAATATGCCGGCGACATCCACACCAGCGGCCAGCACCTTCTGAACCTGATCAACGAACTCCTGGACCTTTCCCGCATCGAGGCCGGCAAGTACGACCTCAACGAGGAGGCGCTTTCACTGGTCGAAATCGCCGAGGATTGCCGGCACATGCTGGAAATCCGCGCCAAGGCCAAGAGCATCGAGATAACGGCGCATTACGGCGACAACATCTCCAAGCTGTGGGCGGACGAGAGGGCGGTTCGGCAGGTGGTGCTCAACCTCTTGTCCAACGCCATCAAGTTCACGCCGCAATCGGGCAAGGTGCAACTGGTGGTCGACCGCACGCCCGATGGCGGCCAGTACGTTTCGGTCAGGGACAATGGCCCGGGCATTCCCGAAAGCGAGATCGAAACGGTGCTCAGCTCGTTCGGCCAGGGCTCGCTGGCGCAGAAATCGGCCGAACAGGGCGCCGGGCTTGGCCTGCCGATCGTCCAGAAGATCATGGAACTGCATCAGGGCCGGTTCGATCTGTTCTCGAAACTCAGATTCGGCACCGAGGCGATCGCCACCTTCCCGCGGGCCCGCTGCATGGACGCCATCGCCGCCGTGCACGAGAAAAGGAACAAGCTCGAGATCTATTCGGACGCGGGCTGATCGGCTTCGCGGCTCGGGACTTGATCTGGAGGGCGTGACGGCGCCACCCTGCCAGAGTGCGCGCGCGTTTGCGGGAGACCTTGATGCTCACAGCAATCCCTGTCGTAATCAGTGCGCTGCTGGTCATCGGTGCTGGCTGGATCGGTTTCTCGTTCTGGAGCTTTTCCCGCGCCATCACCGCCGAAGTCGCGCAATTGCGCGAAGCGGCGCAGCCGAACACGGAAACGATCACCGAAGCCCGCCTCGCCGAACTGCCGGCGCCGGTCGCCCGTCACCTGAGACAGGCCGGCGTCATCGGGCAGACGATTCCGCAAATCGTGACGGTGATCCAGACCGGGCGCATCCGCAGCAAACCGGATGCCAACTGGATGGCGTTCGTTGCCGAGCAAACCTATTCGACCAATCCACCGGGCTTTGTCTGGCAGGTGTGGTTGCCGAACCGGTCGCTGCCGGTCGTTTTCGGGCGCGATCACTATCTCGAGGGCGACGGCCGCATCACCATGAAGATGCTCGGGACGCTGAGCGTCGCCGACGTCGGAGGCGGCAGCGACCTCAACGCCGCGGCGCTGATGCGCTATCTCAACGAAATGATGTGGTTCCCGGCGGCGCTGGCCGGCCGCAATCT
>CAZKTH010000046.1:0-15175 GCA_964555575.1 uncultured Devosiaceae bacterium | reverse complement strand
GGTCGCGTTTTCGAACCGGCGAACCGGTATCCGCTTCGCCTGAAAACGCTCTAGTTGGTCGGCGTTTCGCCGGCCTGTTCCTGCTGCGCCTTGGCAAGGGCGGCAAGATTGTTGCGATAGATCGTGGCGAAATCGACCGGCTCCATCATCAGCGGCGGGAACCCGCCCTGCTGGCTGACCGTCGCAAGGATCTGGCGGGCGAAGGGGAACAGGAGCCGCGGGCTTTCGATCATCAACAGCGGCGCCAGTTGCTGGTCCGGGATGTTCTTGATCAGGAATGCGCCGCCATAGACCAGTTCGATGTTGAACAGGATCGAATCGTCCCGTGTCGCCTTGGCCTTCAGCGTCATCTCCACGCCGAAGATGTCACTGGGCAATCGATTGACGCCGACATTGATGTTGACGTCGAATTTCGGCATCGTCGACGAAGTCAGGATCGATGTCGGCGCTTTCGGGTTCTCGAAGCTCAGATCCTTGATATATTGGCTGATCAGCCGCCAGACCGGTGTCGAATCCGTGCCTGTCGCGTCAGTCTGCGCCGCGCCGTCCTGCGCCGTGGCGCCTTCGTTCTTGCCCTCGGTCTCGTCGCTCATTTCGCCTGTCCTTCTCGTCGACGGCGGCTGGGCTAGCATTTTTGCCGGTCATTCGCAAGCAAACCGAAAGGCGGAATCAGCGGTCGCGCCAGTCGTCGTTGTCAAGATCGACGACATCGTCCTCGACGCGACGACCGGCACGGGTCGCGCCGCCGGCAACGGTCTCGACGCGGATCCGGGTCCTGAGCCAGGCATAAAGCGCTCTTCTCAGCGGCGGGATCAGGAGCAGAAAGCCGATCGTGTCGGTGAAATAGCCCGGCGTCAGCAGAAGCGCCCCGGCAATGGAGATGACCAGGCCTTCGAACATCTGCTGCGCCGGCAGTCTGCCGGCCTGCAAATGCCGCTGGATGTCGGAGATCAGCGAAAGGCCCTGCCTGCGGATGATCGCCGAGCCGATCAATGCTGTCACGACGACGCCGAGAAGGGTCGGCCACAACCCGATCATCTGGCCGATCACGATGAACAGCCCGATCTCGATCAGGGGGATAATGAGGAATCCCAAAAACAAATAGGCAACCATGGACGAACCTTGCTCTGAATTCCCGCCGGAAAATCGACCGAACCAGTCGCGTCAACTGGTTTTGAGTGAAGCTTTGCCTATATATAGGGTAATCTCATCGCGATGCGACCCTTGCCGGGTTTCATGGCGGGGATGAGCATTGCACCAGGAACTCAAACAGGGTCGAGCCTCCGAATGAACAATTTTCTCGATATCCCGACACTGATTGCCATCGGCGTGATCATTGTGGTGTTCCTGCGCATGCGTTCGGTTCTGGGGAGCCGCACCGGCAATGAGCGGCCGCCGGTGCCGCGGGTCCGGCCGCGTCCGACCGAGGCGGAAAGCGAGGCGCACGCCAATGAAACCGTCGTTGCGCCGCGCCCGGTCGTTCCCGAGCCGCTGCAGGAGCCGACCGACGAACGGCGCAGCCGCAAGCTCGAGGCCGAAAGCGAGCAATTGTCCCATGGCGATGCCGATATCGCCTCCGGTCTCAAGGCGATTGGTGCCGCGGACCCGGGCTTCATGCCCAAATCCTTCCTCGAAGGCGCCAAGGCCGCCTATGAGATGATCGTCACCGCCTTTGCCGCCGGCGACCGCAAGACCCTCAAATCGCTGCTCGACAAGGATGTCTTCGACGGATTCGAACAGGCGATCAGCGACCGCGAAGCGGCCGGACAAAGGGTCGAATTCACTTTTGTCGGGTTGCCCGGCAGCGATATTTCCGAGATCGATTTCGACAAGAAGACGGCACAGATCACCATCCGCTACAAGGCCGAGGTGGTTTCGGCAACCCGCGATGGATCCGGCGATCTGGTCGAGGGCAATGCCGATCAGGTGGTGACTATCAAGGACGAATGGACCTTTGCCCGCAATGTCAGGTCTCGCGATCCGAACTGGAAGCTCGTCGCCACCCGCCAGCTCGACTGATTGACGACCATGCGGGGTCCGAGCCGCAAATCGCCGCGCCTCAAGGACTGGCATTTGTGGACCGAGGTCGCCCGCACCGTGAGCCCGCTCCATCCCGAACGTCTGGTCGAGGAGCTGGCGGAAATGCCGCCGCCACCCGTCGCCAGGAAAGGCAAGTCGCCGCCGAAACGTCCGGCGCCAGCGCAGATCAATGGCCATGGCGCGCCGCCGGTGCCGCGTGCCGCCGCGCTCGGGCATGACAAGGGGATCGAACCGCGTCTCGGCCGCAAGCTGCGGCGCGGCCACATCCCGATCGATGCCACCATCGATCTGCATGGCCTCAGACAGGACGAGGCCCATGCCGCCCTTTGCCGTTTTGTCGCCGCCCGCCACGTCCGCGGCGACCGGACGCTTCTGGTCATCACCGGCATGGGCTTCAAGAAGACCGGCTGGGGCCAGATCGAGCAGAAGGGCGTCCTGCGCGCCATGCTGCCGCTCTGGCTTTCCGAAAAGACCCTGGCGCCGCTGGTCGCCGGCTGGCAGCAGGCGGCCCGCGAACATGGCGGCGAGGGGGCCTTCTATATCCGGCTGAAAAGGCAGGCCTCATGACCCCGCTCGGCGTCAAACTCAGGGCATTGCGGGCCGAACGCGGCATCACCCTCAAGCAGATGGCGGCGGGGATCAAGGTGTCGAGCGCCTATCTGTCGGCCCTTGAACACGGCCATCGCGGCACCCCGACCTGGGATCTGATGCAGCGCATCATCGCCTATTTCAACGTCATCTGGGACGAGGCGGAGGAACTGATTCGCCTGTCTGAAATCTCCGATCCGCGCATCACCATCGACACCGCCGGCATGGCGCCGGAGGCGACGGCTCTGGCCAACCGCCTCGCCCGCGACATCGGCAAGCTGACGCCGGAGGATCTGGCCCATCTCCAGACCGAGATCATCCGCAGAAGCGGCAAGGCGAAATGAGCGCCGTGCTTTCGCTCGTCACGCTCGTCGTGCCCGATTACGACGAGGCGATTGCCTTTTATGTCGGCAAGCTCGGTTTCGATCTTCTGGAAGACACCGACCTCGGCGGCGGCAAGCGCTGGGTGCGCGTCTCTGCCAAGGGCGGCGGCACGGCGCTGTTGCTGGCCAAGGCAACGAACCCGGAGCAGGAGGCTGCCATCGGGCGGCAGGCCGGCGGTCGCGTCGGCTTCTTCCTTGAGACCGATGATTTCAACCGCGACCACGCCGACTATAGTGCAAAAGGTGTGGAATTCCTCGAAGAACCGCGCCACGAACCCTATGGGGTCGTTGCAGTTTTTGTCGATTCGTTCGGCAACAGATGGGACTTGGTGGAACTGCGGGGATAAATCCCCGTTTCCCCGTTATGCACGCAGTTCACAGTCAGTTCCAAACAAGCGTTTTCGACGCGTTCGAAAAATACGGCCAACTGAGTGCCAGAAGAACGAGGATTCCGCCGAGCGGCAATCCACTTGCCAGCAGAAGGAACGGCGTGTCGGGCAATCGCGCAGCGACGAGCCAGGTTTGTTCGGTTTCTGATAGGTCCAGTGTGGCCATGAGGTCAGGAATGTCCTTTTGCCAGAAGGTCGTCACGAAGGCCGTAAACAACAGCGCAACCGCAGCCGCGGCGCCCCACAGACCAAGACGCTTGCCAGCTGCCAGCCCGGTCGTCGCGAGAGTCAAAACGACGATGGTTGCCGCGATCGGATACATGTTGGCCCGCCCGACGCTCAAGGTTCCGAACATCGGCCAGAAAGCCTGCACGAACACCATCAGGTGCAGCGCGACGATCGCCAGTCCGCAACCAAGAATGGCCAGAAGCAAGGGAAGCGGTCTTTTGTCGATCCAGTCGGCAAAACCCGAGCGTACCGAGAGAATCCTGTGCGTTTCCGGGCGATTGAACAGCCAGATGAACAGGACCGGCAATACGATTCCTGCCAGGACGAGCCCGACGCCGATAATGACCACACGATCCGGATGGGCCGCCATCTCGGCGGGAGAAAAAGCCGTGAAGGCGTAAGTCAGAACCAGAATCAGCGCTTCGATGCCGAGCAGTAGCCACAGCCAGGCCAGCGCCAGCGACGCCCGCGCGGCCCAGGCGTAATGCCGCATGGTGGCGTAACCCAGCGGCAGCAGGGTCGCCGCCAGCAGATAGTAGGCGAGATTGTGGGCGACAAGCGCCGCGAACCAGAGCGAGCCCATGCCGAATCCGGGATAGGCGAAGCGTCCGTCTCCCGAGAAGAAGTAGAAGACGTAAATCTCCAGCGGCCCGTAAAAAGCAGCGATCAGTCCGACGGCGATTTCCGCGAGCCCAAGCGCCGCCAACAAGTATCGAAATCGAGCGAACGATTTTTCCGACATGGCCGAATCTCCCGCGTCCAAGCGTTCGGCCATTGATTTTAAAGCAAATCCGCTCCTACAGCACGAACTTCGACAGATCCGTATCCCCGGCCAGGGTGCCGACCTTGTCGCGGACGAAAGCACCGTCGATGCGGATCGATTCGCCCTGCTTGTCCGGCGCCTCGAAGGAGATGTCCTCGACCAGCCGCTCCATCACCGTCTGCAGCCGCCGCGCCCCGATGTTCTCGACGGTCGAGTTGACATGCACCGCCGCGTCGGCGATGGCCTCGACCGCGTCCGGAGTGAAGTCGAGGGTGACGCCCTCGGTTGCCATCAGCGCCACGTATTGCTTGATCAGCGAAGCGTCGGTGTCGTTGAGGATGCGGACGAAATCCTCGTGCGTCAGGGCCCTGAGTTCCACCCGGATCGGCAGACGGCCCTGCAGCTCCGGCAACAAATCCGACGGCTTGGCGGCATGGAAGGCGCCCGAGGCGATGAACAGGATATGGTCGGTCTTGACCGGCCCGTATTTGGTCGAAACCGTGGTGCCCTCGATCAGCGGCAACAGGTCGCGCTGCACGCCTTCGCGGGAGACGTCACCGCCGCGCTGGTCGCTCATCGTGATCTTGTCGATCTCGTCGAGAAAGACGATGCCGTGGTTTTCCACCAGCGACACCGCCTCGGCCTTTATCGCCTCGAGGTCGAGGAGCTTGTCGGCCTCCTCGGTCAGAAGCTGGCCATAGCTGTCCTTGATGAGCATGCGCTTCTTGACGCCCTTACCGCCGCCAAAGGCCTTGCCGAGCATGTCGGACAGATTGACCATGCCGACATTGCCGCCCGGCATGCCGGGAATTTCGAAAAGGCCCGGCATCTGCGGCTGAACCTCGACCTCGATCTCCTTGTCGTCCAGTTCGTTGGCGCGCAGGCGCTTGCGGAAGGCATCGCGGGTCGAGGGCGTCGCCGAGGCGCCGACCAGGGCGTCGAGCACCCGTTCCTCGGCATTGAGATGGGCCTTGGCCTGCACCTCGCCGCGGCGCTTGTCCTGCAGCAGCGAAATGCCGGCCTCGATGAGGTCCCTGACGATCTGCTCGACGTCGCGGCCGACATAGCCGACCTCGGTGAACTTGGTCGCCTCGACCTTGATGAAGGGGGCCTGCGCCAGCCGCGCCAGCCGCCGCGAAATCTCGGTCTTGCCGACGCCGGTCGGCCCGATCATCAGGATGTTCTTGGGCGTGATCTCGCGGCGCATGTCCTCGGGCAGCTGCTGGCGGCGCCAGCGGTTGCGCAAGGCGATGGCCACGGCGCGCTTGGCATCGTTCTGACCGACGATATAGCGGTCGAGTTCGCTAACGATCTCGCGGGGGGAGAAATTGGTTTCACTCATTTCGGCTTACTTTTCTTCTGCGTCCAGCACTTCGATCGTCACCTGCCCATTGGTGAAAACGCAGATCTTTTCGGCGATTTCCATGGCCTTTCGCGCAATCTCCTCGGCGCTCTTGTCGCTGTCGGCGAGCGCCAGCGCGGCGGAAAGGGCGTAATTGCCGCCCGAACCGATGGCGGTGATGCCTTGATCGGGGCTCAAGACGTCGCCCGTGCCGGTCAGGACCAGGGTATCGAGCTTGTCGGCAACGATCATCATCGCCTCGAGGCGCCTCAGATAGCGGTCGGTGCGCCAGTCCTTGGCAAGTTCGACACAGGCGCGCATCAACTGGTCGGGATATTGCTCGAGCTTGGCCTCGAGCCGTTCGAACAGGGTGAAGGCATCGGCGGTGGCGCCGGCGAAACCGGCGATGACCTTGCCGCCAGCGAGGCGCCTGACCTTCTTGGCGGAATGCTTGATGACGGTATTGCCGAGCGAAACCTGTCCGTCGCCGGCAACGACCACCTGTCCGTCCTTGCGGATGGAAACGATGGTGGTGCCGTGCCAGCCGGGGAAGTCCTTGCCGTTTTCGGCCATTTCTTGTCCTTTCAGCGCTCTTTGAGGGTTGGTCGGGTGGGAGGGGGTTCGACCAATAATATGAGCCGCTTGATGTCCGCCTCCGGTGATCCAGCCGGCGGAAACTCCTATTTAGGCACTCGGATCGGGAATGCAATGTCGCCGGTTTTGGCCGGAAACGCTCCGGTAGGCTTTCCGCACTAGACTTTGCGGCCTATAAACCGCCCGAACTTTGACATGAGGCCGGCATGCGCAAAGCCGAAATCGCCCGCAGGACCAACGAGACCGATATCACGGTTGCCGTGAATCTTGACGGTGAGGGCCGTCACGATATTGAAACCGGCATCGGCTTTCTCGATCACATGCTCGACCAGCTGTCGCGGCATTCGCTGATCGACATGACCGTCCGCGCCAGGGGCGACCTTCACATCGATTTCCACCACACGGCGGAAGACGTCGGCATCGCTCTGGGCCAGGCGATCAGGCAGGCGCTTGGCGACAAGAAGGGCATCACGCGCTATTCGAGCGCCGATCTGCCGATGGACGGGACCCTTTCCCGGGTGGCGCTCGACGTCTCCGGCCGGCCCTTCCTCGTCTGGAAGGTGGCGTTCACCTCCGACAAGGTCGGTGAAATGGACACCGAACTGTTCCGCGAGTGGTTCCAGGCCTTTGCCATGAATGCCGGCATCACCCTTCACGCCGAATGCCTTTACGGCGACAACAACCACCATATCGCCGAGAGCCTTTTCAAGGCGCTGGCGCGGGCGCTGAAACAGGCGGTTGCTCTCGATCCTCGGCTTGGCGACGCCGTTCCCTCGACCAAGGGGGTTTTGTAGCGGGCGGCTGCAGGGGTGCCGATACTCGCCCGGGTGGGAAAAGTCGTCCCTCAAACGGGATTTCGGCCTGCGCCGGAATGACCATGGTGTTTATGGCAAAAAATCGCCCAATCCCTTGCCGTCACCCCGGCGGAAGCCGGGGTCCAGAGCGACATAATCCGCCAGGAACGGCTTTTTGTGGCGGCGGGCGTCGGCGCAGGAATGCACCATGCCAAGACCGGCATCCGAAGTGCAATTCCCTCAAGCGGCGAAATGCATTAACTAGGCAGCGAAAGGAACAGCCCGATGCCGCTTTTCGAGGTCCTGATGCCGCCCGACAGCGCCGATCCGTTCGCAGCCGAACTGGTCCGCGATAAATTCTCCTGGAGCGCGGCGCTTGTGCCGCCGCTGTGGGCGATCCTCAACGGGCTGTGGCTCGAAATGTTCGCCTGGGGCCTGGCAACGCTGCTGATCGTTGTCGCCGGAGCCTTTTTCGGCGGCGAAGCGGCGGTCTGGCTCTATGTGCTGATGGCCCTGTGGTTCGGCTTTTCGGCCGCCGATCTGCGCATCGCCGCCTTGATGCGCTCGGGCTATGTTGCGGCGGGTGCCCGCATCGCCAGCGACGAAATGCTGGCCGAACGCGATTTCCTGCTGGAGCGGGCACCATGACAGAGGCCGTCGCCATCATCGATTACGGATCGGGCAATCTCAAATCGGCGGCCAAGGCCTTCGAGCGTTCGGCCCGCGAAACCGGCACCGATGCCGAAATCCTGGTCACCGACGATCCCGAACGCGTCCGCCGCGCCGACCGCATCGTCCTGCCGGGTGTCGGCGCCTTCGCCGATTGCCGCGCCGGTCTGCATGCCATCGCCGGCATGCGCCAGACGCTCGAGGCGCGGGTGATCGGCGCCGGCGTACCGTTCCTCGGCATCTGCGTCGGCATGCAGCTGATGGCCGGACGCGGCCTCGAAAAGGGCGTGCACGAAGGTTTCGGCTGGATCGACGGCGACGTCAAATTCATCGAGCCGGGGGATAAAAGCCTCAAGGTGCCGCATATGGGCTGGAACACCCTCGCGCTCCATCGTCCGCATCCCCTTTTCGAGGGGATCGCGACGGGGCCGGATGGCCTTCACGCCTATTTCGTCCATTCCTATCACATGGCGCTCAACGATCCCTCGGCCCTCGTCGCCACCGCCGATTATGGCGGACCCATCACGGCGGCGGTGGGGCGCGACAACATGCTCGGCACCCAGTTCCATCCGGAAAAGAGCCAGACGCTCGGACTCAAGCTCATCGCCAATTTCCTGAGGTGGCGGCCGTGATGCTTCGAGGCGCGCTGCGCGCGCACCTCAGCAGCAGGTCGTGGTTTCGGTCGGAAGGAAGCCTTCATCCCGAGGAGCGGCAAAGCCGCGTCTCGAAGCACGAGGGCGGGGAGATGTCGTCATGATTCTGTTCCCAGCCATCGACCTCAAGGACGGGCAATGCGTGCGCCTGAAACTCGGCGACATGGCGCAAGTAACGGTGTTCAACGACTCACCCGCCGCCCAGGCCAGGGCCTTCGAGCATCAGGGTTTTGAATACCTGCATGTCGTCGACCTCAACGGCGCATTTGAAGGGCAAAGCGTCAATGGCGCGGCGGTCGAGGCGATCCTTTCGACGGTGAAGATGCCGGTGCAGCTCGGCGGTGGTATCCGTTCGCTCACGCATATCGAAACCTGGCTCGCCAAGGGCTTGAGCCGCGTCATTCTCGGTACCGTGGCGGTGCGCGATCCGGCGCTGGTCAAGGAAGTGTGCAGGCTGTTTCCGGGGAAAATCGCCGTCGGCATCGATGCGCGCGGCGGCAAGGTGGCGGTCGAGGGCTGGGCCGAGACCTCGGAACTGAGCGCCATCGAGATGGCCAGGCGCTTCGAAGGCGCCGGGGTGGCGGCGATCATCTATACCGATATCGACCGCGACGGGGTCCTGACCGGCATCAACTGGGCTTCGACCCTGGAACTGGCGCAATCGACAAGGATTCCGGTCATTGCCTCGGGCGGCCTTGCCTCGATGGCCGACATCGAGACGATGACCCGTCCCGAAATGCAGGTGCTTGAAGGCGCCATTTCCGGCCGGGCGCTCTATGACGGCCGGATCGACGCGAAACAGGCGCTGGCGGTATTGAAAGGGATTCCCGCATGACCCTCAAGACCCGCATCATCCCCTGCCTCGACGTCAAGGACGGCCGTGTCGTCAAGGGCGTCAATTTCGTCGATCTCGTCGACGCCGGCGATCCGGTCGCGGCGGCGATGGCCTATGACGCCGCCGGGGCCGACGAGCTGACTTTTCTCGACATCACCGCCAGCCACGAAGAGCGCGACGTCATCTTCGATGTCGTGACGCGCACCGCCGAGCAGTGCTTCATGCCGGTGACGGTCGGTGGCGGCGTCAGGACCATCGAGGATATCCGCAGATTGCTGCTTTCCGGCGCCGACAAGGTGTCGATCAACACCGCCGCCGTGCGCGATCCAGATTTCGTCGCCCGCGCCGCCGACAAGTTCGGCGACCAGTGCATCGTCGTCGCCGTCGACGCCAAGCAGGTCTCCCCCGGCAGATGGGAAATCTTCACCCATGGCGGCCGCACCCCGACCGGGATCGACGCAGTGGAATTCGCCGTTCGATCGGTCGAACGCGGCGCCGGTGAGCTATTGCTCACCTCGATGGATCGCGACGGCACAAAGATCGGCTTCGACCTCGAACTGACACGTGCCATCGCCGATGCCGTACCGGTGCCCGTCATCGCCTCGGGCGGGGTCGGCAATCTGCAGCATCTTGTCGACGGCGTCATCGAAGGCCATGCCAGCGCCGTTCTTGCCGCCTCGATCTTCCATTTCGGCACCTATTCGATTGCCGAGGCCAAGGCCTATATGGCAAAGGCGGGCATCGCCATGCGCATCGACGGCTGAAATGCCAGGGGAATTTTCAATGACGCTCGAAGAGCTCGAACAACGCCTCAAGGCGCGCGCCAAGGCCAGCCCGGATGAAAGCTACACCGCCAGGCTCGTTGCTTCCGGCGTGCCGCGCTGCGCCAAGAAGCTCGGCGAGGAGGCGGTCGAGGCCGTCATCGCCGCCAGCACCGGCGACAAGGCCGAGCTGGCCAAGGAAAGCGCCGACGTGCTCTATCACCTTCTGGTGACCCTCATTGCCGCCGGCGTGCCGCTCGCCGAAGTGATGGCCGAACTGGAGCGCCGCACGGCGCAGTCCGGTCTTGCCGAAAAGGCTTCCCGTCCCAAGGAGTAGGACCATGTCCCGCCCCGGTGTCATGCCGTATCGAACCTTTTCCATGCATGAATGGGCGATTCTGCGTGAAGGCGAGCCGATGACGCTGACCGCCGCAGACGTCGAACGCCTGCATGCGCTCAACGATCCGATCTCGCTGATCGAGGCGGAAAATGTCTATCTGCCGCTGGCGAGGCTCTTGTCGCTCTATGTCGAAGCCATCCAGCAGCTGCACCAGGCGTCCAACGCCTTCTTGAGCTCCAAGGGCCCCAAGATTCCGTTCATCATCGGGGTGGCCGGTTCGGTCGCGGTCGGCAAGTCGACGACCTCGCGGATCCTGCAGGCCCTGCTGCAACGCTGGCCGTCCTCGCCGCGCGTCGCCCTTGTGACCACCGACGGATTCCTTTATCCCAACGCCGTGCTCGAGAAACGCGGGCTGATGGAGCGCAAGGGCTTTCCGGAAAGCTATGACCGCGCCGGCTTCATCTCGTTCCTCGCGGCGGTCAAGTCGGGCCGCCATCGCGTCGCGGCGCCGGTCTATTCGCATCTGGTTTACGACGTGAAGCCGAACGAGGTCATCGTCATCGACCAGCCGGACATCCTCATCGTCGAAGGGCTCAACATCCTGCAGCCCGGGGAACTGCCCGGGAGCGGCAGGCCGATTCTGTTCGCCTCGGATTTCCTCGATTTCTCGGTCTATATCCACGCCGAGCCGGACCATTTGCGCAAATGGTTCGTCGAACGGATCCTGAGGCTGAGGGAAACCGCCTTTCGCGACCCCGACTCCTTCTTCCACCAGTTCAGCCGGATGAGCGAACAGGAAACCATCGACATGGCCGTCGGTGTCTGGGACACGATCAATCTGCCCAATCTCATCGACAACGTCCTGCCGACGCGCGGCCGCGCCGACCTCATTCTCACCAAGGCGGAAGACCACGCCATCCAGACGGTGCAGCTGAAAAAGCTGTAGGAAAGATTGATGCACCGGTTGCTGCCGGGTTTCAGGATTGGCAAGGGCGAAAAATGTGGCCCAACCCTTTCGTATTCTCCTCGTCATCCCCGACTTGATCGGGGATCCAGTGGCGCGAGTCCTCGCTTGCCGGAAAGACGTTGGCTTGTCGGTAGGCGAGCCCTGGATTCCCGCTTTCGCGGGAATGACGTAGTGTTTGTTGATGCACACGAAGAAGCAATTCGCGGTTTGTATCCTGGCCTCGAAGCGAAATGGCACATTGCATGCCGGCATGACGAGCAATCTTGCGCAGCGTGTCTGGCAGCACAGGAACCACGTCTTTGAGGGCTTCACCGCCGATTATGGCGTCACGATTCTTGTCTGGTACGAACTTCATGGCACGGCCGAATCCGCCATCACGCGTGAAAAGCGGATCAAGAAATGGAATCGCGCCTGGAAGCTCGCACTGATCGAGAAAACCAATCCCGATTGGCGCGATCTTCATGACGAGATTGCCAATCCTTGACCCCGCCTAATCTCTACGCCCCTACAGCAGCCCGAAATCCCGCGCCATGTCGGCGAGGTTGCGCTGCGGCCGCGCCCCGACATGCGAGATGACCTCGGACGCGGCCATGGCGCCGAGTTGCAGCGCCTTTATCATGTCCATGTCGCGGGCGATGCCGAGCAGGAAACCCGAGGCGAAAAGGTCGCCGGCGCCGGTGACGTCGGCCACCTGCTCGACCGGATAGGCCGGGGCCGTGAAGATCTCGCCATTACGCACTGCCATGGCGCCTTTCGGGCCCATGGTCACCGCCGCGATCCTGCAGTCCGAACCGATCTGGCGAACGGCCGCCGCGACGTCGTCGGTGCCGTAAAGCGCCTTCAGTTCCTCGAGATTGGCAAAGACATAGTCGACGGTCCTGGAACGCATCAGGTCGAGGAATTCCCAGCGATAGCGGTTGACGCAGAACGGATCGGACAGGGTGATGGCGGTGGCGCGGCCGTGATTGTGGGCGATCGCGGCCGCCTTGACGAAAGCGCGCTTGGCCTCGGGCGGATCCCACAGATACCCCTCCATGAAGGTGATCGCGGCGCCGCTGATATCGTCCTCATGGATGTCTTGTTCGGTCAGATCGTGGCAGGCACCCAGATAGGTGTTCATGGTGCGCTCGCCATCGGGCGTGATCAGGATCATCGAGCGGCCGGAGCCGGCGCCGTGTTCGAGCCAGGTCGTGGTGTAGCTGACGCCCGCATCCTGCAGGTCCTCGGTATAGAAGCGCCCGATATCGTCGTCGGCGACCTTGCCGACAAAGGCGGCCCGGCCGCCCAGAGAGGTGACGCCGGCCGCCGTATTGGCGGCGCTGCCGCCCGATTTCTGCTGCTTGGATTCCGGCATCAGGTCATAGAGATAGTCGGCGCGTTCGCCCTCGATCAGGTGCATGATGCCCTTGGTCATGCCTTCGCGTTCGAGAAAGCCGTCGTCGGACTCCGCAAGCACGTCGGTTATGGCGTTGCCAATGGTTAAAACGTCGAAAACCGCGTCGGTCATGACGCCACTCTCCTCTCGAATGCCGGAAATCCTGACGGCGCGAAGTCTATCGGCTGCACCCCCCGAGGCAAAGGGAAATCCTGTCGTGATCAGGCGGTTTTGGCCTCGTAGCGACACCAGTTGCGGATGAGGCAGTCGCGGCAGTCCGGCTTGCGCGCCTTGCACACATAGCGCCCGTGCAGGATCAGCCAATGATGGGCATGAACGCGGTAGCGCTCGGGCACGACCGCCATCAGCGCATCCTCGACCGCGCGCGGCGTCCTGCCCGGCGCCAGGCCAGTGCGGTTGCCGACCCGGAACAGATGGGTGTCGACGGCGATGGTCGGCTGATGAAAGGCGATGTTGAGAACGACATTGGCGGTCTTGCGTCCCACCCCGGGCAGGGATTCGAGCGCCGCGCGGTCCTCGGGCACTGCGGAATCAAATTCGGCGATCAGTCTTTGCGAAAGGGCGAGGACATTTTTGGCCTTGTTGCGGTAAAGCCCGATCGACTTGATATGTTCGGTAATGCCATCGATCCCGAGGGCCACCATCTTCCGGGGCGTGTCGGCGACGGCGAACAGACCCTTGGTCGCCTTGTTGACGCCGGCATCGGTCGCTTGGGCGGAAAGCACCACGGCAACAAGAAGCGTGAAGGGATTGATGTAGTCGAGTTCGCCTTTGGGTTCGGGATCGGCGGCGGCGAAGGCGGCAAACAGCGCCTCGATCTCTTCCGGCTTCAAATTCGAGTGTCCCTGGCGCTGGGGCATCGCGTTTTTTCTCCGTTTCGGCATAATAGCGAGCTTTGCTGGGACAAGGCACATGACATTGGACGCCGATCGCGACAAGCCGGTATTCGCCGCCCTGTTGACGCCGCACCGTTCGCTCGGGCGCGTGGGCATCCGCCATGTCGTTTTCGTTTTCGCCGCGATGGCGGCGGTTCCGGGGCTGTTTTTCCTTTCCGCCGGGCTGTGGCCGATCGTCGGCGCGCTGGTGCTCGCGACCCTGATTTTGTGGTGGGCGTTGTCGTTTTCCCTCGAAACGGGCAAGGCCTTCGAGGAGGTGACGCTATGGCGCGATCATTTGAAGATCCGTCACGTCACCCACAAAGGGCGCGAACGCCACCACGCCTTCAACCCGTTCTGGGTGAGGTTCCACATCGTCCGCGATCACGAAGACCGCGTGACGCGGCTGACGCTGGCGCATCGCAACGAGGCTGTGGAGATCGGCGCCTTTCTCAATCCCGACGACAAGGCGAGCTTCGCGCGCGCCTTCGGTCAGGCGCTGCACCGCAATCGCAATTGAGGGAATCTTTTTGGTGGTCGCGCTGTCGAACCGGAAAACCGGCTACCACTTTTCCTGACAGTGCTCCCCAGCGTCAAAATCGGGTCGCCTGTACGGAAAAGGCGCGCTAGCGTCCTGCCATCATGACCCAGTTTTCGACCCAGACCCCCGAAACCGATTACGCCAGCGTCCAGGCGGCAATCGCCTATATCTCCGACACGCCGGCGGATACGCTCGACATGGGCGCCTTCGCCCATGCCCTCGGCAAGACCGAACGGCAATTGACCGATCTGTTCCGCCGCTGGTGCGGGCTCAGCCCGAAAAGCTTCGCCCAGGCGGTGGCGCTCGACCACGCCAAGCGGCTGCTGGCCGACAACGCGACAATGCTCGATGCAAGCTACGAGATCGGCTTGTCTTCGGCCTCGCGCCTGCACGACCTGTTCGTCACCCATATGGCGATGCCGCCCGGCGCCTGGCGCAACCGGGGCCGGGGGGTGTCGATGCGCTGGGGCGTGGCGCCCTCGCCCTTCGGACCGGCTGTGCTGGTCGTCACCGATTACGGCCTCGCTGGCATCGGCTTCGTTGAAGGCGACGACGTCGAACCGGCGTTCCGGGATTTGCGGGACCGCTGGCCCGAGGCGGACTATCGTCGCGACGATGCGGAAATCGCGCCGATTGCGGCCGAAATCTTCGATCCCCTGCGCTGGAATCCGGAGCGGCCCGTGCGGGTCGTCCTCATCGGTACCGACTTCGAGGTGCGCGTCTGGGAGACGCTGCTGAAGATCCCGCTCGGCAGCGCCACGACCTACGGCGCCATCGCCAACCATCTCGGCAAGCCCAGTGCTTCGCGCGCGGTTGGCGCCGCCGTCGGCAAGAATCCGATTTCTTTCGTCGTCCCCTGCCACCGCGTTGTCGGCTCGACCGGGCAGCTCACGGGCTATCATTGGGGAATCGCCCGCAAGCGGGCGATCCTTGGTTGGGAAGCAGGGGTGAAGGGGGACTAGAAGGCCTTTGGCAGACCTGCTTGTTTCAGCGTCTCGTTGGCGGTGTGGCGGGACT
>CAZKTH010000045.1:9171-15340 GCA_964555575.1 uncultured Devosiaceae bacterium | reverse complement strand
CTGTCAGCGCCACCAGTTCGCGCTGGGAAATGAATTGACCGGCCCGCAGGTCCTGGGCGAGCAGATGCCGGGTGAAGCTGCCATAGGCCTGTTCGCGCAGGGGCAGGGAGTCTTTGTGGCCGTCTGTTGTCGGGTCCAAGTTCAGTACCTTTATGCGGTTTGCCTGGAGAAAAGCCCGTCATACAGCGTCGCAAGCGCTGCCGAACCCTCGGATGAAAGCGGCGTCAGGGGCGGCCTGACCGCCTTCCATTCCGGCCTTCCCGTCACGTGCGCGACGATCGCCTTGACGGCGGGGACAACAGGATAGTTGAGGATGTTGGCCGACAGCTCGCTCAGGCGCCGGTCCGCTTCGCCGCTCCGCAGCACCTTGGTGCATAGCTCGGGACAGATATTGCCCAGCCCGGAAATCATGCCTTCGGCTCCGAGCCGGACGCCCTCGGCGAGGTGGCGCTCGTCGCCGATCAGGATGACGAGATCGCCGTGTTCGCTGAGAAGCTGGCGGGTGTAGTCCCAGTCCCCGGAGGAATCCTTGACGCCGAGAATCTGGTCGGGAAAGGCGGTGCGCAGGCGCGCCACCAGATCGAGAGATATCTTGATGCCGCTGACGCCGGGTATGTTGTAGACGATGACGTCCCGCGCCCGTCCGCCCAGTTTCTCGATGATGCCGGCGAACCATCTGAACAGGCCGTCGTCATCGACGTCCTTGAAGTAGAAACTGGGAAGCACCAGCAGCGCGCGGCAATCGGCGTCCAGAACAAGACGCGCCTGGTCCAGAGCATCGTGAATGGAATTGGCCGAAACCCCTCCCACGATCTGCCGGCGCGGATCGAACCCCGCAGCCAGAAGCGCTCCCAGAATCTGCGCCCGACCGCTCATGCCGATCGAGGTGCCCTCGCCCGTCGTCCCGAAGACCGTCACGGAACGGCTGCCCTTGTCGACGCACCAGGATGCGTGCTCGACCAGAAGGCCGAGATTGACGTCGCCGTTTTCACGGATCGGCAACAGCAACGCGGTCGACAGTCCAAATCGCCGGCTTTGCATTCCCTATTCCCACTATATCATGGGTTAACATGTTACTGGGTTGTTTATTCCAACGCAATAGGTACCACATCTCCCTGTCCGGATTCTCCACAGCGGCAATGACGGCCCGCCATGTCGTGCCGCGGCAGGGCCTGGTACCCTCAGGATGGCTTGCGGCCGGCGGTGAAAAATCTGTCCGGCGATCACAGGAAACATCGGTCCGGCGGGAAACGCGTCCCCAATCGGCACTGCCGCGATCGCGACGAACAAGTGCCTGACAATAATCAGGAATACGACGATAGTCGGAGTGCAGCAACGAACGGAATTCCGATCGGAACAACGGCGCCGTCCGAAACAAACGTCCCGGTGGTTCCAAAAGATCGTGTCGATATGGCGCTTTCCGGGAACCACTTCATTGGTGTGCTTTAGAGCATCGTGCGAAAAAGTGGATCCCGGTTTTTCGCAAAAACGATGCGACCACAAAGCGATAGAGCATGCGTTCTGATTCCATCAGAACGCATTTTGCTCTAGCATCGGGCAATGGATTCGGGGAGGAGGGAATGGCACGGATCAGGGTCGCGTAATCGATGCGAAAGGAATCTCCCAAGTGGAGCATATCCCCAACCTGATTGCTCTGAAGGACAAGTTCTCGATCATCGGCGTGTTCGATCCCGCCCGTCGGCTTGCCGGCAGTCCCAACTCGCTGACCAACCCGGCCAAGCCGGATATGCGTGGAGGCCAAGCCTCACCTACACCACGCAATGGGACGCGATCGGTTTCGGACTCATTGTTGATCCAGATCACGCCAAATGGGACGGACGAGTCGAAGCACACAGGACTCCCGATCCAGCGCGGAATTCCCGACTGCAAATTGAATTTCAATCCGCTGATCCAAGGCAGCCGAAGCGGAATACTCAAGTTCGAATATCGCCGCGAACTCCGCATAGTCTCCCGCGCCGACAAGCTGTCCCTGCGGTGAATACAGGCGAACCATTTCGCCGGAATAATCCTTGCCGCCGGTACGAAGTATGGTGGCCGCGGCGAGTTCGACATCGCTTGCCGTCGTGTTGAGGATTTCGAATTCCTGCCGGAAGAACTGTTGGTGTTCGTCCCCTATCGTTGTTCGGTAGGTGCGGATTTCGACACCCAGACAGTGATCGAACCAGCCGGTTTCCTCGTTGGCCAAGAATTGCCAATCCGCGGGATCGTAGACCATGATCCGGGGCGGTGCGCACGCCGATATCGCCACGTAAAGTGCGGCAATGACCGGTGTTTTCAGCATTCCGAGAGCGTTCGCCTTGCTGGATGAAATGGTCATCGCACGTTCCAGGAGTGCCTCATCTCATCCAGGCCGGAACGCATCGCTTCCGGCATGGAGTCGCCCAGTGTCCGCAAGATCGCCTTTCGGGACGCCCGTGTTCCCGGATCGAAGATCGCAATGGTTTCACCGTTGCGCAGAACAACCGCGAGGTTGGTGCGCAGATGCCGGGGAACGACAAGCCCCAGTCGCGAAACCGGAACGTACTCGGTGTCCGGTCGGAACGAAGCGATCTCCGTCCATGCCGCGTGCCTTTCGCCGGAAATCCCTTCTACGATGAGGCCCTCGGCGTCAGCGGCAAGGCTTTGGCTGCCTGTCTGCGTGACAAATAGCGCAAGCAGCAGTGCCGTAGGCACGAACAGGAATGCGATGACGTTGGCGACCAGCGGATCGGTTAGGTCCGCTGGCGGTCCACCAAGCCGTTCCGAAAAGCCGTCGACGGCAAAGAACGCCGCGACCGCAGCCGCCAGCATACATGTGAGATCGGCAGCAAGGATAGACCAGACCGGGCTTGTCTGCGAACCGCTTCCGCGCCCGGCATAGGCCATCCGCAGCAGGACCGTCGCCGCGACAAGACAAGGGACCAGGATTGCCACCACAAGGATCTGGTTCTGAGTGGCAGCGTCAAATGGCGTATTGTAGATCAGTGCCCACGCCACGAACCCTGCGGGCACGCCCGCAAGAAAATAGGCCAATGTCCTCAAGGCTATCTGCGACATGCCTGCATCACTCAGCCCGGAGAGAAGAATTGCTCGGGCAGGCCGTATCGGTCGACCCAACCATACCAGTACACATCCGTCGGACCGATGACATAGTCGGCGACTGTCCACTGGCCGCCGCGGTTTTCCAGCAGCACCATGACCATGTCGGTCATCAGTTCTTCCCGCCAAGCTTCGGCGAAATCCGTACTGCTCCAGTCGATCGGTGCGCCATCGGGCTGTTCGGGCGTGGCTGCCATGTAAGCCCAATGACCGTCGCTTCTGAGTTCATTGACGACAAAGATGACGGGCTGGCGCAGATCCGAGGATATCGGCACGCGCGTCGCATTCATGATGGCGGTGCGTTCGGCGGTACCTCTTTGCGGCGTGTAGTACGCGCCCATGTTCTGTGGTTTGGGTTGAGCCACCCGTGGCGGTTGAGGTGTGACCGGCCCTGAAGCGGTTCCGACCGCGCTGACAGGCGATGGCCCGAGGCGGATGTCGGCCAGAAATCCCGATCCGCCACCAAGGTCCTCGGCGACAACGGCTATGGCGTTTGTCCCAGCCTGCAAATAGGGCGCGATGTCGATCACTTCGGCCGTATTCCAGACCGTTAATTGATCACCGCCATCGGCACCGGCAAGCGTGCCATTGACATAAACCGCGTAGTTGTTGTCGGCGGTAACATGCAATTGTGCGAATGCCGGCCGGGCCGCAAGGCCAAAACTCTTGCGGAACCAGACATGATCGGGATCGCCGGCCTGCCAGATCCATTGGGCGTCGGTGTCTTCCATGTTCTTGATGTTGCGGGGCACGGTCGGGCTATATGGCCATGCGGCCTCAGCCGCCTGCCATCCGCTGTCGTCGAAAGAAGGGGTCATCCATTCCCGCCCGACCGGGGCCGATCCGATGACCTTCCAGCTTTCATCGCTGTTGACCCGGTCTCCGGCAATTGCAGCGCTTACTCCCGAACCCGCCGTTGACAGGACAGGCTGTGCCGTGCCTGGCGCCTGTCCGCCACCGCCTGTCAGTCGCGTGATCCTGTTTTTCGCAAGCGGCGCGAACACACCATTTGGCCATTGATCGAGATAAGCCTGAAAATCCGCAGGGTCGGTCGAATCCTGAATGGAGGTCCAGAAGGCCAGTTGAAGGGGATCGTTGTCCGGATCGCTCGGACCGGCGTCCTGCTGAACGGGCGCGCTCGGGCCGGCATCGGAAAGGACCAGTTCGTCGGGCATCTCATTTGCCACATAATCCGAGATTGCGCCGCGTGTCGCCGGCCCGATCAGCCCGTCGATCGCCCCGCGATAATAGCCCTTCCGCTTCAGTTCCCGCTGGACGGCGTGCAACACATCGGGGCTGTAGGCATAGTCGTCGATGCCCTGCAGGGCCCCCTGCGGAAACGCCTTGAAATAGCGGAAGAAGGTGATGGCGGCAGCATCGAATTGGCGCAGCTGGTTCTGCACCAGGATCAGGGAACGGAACGCCTCTTCGTAGCCGTTCCGCGCCGCTTCCTCATAATGGGACATGGCGATGTCATTGTCCTGAGAAACGCCGTTCCCCGTCTCGTAGAGATATCCGATGTGGTAGAGCGCTTCGGCCGAGCCGGCCGCCGCGGCCTGATTGAGAAGCTTGATGGCCTGACCAAATGTCTCGGTTCGTCCGGCCGGATCAGCCATCGGATAGGCCGATTGCATCAGCGTCTTGGCTTCGGCCAGAAGCGTTTCGCCGGTTTGCGTTCTGGTTTCCGGCCCGGTTTGACCCTGCGGCTCTGGCTGCTGCACGGAGACCGGCACCTGTGTCGAGGACGCCGCGGCGGTGCCGGGTTTGATTGGTTTCGTTTCAGAACCGCTCCTGTCCGCTTGTCCGGTCACGCCGTCGCCCATGTTCGGCGCGTCGGTCACGCCGGCCTGGTCGGCGATATCGGTTGGTTCGGTCACGATATCACCGGTGGTCCGGCCCGACACAAGGCCGCCGTCGACGGCAGACCGGTACAACACATCCGCCCAGTCGCCGGCCTCGCCGGTACCGGATGCGACGGAAAACACCAGGCGATTGGAAAGCCAGGTCAACGTGCCGTTTTGTGCCGCGTCGACGGCGCGCGCGCCGTGGAAATCCGTTTCCGCATCGCCACCGGATGCAAAAGCGGCTTCGGCCGCGCCGGCATTGGCATAGGCAGTAATCACCATCATCCCGACCGGATCGCGGACGAGATAGGACATGGTCTCGGGATCGACATGCATGGTCTCGACTTCGCCCATCCAGTCGAGATCGGAGGCGGCCAGATCGAGAACACCGATGATGTCTTCATCCGGCGCGGCGTCCTGCGCCAGGCCCAAGTCGGACAAGCCGGAGAAAAGCAGAACCGGCGCCAGCAGCGCCGCAAGGAAACGCGTGTCCATCAGTTGATATACTCCCCTGTGGCGGGATTGATTTCGCGCATCCCGGTAGTGAAGATGTCGATGGTAAAAGCCCGTTCGTCGTCCTTACCAACGAAGACGTAGACGCCGTATTCGCCGCCATGGCCGATGCGAATGCGTTCGTTGCGGCTGAACTCCCGCAGGATCGCGCCCGTCTTCCAATCGTAAAGCTTGATGTGCCACTGGCCGTTGGCGTCTTCGTAGGCGACGGCCGGGCCTACTCCAGTGCCGACGAAGGTCAGGTTTTCAAACGCGTCGGCGACCTTGATCCACTGCTCCCCCCACGAGCCGATGCCGGCCCCCCTCAGTTCGAGCTTGCCGGGCGATTTGCGCAAATAGCCTGAGACCTGCAGCCAGGAGACCGGCAGCACCTCGGGTTGCACATTCTTGGCAGAGGCATTGAGCTTGTCAGGACCGACTTTCTCAAATGGGAGGCGGGTACCGTCGGTGCTGACCCCGGAATTGTCGGTGTCGCGCGTCAAGAACCCCTCCGGGTTCAAACCGAGGAGTTCACCCTCGAAATAAAACTCGTAACGCGTGATGAAACGGACGTCATCGCCGATCATCGTTTCGATGTCGACGCGCGGCACCACCGGCATGAGATTGAATCCCTGGCCCATTTCCATGGCATAGTCGCGGTAGCCGACATCCTGGCCCCGCGTGTCGTGGAAATGACCCTTGTCGTCGACGTAGCCGAAATCGCCGGCACCGGT
>CAZKTH010000045.1:0-9161 GCA_964555575.1 uncultured Devosiaceae bacterium | reverse complement strand
CTGTGCAAGAATGTTGCCCTGGTCCGGGACGACCCCAGTTCCGGATTCCACCGGCACAACCCTTCCGGTAAGCTCGTCGCGCTCATACAGAACGCCGTTGATTAGGAACCTCTTTGCCATTACTTGCCGCCCTTGTCGGTGGCCATTGAGCCGAACATGCTAGACGCCGCATTGCCCAGGCCGGCAACGAGCTGGTTGTTCTGGTTCTCAACCTGAATATACGCGCGCTGGCCGGCCGGCGCGCTCCACTTCACGTTTTGTGGAAGAGCCTCGAACGGACGTCCGCTTGCTATTACGGGTTGCGATCCGTCGCCCGTGCTGCCCTGATCACCGAGATCGATCGTCTTGCTGCCGAAAATACCATCGAGACCTGTAGCCGGCGCACCCGACCCCTTGATGAAGTCGAGTTCCTCGAGACCCCCGGTGACCGATCCTCCGGCGGGGAATTTGTGGAGGCGCAGCAGACCCAGACTGCCTGTGGTCGAATGCCACCGGAAGGCAATGGCACGGGCATGCGTTTCGGTGATTTCGACTCTGGATGGGTCGATGGTCTCGCCATGCAGCGGCACCGTACCGGAATAGGCGGTTTTGAGCCTGTGTTGGCTGAAATCATAATGATAGACCGCGTAGCGCAACTCGTTGCGGCCCTTGGGAACATAGACGAGGAAGCCGGTATTGTAGCCGTCCGCCTGTTCACCGACCACCAGACGTGCGGGACCTTCAACATCGATCGTGGTGTCGATGCGGGGATCGGACCAGCGCCCATCGCCGCCGATCCAGTATTGCGAACTGATCTCGACCTTGCCGTTCTCGTCCGGTTCGCTGTTGGCAAAACTGTTGCGCCAGCGCGCATCCGCTTTCATGCCCGTGTCGGACGGTTCGTTGCTGGCACCGATATCGACATCGAGATCGGCATAATGTTCGTCGCCGTTCGCCACCACGAAGACCCGGACGTGGTGCGCACCGGGTTCAAGCTTTGCCGCGCCGGTCGTCCGACCAGTGTCCGACTGCAGTTTGCCGTCAACGAGCCAACGGAACTCGGCCGGGTCCGGCAGGTCCGGTCCGGTCAGGGAAAAGACGATTTCGGCCGCGTTCGGATAGGGCGGGGCGGGGTCGGCCAGAATGTCGATCCGTGGGGCGTCGGCGTCACGCACCGTGATCGAGCGCGAAAAACGCTGTTCGAGGCCCGACGCCCTTGACCGCACGACAAGCGCCACGGTGTATCTGTCCTGATCGGTGAAGGCATGGGCGACCTGTGGCCCATTCAGCGTTTCGCCGTCGAGATACCAGGTAAATTCCAGGTCGTCATTTGGCGGCGGCACCGTCTGGGTGAAGGTCAGCTCCTGTCCGACCCGATAGCTCGAAGCATCCGGGGCGATGGCGAAATCGGCCTCCGGCGGAAGGGTGGAGAGATCCTTGATGGTAACGGGGATCGTCTGCACCAACACCTTCGACCCGTCCGGCGGCGCGAAGCGCGCCGTCAAAAGGGTTTCGCCGATTGTCTTGCCGGCCGTAACCACGCCGGCTTCGACCGTGGCGATGTCCGGATCGGCGCTCTCCCATTCGGCCGTACCGGTCACATCGAGCAGCCGGACCTGCTGGCGTTCCCACGCCATGGCGCTGACCTTGACATAGCCCTGCTTGCCCGGTTCGAGCACGAGTTCACGATGATCGAAGGAAAGCCCGACGAAGCTGGCGTTCGGGTCAAGGGCGCCGGCACTGGTCCCGTCGGCATCTGAAGCCGGGGTCTCGTCCGACTTTTCCATTTCGAAAGCGAGACGCGGCGCGCCGAAGCCGATCGTCGTTGCCCCGAACAAGGTCGCATAACCCTTGGCCGCGATCCGGTAGTCATAAGGACCTGGAATGATCGACAGGCCGGAACCGAGGTCGTCGGCTTCGCCGATCCGGTAGGTTCGCCCGTCCTTGTAGTTCCCGGTCATGACGATGTCGGCATGGGTGATGGGCCTGCCGGTTCCCGCATCGGTCAGGTCGAAGCTGAGCTGTGCCGGCTGAAACACGGTCACCGGGAATTCGTCGCCGCCGCCCGGCAGCTCGGCGGTGATCGTGACCCTGCCGGGCTGGTCGAACGGGATCTGGATGGCCTTGCCGTAGCCGACCGGCGTCGCAGCATTCTTGCGGACCACCGACCAGGCCAGTTTGTCGGCATTGGCGCCCGTGTCGGCAAGGGTGACCGAATAATAGGCGGTTTCGCCCGCCGCCACTTCCGTCGGACCGGAAATGGCGATCGACTTGTGCGGCGGGTCGACCGGCAGCACACCTGTCTTGCGATAGCCGCCCCACAGCGCCCTGACATTGTTCATGATCTCCGGCGCGATCGACAGCTTGGACTGGAAGACCAGCCGATAGTTGAGGCCGAGCGTGTAAGCATTGGAATCGGGCAGTGCAATCCGCACGCTTGCGCCATGACCGAACAGCCCGTCGCGCTCGAAATCCGACAAGGTCAGCGTGCCGGTTCCTTCGGGGCCACCCTTTTCGGGCGACACCCGTTTGCCGTCGATGGTCCAGTTGAACGTCTGGTCGACGACCAGTTCGCCGGCACCGTCCCGCCCCCCGAGACGCCTGATCTGCTCGTCAAGCTTCTGGAAACCCGCATAGATGGCCTGCGCGTCTCCGATCGGGCGGATCGCCAGTTCGAGCAGGCGGGTGCCGCGCGGCCCCGGCTCATTTTTCACGACGTCAAGGGCAAGCGTGAGAGGCTCTATGGCATTGCGCAGCCGGTTGGCGCTGGTTGCGGCCTCGAGGAACCAGGTTCGACGCGTTGCGCGCCAGCCGTCCATGATCGGCTCTTCGCATTTCTTGAGCAGTTCGGCCGCCTTGCCGGCCTCGGTTTCCGCGACCGCTGAATTTGTCTGGACATCGGACCGGACCGCTGCCTGACCCGCGAGATAGACGAGCTTTTCATGGGCTTCGTCCTCGTGGATGAACAACCGCGCGAACTCGTCGCGTTCATAGCCCTTCTGGAACTTTTCGGCGCCCATGATCGCAACGATCCCTGCCAGAAAATCGTCACAGCTCTGGCGCGAGACCGCCAGCTGGTAGCCATAGGATTTGGCGTGCTCCATGGCCATTTCGAAGGCCATCCGCGCCACGGTCGCCGGCAGGCTGGAAAATATCACCTCGAGGGCGACATACCGGGCGGCGGCGTCGAGACCCTGTTCGGCATAGACATCGCGCACTGCCAGATATTCCGCGCCGGCGGCGAGCACCATCATGCCCTTGGCGATCTTGCTGATCGGGATGGTGTCGACGGCACGGCGATAGAACCGCCCCAGTGCGTTCTTGAACCGCTGCCAGCGGCTCGACTGGATCAGATTGCGCAACAGGGCCTTTTCGGTTTCCTCGACCGTGGCGAAAATGGCTTGGCAGGTCCTGGCCTCGACATCGGCCGTCATCAGCGCGTTGCCGATCTCGTCGCCATAGGCGGCGTACCATTTGCGTGCCGCTTTCTCGAGGTCGCCGCCCTCTTTTGCAGTGAACGCGTCGAGCTTGCGCAGCAGATCGTCGATCTCGGGATTGGCGATCGAGGCCGCATCGACCCCGGCCATGCTCTTGGCCTTCTTGAGATACTGGTTGAGGCGCTTCAGGTTCTTGGACAGATCCTTGGCGGCGCCCTCGCCCTTTGCCAGCGCCTTGCGGCTCTTGGCGAGAAACTGCTGGGAAATGTTGGCCACGCCCTTGTCGGTGAATTTCGAGACTTCCTGAAGATCGTGGAAGCCGTGGATGACCTCGCCGTCAAACATCTCGAAGACCACGCCATTGGTGGCCTCATAGTGCTGCCGGAACGGCATGCCGCCTTCCCCGGCAATGGCGTCGAAGGCATCCTCACCGAGATTGACGTGATGCGAATCGGATATGCCGTATTTTTCGAACAGGCCCTTGAGCGTCTTTTGGTATTCCTCGACGTCTTCGACGCCGGCCATCAGCTGATCGGGCGGATAGATGTTGACGCTGTTTGTGACGCGGGTGAGGAAATCGTCGGCCAGGTTCGCCCCATAGGCCTTCTGCAGTTCACCGCTCTTGACCAGAGCGTCCAGGCGCTTGCCGATGTTCTGTTTCAGGGCCTTGTGAAACGCAGTCCAGCGCCGAAACAGCTCCGCTTCGTCGTCGACCCCTTCGATGATCATCGTCATGTCGACATCGGAGAATCCAGCCACCGATTTGAGCAGCGGGTCGAGGTAATTGCCCTTTACCGCGGAGCCGACAACACCGATTTTCACATCGAACTGGGCGACCAGCTTTTCCACCTCTTCCAGAACGATCTTTCGCGTCGAAAGCGTCTTTTCACTGAAAGCAGCAAGAATTTCCGCCCTGACTGGCGCCAGCTGAAAAAACACCGGGGTGAGGAGGAGAAGAAATGTGACCAGAAATGTCAAATAAACCGCACGACATTGGCCGCACCGTCTCGCGCTTAATTTCCGCTCGAATCGAAGTGCCGCGCAATTCGACATTTTTCATTCCGCTGCAGTGGAATGATGCTCGCAGATTGTCACCACATCTGTCTTTGACTCATCTCAATTCCATTCCTGATACTGGGTAATTCACCTCGAAGCGGATCGCTTGCTTTGACGGCATCCACGCCATCAGTTCAGTTCCTTCATCGATCCCGTTGCTTTTGGCCCAGGAACAAGCCCCACCAATCGGACGGTCGCGCCAATCGGGTGCTGTGGCGAAAAACCACCCTTCTCGTCGTTTGCCTACACACGTAATCTCAGTTTCAAATTCGAAATGGTAACACCATGCCCCAGGCATCAGCACATCCGGGAACTCCTCACTACATCACGCGCAGCGGCTGGTTGCGCGCTGCGGTTCTTGGCGCAAATGACGGGGTCGTTTCCATCTCGTCCCTGATCGTCGGGGTCGCCGCGGCCGATCCCAGCCCCAGCGCCGTCATCATCGCGGGCATTGCCGGACTCTCGGCAGGTGCGATGTCGATGGCGGCAGGCGAATATGTATCGGTCTCTTCGCAATCCGACACGGAACGGGCCGACATCGCAAGGGAAGCCAAGGCGCTGCGGGAGCTTCCGGACGCGGAACTCGCCGAACTGGCCGCCATCTATCAGGAGAAGGGGCTGAGTGAGGAGACTGCCCTCGTGGTTGCCAAAGAGCTCACCGCGAACGATGCACTCGGCACCCACGTTCGGGACGAGCTCGGGCTGTCGGAGGTGCACGCGGCCAATCCCATTCAGGCAGCGGTCACTTCGGGCGTGACGTTCTCCATTGCCGCGGCGATCCCACTGCTGGCTGCGGTTGCGGCCCCCGCAGGTTCCATTATTCCGGTTGTCCTTGTTGTGACTGTCATCACACTGGCTGCTCTTGGCGCATTGGGCGCAAAAGCGGGTGGCGCACCCGTCTTGCGCGCCACTCTGCGCGTGGTGATGTGGGGCGTGTTCGCAATGGCGGTCACGGCAGGCGTGGGCTGGCTTTTCGGCGTTAGCGTCTGAGTGACATCCGCGGCGGGCTGTAGTTTCTACAGAAGTCTGGCGATCCTGTCGGCTTTCCGCGGTGCTGTCACGGCGATGCGTGGCGGGAATGTCGGGCGAATGCTGCTGGTCGGCGAGCGAGAACAGCAAGGCGAATCCCGGCAGCCCGAGTGATGGCGGAACGGCGTTTTCCAAACCCGTCAGACGGCGCTTGCTTCCCGAAACGAAACGAGTTTGCGGCGGCTCTCGTCCCACAGTGCCAACTTTACGCTCCGCAGGCTGTCGCGCATGCCAATGCGGCCGATGCGACGCAGTTCGGGATAGTCGCGCAACACCTGAGGAAGCCTGTAGTACGGCACGCGGCTCGCCAGATGGTGGACGTGGTGGATGCCGATATTGGCCGACAGCCAGCTCAGCGCGGGAGGCAGATCGTAATACGAGGAGCCGTACAGCGCCGCGTGCGGAAACTTCCAGTCGGCGCCCTCGGCCCAGTCGGTCTCCTTGAATTGGTGCTGCACGTAGAAGAGCCAGATGCCGGCAACACCCGCAATCAGGACGATGGGAAGCTGAACGGCCAGAAACGGCACGACGCCGCCGGCCCATATCGCCAAGGCAGAGACCAGGACGATGGCAAGGTTCGTGGTCATCGCCGAGATCCATGGTCCCGCTCCCGCCCGCATCATGCCGACCGGCAGGCGCTGCAGGATCACGAAGACCCAGATCGGTCCGAGGCCGAACATCACAAACGGGTTGCGGTAGAGCCGATACCTGAGCCGACCCCATCGCGACAGCGCCTGATACTCCGTCACGGTCAACGTCATGATGTCGCCGACGCCGCGCGCGTCGAGATTGCCGCTCGAGGCGTGATGAACGGCATGGGTTCGCCGCCAGCAATCATAGGGCGTCAAGGTAAGGACACCGAGCAAGCGGCCCGTCCAGTCGTCCATGCGCCGATGGGCGAAGAAGGCGCCGTGGCCGCAATCGTGCTGGATCATGAACAATCGCACAAGAAAGGCTGCAGCGGGCACGACGAGCACCAGCCCCAGCCATTGGCCGGATGCGACCGCCCACCACGAGGCGGACCACAGGGCCGCGAACGGGATCAACGTGACGATCAGTTCGAAGGCGCTGCGCCACCGGTTCGGCCTTCGGTAAGCCGACAGCAGCGCCGGCCAGTCCTGTTCGTTTCGCGCCGCCGCATTTGGCGCGTGCCCGATCGGATCGGAAGGCAACATTGTACGGGCGCCGACGCCGGGAACCGCCGGTCGCACATGTGTTTCGCCGATGGACGTCATCAGGTCGGTCCTCCTTGGCGGGCTCTCACATTGGCGAACCCGGGGGATCAGTTCCGCTGACGTGACCAGCAAAAATCGAGCCCACGTCGCACGGGCTGACTGGCACGCCAGTCATGGCGCGATCCGGACCGCAACGACAGGGTCGGAATATACTCAAATTACCTGTCTCGGTTTTGTGCATCGGACGACACGAAATCTCCTTGGGTAGTTTCCGACGCTGCCCCACCGGCGACAGCACGCCTAGGCTCTGCCGATCAAGGGCCCCTCCCGCGAGGGAGCGGCAAACCCGAAGGAATGCACGATGTTATGGACTGCATCGACGATCAAAGGCTACGCCGTCGCGGCCAGTGACGGCGACATCGGCACCGTCAGCGACCTGCTGTTCGAAGACGCCGGGTGGCTGGTCCGCTGGCTTGTCGTCGACACCGGCAGCTGGTTCGCCGGCCGCAAGGTGCTGCTGCCGACCTCTACCCTGGGTCATGCCGATACGGCCCGGCGCGAATTCTCGGTCAAACTGACCAAGCAGCAGGTCAAGGACAGCCCGGATGTCGACACCGAACAACCGGTTTCGCGACAGATGGAGACCGATCTGTACAGCCATTATCGCTGGAACCCCTACTGGGGGAACGGTTTCTACATGGATCCTTACGGGTATGGCGGTGTCATAGGTTCGCCGTTCTCGGGCGCGGGATCAGGAGGCGCCGCCCGCAGTGGCGAGGAGGAAGCTGCCGCAGCGCAACGCGGCCGCAACGATCCGCATCTGCGGAGTGTCGCGGCGGTCAATGGCTATCACATCCACGCCAGCGACGGCAAAATCGGCCACGTCGCGGACATGCTGGTGGAGGAAGCGGACTGGAGCATCCACTACATGGTCGTCGACACCGGGAAATGGTGGCCGGGCCAGAAGGTGCTGATCTCGCCGCGTTCCGCACGAGACGTCAGCTGGATCGATCGAACCATCGGTCTCGACGTCAACCGCAAGGCGGTCAAGAGCAGTCCTGCCTACGATGCCTCGATGACGCTCGACCGAGACTACGAGGACCTGTTCAACTCTCACTATCACAGGGCCGACACAGGCGCCCACCCGGAGATAGAGGCAATAACCAGTTTGCATGGCTGATGCTGCGACGTCCGGTCGACTTCGACGGCATCAAATCCGCCGGGGTCAGTGTCTTCGACCGTGGCCGGACGAACTGCAAAAGATCAGGAAGCCTATGGCCGAACGGCGCCCCGAGCGATGCAAGATCTCAAACCCAACGGAGAGCACCAATGCTCAAAATATCGACAGACCTGCCTTCGGACGTTCTCGGCATCGAGGTGTCCGGCAAACTCGCCCACCAGGACTATCGTGACGTTCTCATTCCCGCGATCGAAGCCCAACTGGCAAAGGGGCCGGTCAAGGTGCTGTGCGTTCTGGAACCGGACTTCAAAGGATTCGAGATGGAGGCACTTTGGGATGATGCCAGTTTTGGCACCAAGCATTGGCGGGACTTCGGGCGTATGGCTCTGGTCACCGATAGCGGCGCGATACGTGGTGCGACGGCCATGTTTGCGTCGCTCTATCCAGCGGAAATCAAGCTGTTCAAACGCGCCGAATTGCCGGCTGCCAAAGACTGGATTTCGAAAGCGAACTGACAAGCCGAACGGCCTGCGACGAAGGCGTGATCCGGATTTACGATCACTCGACCATCTCAAAGCTCGTGATGGTGCCGCGAAAATAGACGAACTCGCCCGCGGGCAGATCCCATGCAACTTCACCATAGCGGGGCAGCCTGTAGGCGCCGAACTGCGTGTAGTCCCGTAAGCGGCCGATCCAGCGCGTGGGGACGCTCTTGCCGTCCACAAGAGGTAGGGGCGGTCGTGGTTGGTGGGCTGAGCGCCCCCGGTGCGGCTCTCCATGGCATCGGGGTGCCCAAGGACAGCGTGCTCCGCCACGAGGCCGCCATCAAAGCCGACGGCTTTCTGGTCATGGCGCACGGGACGGCGGCTGAAATCGCCCGCGCCAAGGCCGTCCTTGGCACGACTAGCGCGTCGCAGGTCGACCTCCATGTTGCCCATGCTGCCGATCCCGCCGTGGCAGCAGGCTGAATGGCCACCTCCCAAAGCTTCGCGCCCGGCTGGCGCGACGCCTGACTCCGAAATTCACTGGATGTCCGACGGCGTTCCCGCCTTCCGCATGTTTGCGGCGCCGGCTATCTTTGCCGGCGCCGCCTTGATTTGATCGCGGTTCGGCGGCCAACGAGTTATCCGGCGGCGGGTGCGACCAGAGGTGTGATGCGCCGGATGGTGACGCGGCGGTTGAGCCGCTCGGCCCTGTCGGTATTCACCTTCAGATAGCGCTCGCCATAGCCTTGGGTCGCAATGTTTTCGGGCGGCACGCCGAACACCTCGGTCAGGGCGATCGCGACCGAATAGGCACGCTGGT
>CAZKTH010000044.1:1450-15386 GCA_964555575.1 uncultured Devosiaceae bacterium | reverse complement strand
GCATTGCGGCTGCACGCCGATCAGCCGGTTACCCTGAGCGTCGAAGGCGAGCGTCTTGTCGTCGAGGCCAGACGGAGCCGCCCGAAATACAGGCTCGATGAACTGCTTGCCCGATGTGATGCGGCGCAGACCCGGTCGCAGGAGGAACAGGACTGGCACGATGCGCCGCCGGCAGGTCGCGAGATTTGGTGAGGCGGCGGATTCCGGAACGGGGCGAGGTCCATCATCTCGATTTCGACCCATCGAGCGGCCATGAAATGCGTGGCCCGCATTATTGCGTCGTGTTGTCGCCGCGCGCCTGCAACGCGGTATCGGGCATGCCCTATGTCGCCCCGATTATCACCGGCGGACAGGCAAGCCGCATGGCCGGCTTTGCTGTCGGCCTGACCGGTTCGGGTTTGCATGTCACCGGTGTTGTTCAGTGCGACCAGATCAAGGCTCTGGATCTTCAGGCTCGCGGTGCGAAACCAACCGGCGAAATGGTACCGGACTACATCCTTGATGACATTCTTGCCCGGTTTGCCGCAATCTTCGGCTTTGACAGCTGGATGTGAGGTTTCAGGAGGTCCGAAGGATGCGACCACAAAGAGATGGAGCATGCGTTCTGATTCCATCAGAACGGAAAATGCTCTAGAGCGGCGCGCGTTCAAGTTGAATCGCTTCGCCGCTCTATGTTTTTGTTGTCGCATCGCTTTTTGCGCAAAACCGGGACCCACTTTTGCGCACGATGCTCTAGGCCGCCGGTTTCAGCGGCAATCCCAGCCCGATCAGGTCCTGGCGCAATTGTTCCGGCGAGGTGAACCGCACCGCCTGCATGCCGATCGAGCGTGCCGCATCGACATTGAGCTGTTTGTCGTCGATGAAGACGCAGGATTCCGGCGCCAGGGCGTAGCGGTCGCAGAACAGGGTGAAGATGCGCGGATCGGGCTTGACCAGCTTTTCGATGGCGCTGACGACGATGCCGTCGAACTTTTCAAGGAAGGGGAAGTCGGGCATCACGGAAAGCCACTTTTCCCGGGAGAAATTGGTGATCGAGAAGGTCGGCAGTTCGGCGACGATCAGTTCGTCATGGATGGCGACGCTGCCTTCGATGATGCCGCCGATCGTTTCCTTCCATCTGAGGTCGTAGGCGGCGATTTCCCGCCAGTAGCGCGGAAAGCGCGCCGTCAGAAGGGCGACGCCCTCGGCATGGCTCATGCCGGCATCCAGACCGAGATTCCATTCGGGGGTGCACACGGTCTCATGGAACCATAGCGCGTCCTCCTCGCTGTCGAACAGCTTGCGGAACAGATACATCGGGTTCCAGTCGAACAGCACCCCGCCGAGATCGAAAACGGGGACGAGAAGGTCGTCGGTCATGGGAGAGTCTCCGGTCGTGATGGCGGCGTTTTGCACGGGAAGCGGAAACCGGCCAGGGACCATGCCCGAAAATGAGGTCTTCCGGCCGGCGAAACGCGATCGTTCAAGAAACCAGCGCCGTCCCGCGATTCAAAAAAGGCGAAACGGGCCTGGCGGCCTGCCTATCGCACGCTCCGTGCCGCCGGGCAAGACGGCTGGCCGCCAGACCGGACCGGAGGCGCCGGCCTAGGTGTAGGGATCGTAGGTGATGGCTTCGCCGAAGCGGGGCAGGAAATAGAACTCGTGATAGAGGTTGAAGCTGGAGTTGAAGAAATAGCCGAACAGCGGCGCATAGCTCATCTTCGCCTCGGAGACGATGACGTAGCCGTTGAGCGCCAGATTGGCCAGATCGGTGGGCAGGGCGTAGGGGCTGTTGTCGGGATGGCTGGTGGCGCCGTTGTCGGCAACCGACCACTGGACACTGGTCGTCCCGTCCGAATTGACCTTCACGCAGGTGACGATCTGCTGCACGTTCGAGCCGTCATAGGGCGCCATTGTGGCGCTGGCGGCGAGGAAATAGTCCTCGATCGTCGACTTGGCGATCGAACCGTCGGCACGGGCCACCAGATCGCCGAGCGAGCCCGAAACCGTCGCCACCCGCTTGTCCACGGAAATCGCCGAACTCACCTCGACCGAGCCGATATAGAGCGACAGCATCACCGGCAGGATCATGGCGAATTCCACCGCGGCGACCGCCTGGGTGTTGGCGGCGAAGCGGCAAATCAGATTGCGGGTCCTTTTCAGCGCGGTACTCATCAGAAGGGCTCGTTTCTGAAAACGCGCACCGAGGCCATCAGCCTGTAGCCGTTGCCGGCATTGCTGAGGTTGAAGCCCAGAAGGTCGAGCATGGTGGGCCATTTGTAATAGACCTTGACCGAAACGATCTGCGAGCCGTCGCCGGGCGTGTAGTTGCCCAGACTCGCCTTCCAGATCATCTGGCTGATGTCATCCGGATCCGCTTCCAGCGGCATGGTGAAATCCGCCAGCGCAAAGCTCGATATGGTCTGCACGTCGATCTGCAGCGCATCGCAGTCGAACAGGTTGAACAATCCATCGCAGATGGTGTCGCGGAAGGTCTGGGCCGTGTAGCTCTGCGCCTGCGCCTGCCCGGTGCGCAAAAGCCTCACGCTGGTGTCGACGGAACTGTCGAGGATCTGGGAGCCCATGAAATAGAAGGCGGTCTCCATGATCGCCCCGATCAGAGCGAAGAAGGGCAGGGCCAGGAGTCCGAATTCGATGGCGACGGCGCCGCGCTGGTCACGGCCCAGGGCACGGCCGAACCGGCGCCGGACAAGGGCGATGGGCGAGAAGGCGGCTTTGGTCATCAAATCCGGTTTCATCTGGGTGCGCTCCGAGCTCGTGCAGCAACCTGGAACCGCAGCTCTTAAGCTTCGGTCAGAATGGCATCCGGTGCACGTTCGGTTTGCAAAATCGGTGAATGCCGGGTTAACGGCGCGCCTTCACGACGCCGGTGGCGCGAAAACGATGCATAGGCGGCTAGTTGCCGGCGGCCGCCGCCGAGCTGATCATGTTGCTCGAGGCGATGGTCTCGGAGGTGTAGCTGGGCGCGTCGCCGAGCATCGGGGTCGGCTGGCAGACCGGATCGCACACCATCGTGGTGCGGGCCGATCCCTGATAGACGGTCATCAGATTTGCTTCCTGCTGGACGACGTCGACCAGCGTGTCGGCGATTGGATTGCCGATGGAATCGAGAATGATGAGATTGGTCTCGCCATAGGCCTTGCCGGTCAGGATCAGGGTCTTGGGATCCTGGATGGTCACGTCGGCAATGGCGGGGTTGCCGATGATCACGGTAGCCGCCGGCGAATTGATTCTCAGAATGCGCGCCATGTTGACATTGACCGTCACGCCATCGGCGGCAAGCGGCGCATCGACCGCCATTGTGGCGGAAGCGACAAGAACCAGACTTGCGAGCGCACGCTTGAAAAATGCCGGCATGGCCAAAACACCCAACTCGACTCCATGTTCCGCCAGTTTCGGAGAGAATGGTGAACAATTGGCAAATCATCTCCTCCTGTGCTCGCATTTGCCGCAATCGGGGCCGGGGCGCCGCCGTTCCCGGGCCTGAAGCCCGTCGGCCGGGCAGCACCGGCAGCGGCCAGAAAAAAGACGTCCTGTCCGTGGGTTGGCCGTTTTCGCCCGTCGGTGCGACGCAGGAACCGCGCCCGAAGCCACCACCCGGAAGAGATCGCGTCCGCCTGTGGTAACAGTCCGGTAACCCATTGAAGCGAATGGAAAAAATGCCCCATAACCAGTCGAATGCGACCTATGCGATTAAGACAATGGCAAATCTTCACGCGTAGGGTCCGTCGAAGTTCGATATGTGACGTGTCGAACTGTGCTGTCACAGATGTGACGTGGAGCCAGGAGCTTGTAATGAATACCTTCTCTCGTTTTCTGACCGATGAGTCAGGCGCCACCGCCATCGAGTATGGCCTTATCGCCGCCCTTATCAGCGTCGGCATCATCGCCGCCGCCTCGACCGTTGGCGAAGGCCTCGGTACCCTGTTCAATGGCATCGGTACCAGGCTGCAGAACACCACGGTTCCGCAGAGCTAATCGGAACCGCTTAGGCGGACCGGAAAAGGGGGGCGAATGCCCCCTTTTTCTTTGAGCTTTTTTAATCAAAGCCCGCCACCCTTTCTGCGTCTGCCGCGCGTCGCGCGGCGAGGCGGCATTGTCTGCGCAAGGTAGCTCCGATCCGATGCATATGCTTGCCCTTCTGTTCTTTCCCGCGATCATGGCCTGGGCGGCGGCCTCCGATCTGCTGACCATGCGCATCACCAACCGGCTGGTGCTTGCCCTGCTCGCCGGTTTCGCGGTTCTGGCGCCGCTTTCGGGCATGCCGCTCGACATGCTTTACGGGCACCTCGCCGCTGGCGGCATCGTCTTTGTCGTGGCCTTTGCCTTCTTTGCCTTTGGCTGGATCGGCGGCGGCGACGCCAAATTCGCCGCGATTACCTCGCTGTGGCTCGGCTGGACGCTTTTGCTGCCTTATGCCGTCTATTCGGCGCTGTTCGGCGGCGCCCTGACGCTTTTCATCCTCGCGGTGCGGCGCTGGCCGCTGCCGGCCGCGCTGATCGGGGTTGGCTGGGTCGACAGGCTGCACAATTCCGGGACAGGCGTTCCCTACGGCATCGCGCTCGCCGCGGCCGCCATGCTGCTTTATGCTAACAGCTTCATTTTCAAGGCTTTTGCCGTCTGAGACGAACCCCGTTTGCACCGGGCGCGAAGCGATAGATGCAATTTGTTGTTTACTATAGTCAAAAACCTCCAGTTAACCAAAACTTGACCCTTTATCGCCAAACTCGACACGGCGCGGGAAAGCGGTAGTTGCCCGCGCCTGGAGAGTGGTGATGAAACCGACCCGCATTGTCCTATTGGTGATTGCCGTTCTGGCCGCCGGCCTTGCGGCCTATCTGGCGACACGTAACGGCTCGGTGCCGCAGACCGTGCAGCAGGTGGTCGAGATCGACGCGCCCAAGACCCGGATTCTGGTAGCCGCCAAGGATATCGGCGTCGGCCAGCGCCTGACACCGCAGGTAGTACAGTGGCAGGACTGGCCCGAAAGCGCCGTCAGGCCGGAATACATCACCATTTCAACCGTTCCCGACGCTCCCGAGCAGTTGACCGGAACGGTGGCGCGTTTCGAGATCTTCCCCGGCGAGCCGGTGCTTGAATCCAAGCTCGTCCATGCCGACCAGGGCTATCTCAGCGCCGTGCTGGCCAAGGGCATGCGGGCCATCTCGCTGCCGGTCAATGCCGAATCGAGCGCCGGCGGCTTCATCGTCCCGAACGACAGGGTCGACATCGTCCAGACGCTGCCCGCCGAGACCGGCCTGCAGACCCATACCGTCATCGAAAACGTCAAGGTTCTCGCCATCGGCGAGCGTCTCGGGGAGCGCGGCAGCACTTCCGGCGCCGACAACAACCCCGGACAGGATCCGAAGGCGGAAATCTTCAAGAAGGAAACGATCGCCACCGTCGAAGTGGACCCGATGCAGGCCGAATATGTCGTGACGGCCATTTCGCAGGGTCATCTTTCGCTGGTCCTCAGATCGATCACCGATTTCAACGGACCGACCCGGCTGGGCGAGGACAACCGGGACAGCCAGACCGTCAAGCTGGTGCGCTATGGCAAGCAGACCTCCGTCATTCCGACCTCCGCCGGCGAATCAACCGTAGTCAGCCCGGTGGCATCGGCCGGAAGCGGCAATGAAGTCGCACCCGACGCCGTGCAGTAGCGATGAGGAAAGACATGAAAAACCGGTTCGTTGCACTTGGCGCAAGACTTGTCCTGATCATCGCCTTCGCGCTTGCTCCCGTTCTGCCGGCCGCGGCCGCGACCGCAAGCCATCTGCAGATCTCCAAATCGGCGATCGGCGCCACCCAGCATATCGAGATCGGCCTCAACAAATCGCTGATCGTCGACCTGCCGGTGCCCGCTTCGGAAGTGATCGTCTCCAATCCCGACCTCGCCGGCGCCGTGATGCGTTCCAAGCAGCGCGCCATCATCCAGGGCATCGCCATCGGTGAGACCAACATCTTCTTCCTCGACAAGACCGGCGCCCGCATTTCGGTGCTCGAGGTCATCGTCACCCAGGATTCCTCGGCTCTGGCCACCATGCTGGCGCGGCTCCTGCCCGGTTCGCGCATCAAGGTCGAGACCATGACCACCGCCAGCGGGCCGCGCATCGTCCTTTCCGGCTGGGCCCAGTCGGCCGACGACGTCGACAAGGCGGTGGCGGTGGCCGGCCAATATGCCGGCGGCGACGTCAATGTCGCCAATCTGATCACCATCGGCGGCGCCCAGCAGGTGGCCCTGAAGGTCACCGTCGCCGAAGTGTCGCGCGAGACCGTCAAGGAGCTCGGCATCAATCTGACTGCCTCGGCCAGCATCGGCGGGCTATCGACCTCGCTGATCAACAATCCCGGCCTCAGTGGCGCCTCGAACGTGCTTACCTCGGGAACCGGCAACGTCAAATTCGGCGTCGGCACCTTCTCGCTCGATGCCACCATCAAGGCGCTCGAACGCCGCGGCGCCATGCGCACCCTGGCCGAGCCGACCCTCACGGCCCTTTCCGGCCAGGAAGCCGAATTTCTCGCCGGCGGCGAATATCCGGTGCCTTCCGGCATCGACAACGGCACCGTCTCGTTCACCTTCAAGCAGTTCGGCGTCAAGCTGAAGTTCACGCCGATCGTCAAGTCCAACGGCATCATCTCGCTGACCGTCGAGACCTCGGTCTCCGAACCAACGACCGATGGCGGCTTCACCGTTTCCGGCGTCACCATCCCGGGGACCAGGAACCGCAGTGCCAAGACCTCGGTCGAGCTGATGTCCGGCGCCACCCTGGCCATTGCCGGTATCATCCAGGATCAGATCCGCCAGCAGTTCAATTCGCTGCCCGGTCTGGACAAGCTGCCGATCCTGGGGGCGCTGTTCCGTTCACGCGACTTCATCCACTCCGAGACCGAACTGATGATTCTGGTTACCCCGGTTCTGGCCCGCCCCGGCGGTCCGGTCGATCTGCCGACCGATCACATGACTTTTGCCAGTGATGCAGAAGCAATTTTCCTTGGACGTATGGAAAGCCTTTACGGAGTCGGCGGTAGCGATAGTGGCGACAACGGCAATTATCAGGGCCATGTGGGCTTCGTGCTCGACTAGACGTTTCGGGAGTAGGGTGTGATGGACAACGAGCAGGACACGGGCAAAAAGGGCGAGCGCCAGGCCGAGATCACTCCCGGCGCGCGGCTTTTGCCGCGTATCACCATTCAGGCCTTCTGCCTGCATTCGCAGACCGCCCAGATGGTGGAGCTGGCCGTACACGACCGGCGCATGGCCAAGGTGGCGCTCACAACCCACAATGGCGGCGTCGAAGGCGCGATCGAGACCTATCGCGCCAATCCCACGCCGAACCTCATCATCATCGAGGCGGCCCAGGACACCTCGACCCTGCTCAAGGATCTCGAACGGCTCTCCGATGTCTGCGATGCCGCCACCCGCGTCATCGTTCTCGGCCAGGCCAACGACATCACGCTTTACCGCGAGCTCATCCGTTTCGGCGTCTCCGAATACATCATCCTGCCGGCGACGCCGCAGGTGGTGGTCGATTCGATCACCGAGCTGTTCGCCTCCGACGGCGCCGCCCCGATCGGGCGCACGATCGGGTTCGTTTCGGCCAAGGGCGGCGCGGGGGGTTCGACCGTCGCCCACAACGTCGCCTGGGCCCTCTCGCAATCGACCCGCCAGAACGTGCTCGTGGTCGACATGGACCTGCCCTTCGGCACCGCCGGCCTCAATTTCAACCAGGACCCGCCGCACGGCATCGGCGATGCCGTCTATGGCGGCGAGAATGTCGATCAGGTCATGCTCGACCGGCTGATGGCCAAGGCGGCGGCCCATATCAGCCTGCTGGCCGCGCCGGGCGTGCTCGACCGCACCTATGATTTCGACGAGCGCGCGTTCGAGCAGATCATCGAGATGTGCCAGAAGACCATGCCGATCGTCGTCCTCGACATTCCGCATGCCTGGAATTCCTGGGTGCGCTACACGCTTTCGGCCATCGACGAGATCGTCATCGTCGCCGAGCCGGACCTGGCCAATCTCAGGAACGCCAAGAATCTCGCCGATACCATCAAGAGCCTGCGGCCGGCCGAGTCCGAACCGTGCCTGGTGGTCAACAAGGCCGGCGTTCCCAAGCGTCCGGAGATCGCCGCCGCCGAATTCGCCTCCTCGATCGAGTGCCGGCTGATCGGCCAGATCCCCTTCGATCCCGGCACCTTCGGCACCGCCGCCAACAATGGGCAGATGCTGGCCGAGGTGTCGACCACCCATCGCGCCAACGAGGTCTTCAGACAGATCGGCCAGCATGTGATCGGCCGCTCCAATGGCGAGAGTCCCGGCCGCTCCGGCGCGCTCAAGCTGCCGGCAGGGCTTTCGAAATTCCTCAAGATCGGCTGACGGCGATGGCGGATTTCGCGTTGAGTAAAGGCGTCTGAAAATGTTCGGCAAGCGTACGAGTTTTGGCGGCAATACCGGCGGGGCACCGAATCCGGCCCCGACGCCCGCTGCGCCGCGTCCGCCACAGTCCTCCGAGCCGGCACGTCAGGTGGCGAAACCTGACCGCCAGGGCGAGCCGGGCACGTCCCGTCCCCGTACCGAGGAAGTCCTTGACGTCGTCGGGACGCAGAATCCGTCACGTGCCGACAACTACTTCCATACCAAGTCGACGATCTTCTCGGCCCTCATAGATTCCATCGATCTTTCCCAGCTCGCCACCATGGATGTCGATTCGGCCCGCGAGGAAATCCGCGACATCGTCGCCGAGATCATCGGGCTCAAATCGATCGTCATGTCGATCTCCGAGCAGGAGGACCTGCTCGAGGACATCTGCAACGACGTGCTCGGCTACGGCCCGCTCGAGCCGCTTCTGGCCCGCGACGACATCGCCGACATCATGGTGAACGGCTCCCAGAAGTGCTACATCGAAGTCAACGGCCGGGTGAAGCTGACCAATGTCCGCTTCCGCGACGACAGCCACCTGATGAACGTATGCCAGCGCATCGTTTCCCAGGTTGGCCGCCGCGTCGATGAATCCTCCCCGATCTGCGACGCGCGCCTGCCCGACGGTTCCCGCGTCAACGTCATCGCCCCGCCGCTGGCCATCGACGGCGCCGCCCTGACCATCCGCAAGTTCAAGAAGGACAAGCTGACCCTCCAGCAGCTGGTCAAGTTCGGTTCGATCTCGCCCGACGGCGCCGAGGTGCTGCGCATTCTCGGGCGCGTCCGCGCCAATGTGCTGATCTCCGGCGGCACCGGTTCGGGCAAGACGACCTTGCTGAACTGCCTCACCGGTTTCATCGACCGCGACGAGCGCGTCATCACCTGCGAGGACTCGGCGGAACTGCAATTGCAGCAGCCGCACGTGGTGCGTCTGGAAACCCGTCCGCCCAATCTCGAGGGCGAGGGCGAGATCACCATGCGCGATCTTGTGAAAAACTGCCTGCGTATGCGGCCCGAACGCATCATCGTCGGCGAAGTCCGCGGACCCGAGGCGTTCGATTTGTTGCAGGCCATGAACACCGGCCATGACGGCTCGATGGGGACGCTGCACGCCAACTCGCCGCGCGAGGCGCTCTCCCGTCTTGAATCCATGATCACCATGGGCGGCTATTCGCTGCCCTCGCGCACCATCCGCGAGATGATCGTTTCCTCCATCGACGTCGTTGTCCAGGCGGCTCGCCTGCGCGACGGCTCCCGCCGCATCACCCATGTCACCGAGGTGCTCGGCATGGAAGGCGACGTCATCGTCACCCAGGACATCTTCCTTTACGACATCCTCGGCGAGGACGGCGCCGGCAACCTTCAGGGCCGCCATCACTCGACCGGCATCACCAAGCCGCAATTCGCTGAGCGGGCCCGCTATTTCGGCGAGGAGGCCAATCTCGTTCAGGCGCTCGAGTCTTCCAATATCGAGCACCAGGAAATGTTGGCGAGCTAAAGCATGACCCAGAAAAGTGGACACCGGTTTTCGGAGCAGGTCATGCAGCATCGGGGAAGGCGCGCATGACACCGATCATCCTCGTCTCCCTGGTCGGCATCAGCCTTCTGGCCGTGATCTTCTCCTTCTTGCCGGCCCTGACCGGCGACAACCGTGCCGACAAGCGCCGCAAGGCGCTCAAGGGCAACTACCAGGCCGCCCGCCAGAACATGCAGGCCGACCGCCAGCGCGATCAGCGCCGCAAATCCCTGCAGCAGGCCCTGAAGGCACAAAGCGCCCAGCTGGCGCAGAAAAAGCCGCGCCCGACGCTGGAGATGCTGATCTTCCAGGCCGGCATGAAGATCTCCAGGGCCGCCTTTATCCGGAATTCCGTCATCCTGGGCATATCGGTCGCGGTCGTCTCCTGGATTCTCGACGTACCGGCGCTGTTCGCCTTCGTCTTCGGTTTGGCGGCGGGCTATGTGCTGCCCAAATTCTACCTGTCGCACAAGCGCAAGCGCTTTCAGTCCAAGTTCCTCAACGAACTGCCCAACGCCGTCGAGGCCATCGTCCGCGGCGTCAAGTCAGGCCTGCCGCTCAACGATTCGATCAGGATCGTTGCCAAGGAAATCAAGGAACCGGTCCGGTCCGAATTCGGCCGGGTGCTCGACCAGCAGAGCTTCGGCAAATCCATGACCGAAGCCATCCAGATCCTTTACGAGCGGGTGCCGACCGCGGAGGTCAATTTCTTCGTCGTCGTCATCACCGTGCAGCAGCAGGCCGGCGGCAACCTTTCCGAGGCGCTGACAAATCTTTCCCACGTGCTGAGAAACCGCAAGAAGATGCAGGCCAAGGTCAAGGCGATGTCGTCGGAAGCCAAGGCTTCGGCGATGATCATCGGCTCCCTGCCCTTCGTGGTCGCTTCGCTCGTCTCGATTGTCAGGCCCGGCTATCTCAACACGCTGATCAGTACCCCGATCGGCATGATCTGGCTCGGCATCGCCGCCCTGCTGATGATGACTGGCATCTTCGTGATGAACCGCATGGTCCAGTTCGAGATTTAGGAGAGACGCGATGGACTGGGTCAAAACACTCACCAATCCGCAATTTCTCATTGCCGTCTTTGCGGCGATCGCGGCCGGTGCCGTGGTTTTCACCTTCGGCTCCCAGTTCTTCGATCGCTCCGACACAAGGCAGCGCATCAAGCGCGTCGCCCTCGAACGCGAGAAGCTCAGAAACCAGGAAATGGCGCGGCTGCGCGGCGAGGAGGACTCGAGGAACTCGATCCGCGGCGGCCACGAGGCCAAGGCCTTCGTCTCCAGCATCGTGCAGCGCTTCAATCTGCAGAAGGCCTTTGCCGACGAAAAGACCCAGGCCCTGCTGATGCAGGCCGGCTATCGCGGTCAGGGACCGCTGACGACCTATGTCTTCTTGCGATTCGTGTCGCCTCTGATCTTGCTGCTCGCGGCGCTTCTTTATCTCGCGGTTCTCGTGCCCGGCGACAGGCCGCTCTATCTCAACGTCGTCTATTCCGTCGGCGTCGGCGTGCTCGGCTCCTACCTGCCGCCCCTGCTGCTCAGGAACCGCATCCAGAAACGCCAGCAATCGATCCGTCGCGCCTGGCCGGACTGTCTCGACTTGCTTCTGCTCTGCGTCGAAGCCGGCATGTCGGTCGAGCACGCCTTCAAGCGCGTCGGCAAGGAAATGGGCATCCAGAGCGCGGCGCTGGGCGAGGAACTGGCCCTGACCACGGCCGAACTGAGCTTTCTGGAAGACCGGACGCGCGCCTATGACAATCTCGGCAAGCGTACCGGACTCGACGGGGTCAGGTCGGTGATGACGGCGCTGATCCAGGCCGAACGCTACGGCACCTCGGTCGGCCAGTCCTTGAGGATCATGGCCGAGGAAGGCCGCGAACAGCGCATGATGGAGGCCGAGAAGAAGGCCGCCGCCCTGCCGCCAAAGCTGACCGTGCCGCTGATCCTTTTCTTCCTGCCGGTGCTGTTCATCGTCATCATGGCGCCGGCCATGATACGGATCTTTTCCCAGAACTTCAGCTTCAATCTCTGAGGCATCGGTCCGCCGACGCCGGCTCCCGGCCTGCGTCGGCGCGCGCTTGGGGCCTGTCTTGCCTGGGCAGAAACGCCGCCTACACCGGCAGGATCACCTGTTCGGAGTTGGGATAGTGCACGGCGGTATCGATGATCGAGATTCCGTGCTGGAGGTGGCGCTGGATCGAAAAGTGCCGGAAGAAGTGATCGCCCTTGCCGCGGTCCTCGTGGGTCTTGGAATGGCTGAAATCGTGCTGACGCCGGTCCGGACCGAAATAGGTGTCGGTCTGGAAATAGTCCCTGGGGCTGCCGACCTGGCGTTTGAGCCGCTCGATCAGCGATGCCGCCGTCAGCGGCATGGTGACGATGTCGTCGCATCCGAGTTCGATGAACCGAAGGATTGAGTTGGCATCGCGGCTTTCGGTCAGGACCACGATCGGCAGGAAGCGGATGTTGACATCGGCATGGGCGCGCACGGCGGCAAAGGACCGCTTGATGTCGGCAGGCGCGATGCCGGAATCGATGAAGACGAAGGGCAGGGGGCCGTGGCGGAACTGCGTCAGGATGGCAGGGCTTTTGGGAAAGGGCCGCGTTTCCTTGAAGCCGGCCTGCCGCATCAGGGCGCGCATATGCGAGAACCAGTTTTTGTCCTGCGTTGAAATGAGTGCAATCGAACTTGAGAACATGGGCTTGTCCCTGTCGCCGGCATGCAGCCGGCATAATTCCGGAGTGGCTTATAGGCTTTATGACTTCAGGTAATGCACCCTCAATATCGCAGAGGCCGTAAATAAATAGTATTTTCAATTGATTGTCATAATTTATCGGACCGGTTTCCCGGTGTGCCCGCCCCCGGTGGAGCGCGGAGCGGCCGAAGGCGCGATTCCGGTCGAAAACCGGTTCCCTGTCTTCGGCCCGATGCTCTAGACTGCGCCGCACGCTGGACCATTATTCGCTTTGCCTGAGACAAGACGCATGGTCCAACCCATCAAGTGGTCGCGTGTCCGAACCGTAAACCGGTTCCCGCTTTTGCCGGACACGCTCCAATGCCGGCGGAGTCCTCATGCATCTCATCCTCGTCGACGGGTCGACCTACATCTTCAGGGCCTATCACGCCCTGCCGCCGCTGACGCGCAAGTCGGACGGGCTGCCGGTCGGCGCCGTCTCCGGTTTCTGCTCGATGCTGTTCAAGCTGACCGAGGACATGAAGGGCGCCGACGCACCGACCCACATGGCGGTGATCTTCGATTATTCCGGCAGGAGCTTCCGCAACGACATCTATCCCGATTACAAGGCGCACCGGCCGCCGGCGCCCGAGGACCTGGTGCCGCAGTTCCCCCTGACGCGGGCCGCGACCCGCGCCTTTTCGATCGCCGCCGTCGAGCAGGAGGGCTTCGAGGCCGACGACCTCATTGCCACCTATGCCGAACAGGCCCGCGGCAAGGGCGGCAAGGTGACCATCGTTTCCTCCGACAAGGACCTGATGCAGCTGGTCGACGACGATCATGTCCGCATGCTCGACACCCTGAAGAACCGCTGGATCGGCTCGGAGGAGGTCGTCGAGAAATTCGGCGTCCCGCCCGACAAGGTGGTCGAGGTCCAGTCCCTGGCCGGCGACAGCGTCGACAACGTTCCCGGTGTGCCCGGCATCGGGGTCAAGACCGCCGCCCAGCTCATCGCCGAATTTGGCGATCTCGAAACCCTGCTCGGCCGTGCCGGGGAAATCAAGCAGCCCAAGCGCCGGCAATCCCTCATCGACAATGCCGAACTGGCCCGCGTCTCGCACCGGCTCGTCACCCTCAGGCGCGACGTGCCAGTTGAAACTCCGCTCGAGGATTTCGCCCGCCAGCCCTTCGAGCCGGCCAGGCTCTTCCCGTTCCTGAAGGCGCTGGAATTCAGCTCCTTCGCCCGCCGCATCGGCGGCCTCATCGACGCCGACCCGGAGGCCTGGGAGGCCGATCCCGACCTTCGCGCCCGCATGGGTGC
>CAZKTH010000044.1:0-1440 GCA_964555575.1 uncultured Devosiaceae bacterium | reverse complement strand
CCGCCGCCGAGCCGGTCGCCGATCACGGCGTTGCCGGCGCGTCCGGCGACAGGCCCGCCGCCTTCGCCGAGGCCGAGGCGACCCGCATCCGTGCCCTCAAGATCGACTACGCCGCCTACGAGACGGTGCGCGACAGGGCGGCGCTGCAGCGCTGGATCGACGCCATCATCGACAAGGGCCTCGTCGCCGTCGACACCGAAACCACCGGCCTCGACAACCAGCAGGCCGACCTCGTCGGCATCTGCCTCAGTACCGAACCCGGAAACGGCTGCTACATCCCGGTCGGCCACACCAAGGGCGCCGAAGACCTTTTGGGCGATGGCGGCCCGGCCGAAGGGCAATTGCCGCTCGCCGAGGTCGTCGCCGCGTTGAAGCCCGTCCTCACCGACCGGTCGATCCTCAAGATTTTGCAGAACGCCAAATACGATATGGGGATTTTGAGCCGCTACGGCATCGATCTTTTTCCGATCGATGACACCATGCTGATGGCCTATGCCCTCGACGGCGCCCGCGGCAACGGCATGGACGAGCTTTCCAGGGAATGGCTCGGCCATACCCCAATCGCCTTCAAGGACGTTGCCGGCACCGGCAAGGCGCAAAAGAATTTCGCCGAGATCGATATCGCCGAGGCAACGAAATACGCCGCCGAGGACGCCGACGTCACCCTTCGTTTATGGCACGTCCTCAAGCCCCGCCTCGTCGCCGAAAGCGCCACGACGCTTTACGAAACCCTCGAACGCCCGCTCGCCCCGGTCCTCGCCCGCATGGAAGCGCGCGGCATCTCGGTCGACCGCCAGATCCTTGCCCGTCTCTCCGGCGATTTCGCCCAGCGCGCCGCCGCTCTCGAGGAGGAAGCCCAACGCCTCGCCGACGAGAAGTTCAATCTCGGCTCGCCCAAGCAATTGGGCGACATCCTTTTCGGCAAGCTCGGCCTCGAAGGCGGCACCAGGACCAAGTCCGGCCAGTGGGCGACCGGCGCCTCGGTCCTCGACGATCTCGCCGCAAAGGGCGTGCCGCTGGCCCAGACCATTCTCGACTGGCGCGGCGTCACCAAATTGAAATCGACCTATTCGGACGCCCTGCCGACCTACATCAACCCGCGCACTGGTCGCGTCCACACCTCCTACCATCAGGCGGCGGTGCTGACCGGGCGGCTTTCCTCGTCCGACCCGAACCTGCAGAACATCCCGGTGCGCACCGAGGACGGCCGCAAGATCCGCACCGCTTTCGTCGCCGCGCCGGGCATGGCGCTGATTTCGGCCGACTATTCGCAGATCGAGTTGCGCGTCCTCGCCCACATCGCCGACATCGCGGCGCTGAAACAGGCCTTCGCCGAGGGCCTGGACATCCACGCCATGACCGCCTCGGAGATGTTCGGCGTGCCCGTCGAGGGCATGCCGCCCGAGGTCCGCCGCCGCGCCAAGGCGATCAATTTCGGCA
>CAZKTH010000043.1:0-15618 GCA_964555575.1 uncultured Devosiaceae bacterium | reverse complement strand
AGGATGTAGGGAAAGGCCATGACCATGTCGATGCCGCGCATCATCAGGTTGTCGGCGCGGCCGCCGGCATAGCCGGCGACCAGCCCGATCAGCGCGCCGAAAAGGGCGGCCACGAGCGAGGCCGAAAAGCCGACCATCAGCGAAACCTGGGTGCCCCAGACGAGGCGGGAAAGGACGTCGCGGCCCAAAGGGTCGGTGCCGAGCAGATGGTCGGGGCTCAAGATCGGCTTCAACCGGTTGGCGAGCTCGGTCGCATCCGGGTTCCTGAGCGGCAGCACCGGTGCCAGCGCAGCGACGAGAATGACGACCACCAGCACCCAGAAGCCGATCGCCGCCAGCCGGTTGTTCATCAGCAGTTGCCAGGCATTGGGCCTTTTGTCCCAGCCCTGGGCGTGCAGGACCTCGATTGCGGCTTCGGAGCTCATGTCTTCAGCCTCGGATCGAGCAGGGACTGGACGACGTCGGCGGCGAGGTTGAACAGCACGTAGCTCGACGCGACGACCAGCACGCCGCCCTGGACCAAGAGGATGTCGCGGGTCGAGATGGCCTTGACCAGCATCGCCCCGATGCCCGGCCACTGGAACACGGTCTCGATATAGACGGCGCCGCCGAGCACGAACCCGGCCTGAATGCCGATGACCGGCACGACCGAAACGAGGGCCGACTTGAAGGCGTGCTTGTAGATGACCGCCCGTTCGTCGAGACCCTTGGCGCGGGCGGTGCGGACATAGTCCTGCCTGAGGACTTCCAGCATGGCGGTACGCGTGAGACGGGCGATGACGCCGGTCGCGACGACCGAAAGTGTCGTCGCCGGCAGGATCAGGTGTCGGGCGACGTCCCAGAAATCGCCGCCGCCATACACGGCGATCATGCCCGAGGCCGGCAGCAGCCGCCAATGCACGGCAAAGATCAGGATGAGCAAGAGGCCGAGAAAGAAGCTCGGCATGGAAATGCCGATCAAAACGAAGAAGGTGACGATGCGGTCGGTCCAGGTGAACTGGCGGACAGCCGAGACGATGCCGGCCAATAGCCCGAGGATCGAACAGACGACGAGCGAGGTGCCGGCAAGAATGAGCGTTGCCCCGAAGCGTTCGAGCACTTCGTCAAGAACCGGGCGGTTGAGGATGTAGGAGCGGCCGAAATCGCCGTGAAGGAGATTGCCGACCCAGATGAAGTATTGCTCCCAGAGCGGCTTGTCGAGGCCGAGCTGGGCATTGATCCTGGCGATGTTTTCCTTGGTGGCGAAGGCGCCGAGAATGGCCGTCGCCGGGTCGCCGGGAATGAGCGCCATGATCAGAAAGACGATGACCGAAAGACCGATCAGCACGGGAATGGCGGCCAGGAGGCGCTTGAGGATGTAGCCGGTCATCTGTCGTCCCTTGCCCAATCCTTGCAGGCGGCTTCTGGACCCCGGCCTTCGCCGGGATGATGGTGCGATAGTGGCGGTGTCTTGCCAAAAGCACCATGGTCATTCCGGCGCAGGCCGGAATCCGGTGGCGCGCGAGGCAGCACCAAAACACGCGGCCCGTCATTGCGAGAAGCGCAGCGACGAAGCAATCCGGAGTCAGCCTTGTCCGCGATCGTCGCCTTTGGATCGCCACGGCGCCATGCGCCTCGCGATGACGAAGGGTGCGTTTGCAGTGAACGGCCGAAGTTGCCAATCACTGCAGAGAAGAAAATGCCGGGGCGGTTGCCCGTCCCGGCTTCGGTCTCGGCAGGAGGTCAGTTCGGCTTGGCGACCTTGCCCAGTTCCAGAAGGAAGGAGGGCTGCAGCGCGAAATTTTCCACCTTGGCGGTCGAGACGGCATTCTGCTTCCAGTTCGCCACGAACAGCCAGGGCGCGTCGTCATGGACGATTTCCTGCATCTGCTTGTAGAGCCTGGCGCGCTCGGCCTGATCGGTCGAGGTGCGGGCCTTTTCCAGCAGTTCGTCGACCTTCGGGTTGGAATAATAACCCGAATTGAAGCCACCCTTGTCCGGCCAGGCCCCGGTCCTCAGCGCCAGGAAGGGCAGGGTGTCCGGATCATTGGTCATCCAGGCCATTTCGGCCATGTCGACATGGGTGCCGTTGTTGTCCAGGCCCGGATTCACCTTGCCCAGGAAGGTATTCCACTCATAGGTCTCGATCTTGACCTTCAATCCGACCGCCTCGAGATCGGCCTGGATGGCCGTGCCCATCGGCACCGGATCCAGCATGCCCGAACCGCCATCGGTGACGTAGAAGGTCAGTTCGGCGCCTTCCATGCCGGCCTGCTTGATCAGCTCCCTGGCTTTTTCCGGATCATAGGGATAGGGCTTGAGCTTGTCGTCGTAAGCCCAGTTGAAAGCTGGTGGAATCGGGCCGGCGGCAACGGTCGCGGTGCCCTGCAGCACGTTGTCGACCAGCGCTTGCTTGTTGACGGCATAATTGACCGCCTGACGCATCAGCTTGTTGGCGAACGGACCGTCCTTGGCATTGAGGATGAGGAACCACAGATGCGGGCCGGCCTGCTCGTAGACCTTGAAGTTCGGATCGTTCCTGAAGGTCGCGACATTGTCGGGGGGCACCTCGACCATCAGGTCGACCCCGCCCGACAGCATCTCGGCGACACGGGTATTGGCGTCGGTGATCGGGCGGTAGATCACCGCCTGAAGCGGCGGGGCGCCGTCCCAGTAGTCGGGATTGCGCTCGACGACGACGCGGGTGTTGGACTGCCATTCCTTGAACACGAACGGACCGGTGCCGGACGGGTGCCGGCCATAGTCCTTGCCGTATTTGGCAACGGCCGTCGGCGAGACCAGAAGGCCGGTCGGGTAGGCGAGGTTGCTAAGGAACGGCGCATAAGGCTCGTTGAGGGTGAACTTGACGGTCAGATCGTCGACCACCGTGGTTTCGGCGACCGAAGAGAAGAAGAACGAAAGCGGGAAGGGCCCGGTATCGTGATAGGGGCCGTCATCCTTGAGCATGCGGTCGAAATTGAACTTGACCGCCTCGGCGTTGAACGGCGTGCCGTCATGAAATTTGACGCCGGGACGAAGCTTGAAAGTGTATTCGGTGCCGTCGTCCGAAATGGACCAGCTTTCCGCCAGGGCCGGCTCGACCTCGAGCGTGCCGGGCTTGTAGCGCACCAGTCCGTCATAGACATTGACCAGAATGCGGAAGTCGTTGACCGCCGTATCGATCGCCGGATCGAGCGAGTTCGGCTCGGCGATCTGGCCGACGACCAGAACGTTTGGTGGGGTTTGCGCGGACGCAGGCAGCGCCAGACCCGCCGCCAGGGTCGCCGCGAGGGCGAGCGCCGCGATCCCCTTGTTGATATTCAGCATGACTACCTCCGTTGGGGCACATTTGTGCGCGGCCGCCCCCGGAGACGTTGCACCGGTTACGGCGGCCGACCATTGGTTAATTTATCAGCATAAATTTGCCTTGCAACTAATTTATACGTATAAATTGACTTGTAGATAGGTTTGGGTCATCAAGAGCTTCATGACCTTTTCGATCGTTGCCCGCGACCCCAAGACCGGTGCCTTCGGCGTCGCCACCGCGACCGGAGGCCCTTGCGTCGGCGCGCTGGTGCCGCATGCGGCAAGCGGTGTCGGCGCCATCGCCACCCAGGGCGACACCAATCCCTATTTCGGCATTGACGGACTGGCGCTGCTGGGCGAGGGCGTGCCGGCTGCCGAACTGGTGCCGCGGCTGACCGGAGCCGATCCCGGGCGCGCGACCCGCCAGTTGATCGCTATCGGCGCCACCGGTCAGCCGGCCGGCCTTACCGGCGCCGAGGCCATCGCGTCGGCCGGGCTCATTCTTGGCGAGCATTTCGCCGTTGCCGGCAACATGCTGGCCAATGACGGCGTGGTCGCCGCCATCGCCGCCGGCTTCGCCGAGAGCTCGGGACCGTTGGTCGATCGTTTGCTGGCCGCCATGACGGCCGGTGAGACGGCGGGCGGCGACCGGCGCGGCACAAGGTCGGCGGCGCTGATTGTCTGCTCGCACGAGGCCTATGCCGATTTCGATTGCCGGGTCGATCTGTCCGGGACCCCGCTCGCCGATCTCGAAGCGGTGGTGTCGGCGGCTCGTTCGGGCGCCTATGCCGATTTCGTCGCGGCCCGGCCGCGACGGCGGACGCCGCATTCCGTCGCGCCGGAATAGGGACGCCCTGCGGCGCAGGCCGGATGCTCGTGCCGGCGGATTGTGCAGTCCCGGTTTTTGTGTGACCTTTGGGCACCCTCCCAGCCTGGACTTTTCATGTCGATCAAGGCAGCCATCCACCATCTCACCCATTACCGCTATGACCGTCCCGTCACGCTCGGGCCGCAGATCATCCGGCTGCGGCCGGCGCCGCATTCCCGGACGCGGGTGATCGCGCATTCGCTGAAGGTCAATCCGCAGCCGCATTTCGTCAGTCACCAGCAGGACTTGTACGGCAACTGGCTGGCCCGTTACGTCTTCCCCGAGCCGGTCAGGGAACTGAGGATCGAGGTCGATCTGGTCGCCGACATGACGGTGTTCAATCCCTTCGACTTCTTCGTCGAGGATTCGGCCGAAACCTGGCCCTTTGCCTATCACGAGGACATCGCCCCCGATCTCGATATCTACCGGCGCACCGAGCCGCTGACGCCGCTGGTCCAGTCCTTCCTCGACGGACTCGACTGGAGTGCGCAGAGGACGGTCGACCTGATCGTCAATCTCAACGCCAGGATCGCCAATTCGGTCAAATATATCATCCGCATGGAGCCGGGGGTTCAGACGCCGGAGGAAACGCTTTCGGTCGGCTCCGGCTCCTGCCGCGATTCGAGCTGGCTGCTGGTGCAGGTCCTGCGGCATATGGGTTTCGCGGCGCGCTTCGTTTCCGGCTATCTCATCCAGCTGAAGCCCGATATCGTCTCGCTCGACGGCCCGCCGGGCACCGATCACGATTTCACCGACCTGCATGCCTGGGCCGAAGTCTATGTCCCCGGCGCCGGCTGGATCGGGCTCGACCCGACTTCGGGCCTGCTGACCGGGGAAAGCCACATCCCGTTGGCGGCGACGCCGCATTACCGCAATGCCGCGCCGATCTCGGGCGCCGCCAGTTTCGCCGAGGTCGATTTCTCCTTCGACATGTCGGTGACGCGCGTCGCCGAGCATCCGCGCATCACCAAGCCGTTTTCGGACGAGGCCTGGGCGGCACTCGATGCGCTGGGCCACAAGGTCGATGCAGCGCTCGAAGCGGGTGACGTCCGCCTGACCATGGGCGGCGAGCCGACTTTCGTGTCGATCGACGATTTCGAATCCGAGGAGTGGAACACCGCTGCCGTCGGCCCGACCAAGCGCCAACTGGCCGACACGCTGATCCGGCGCCTCAGGCATCGTTTCGCCCCGGGCGGGTTCCTCCATTACGGCCAGGGCAAATGGTATCCGGGGGAATCGCTGCCGCGCTGGACCTTCTCGCTTTACTGGCGGCGCGATGGCAGGCCGATCTGGTACGACGCCACGCTGATCGCCGAGGAACGGGCCGACGACACGGTCGACGAAAACCCCGAAGCCGGGACCGATGCCGGCAGGGCGGAGGTGCTGCTGAAGACCATTGCGACCACGCTCGGCATCGCGCCGGAATTTGTGCAGCCGGCCTATGAGGACCCGGCCGAGTGGATCGTCAAAGAAGCCAATCTGCCCGACAACGTCACGCCGGAAAATTCCAGGCTCGAAGACCCGGAAGAACGGCACCGCATTGCCACCGTCTTTGCTCGCGGCCTGACCAGACCCTCGGGCTTCGTGCTGCCGATCCAGCGCTGGCAGGCAGGGGCAAGGCCGGCGCATCGCTGGCAGTCGGAGAAATGGAAGACGCGGCGCGGCAATCTCTATCTGGTGCCCGGAGACAGCCCGGTCGGCTATCGCCTGCCGCTCGGTACGCTGCCCTATGTGCCGCCGACCCATTACCCCTACGTCACCAATGCCGACCCGACCGTGCCACGCGGAGACCTGCCGGACGATTTTGCCGAAGACGAAACAGGTGAAACCGTGCCGCTGCAGAATCCGGCGCAGCAGACGGCGTCGTTCACCGCCGCCGAACCGGGCCAGGAACGGGTCGAGCAGGTGCTCGGCGAACTCGAAGGGGCGGTCAGGACCGCCTTGTCGGTCGAGTTGAGGGGCGGGCGCCTCGGCGTCTTCATGCCGCCGGTCGAACATCTCGAAGACTATCTCGAACTGATCGCGGCGGCCGAGACGGCGGCGAAAAAGCTCAGGCTCAAGGTTCATGTCGAGGGCTATCCGCCGCCCGTCGATCCGCGTCTCAACGTCATCAGGGTGGCGCCGGACCCCGGCGTCATCGAGGTCAACATCCATCCGGCGTCGAGCTGGTCGGATTGCGTCGCGACGACCGAAGCGATCTACGAGGAAGCGCGACTATGCCGCTTGGGAACCGACAAGTTCATGATCGACGGGCGCCATACCGGCACGGGCGGCGGCAATCATGTCGTCGTTGGCGGCGAAACGCCGATGGACTCGCCCTTTTTGCGTCGGCCGGACCTGCTGAAGAGCCTGATCCTTTTCTGGCAGCGCCATCCCTCGCTTTCCTATCTGTTCTCGGGCCTGTTCATCGGGCCGACCAGTCAGGCGCCGCGTATCGATGAGGCACGGCACGACAGCCTTTACGAGCTCGAAATCGCCCTTTCCCAGATTCCGGCCCCGAACGCGGACGCATCGGTTCTGCCCTGGGTGCCCGACCGGTTGCTCAGAAACATGCTGACCGACGTCACCGGCAATACCCACCGGGCCGAAATCTGCATCGACAAGCTCTATTCGCCGGACGGGCCGACCGGGCGGCTGGGACTGGTCGAATTCCGCGGCTTCGAAATGCCGCCGCATGCGCGCATGAGCCTGGCCCAGCAGGTGCTGTTGCGCGCCCTCATCGCCCGCTTCTGGCAAAACCCGATTGCCGGACCGCTGACCCGCTGGGGCACGGCGCTGCACGATCGCTTCATGCTCGAACATTTCGTCTGGCAGGACTTTCTGGAAGTGCTGCGGGATCTCGAGGGGAACGGTTTCAGTCTCAGGCCGGAATGGTACGAGGCGCAGCGGGAATTCCGTTTTCCCTATTGCGGCGAGGTCGACCATGAGGGGGTGCATCTGGAACTCAGGCAGGCGCTCGAACCCTGGCATGTGCTCGGCGAGACCGGCGCCATCGGCGGCACGGTCCGCTATACCGATTCCTCGGTCGAGCGGCTGCAGGTCAGGCTGAGCGGCGGCGATCCGGACCGCTACATCGTCACCTGCAATCAGCGGCGCGTGCCGCTGGCGCCAACCCGGACCAATGGCGTTGCCGTCGGGGCGGTACGCTACAAGGCCTGGCAGCCGGCAGCGGCCTTGCATCCGATGCTCAAGGTCGATGCGCCCCTGACCTTCGATGTCTACGACACCTGGTCGAACCGGCCGCTGGGCGGTTGCGTCTATCACGTCGCCCATCCGGGCGGGCGCAACTACGAGACCTTCCCGGTCAATGGCTACGAGGCCGAAGCGCGGCGGCTGGCGCGCTTCGAGGCGCATGGCCACACGGCCGGCGGTTTTGTGCCGGAAAGCGAAACGCCGCATCCGGAATTTCCGCTTACCCTCGATCTGAGACGCCAGGCGGGCTTGTAGGGAAAATGGCATGGACCGCCCGGACATGATGATGCCAGACGATCCGGTTTCCCGGCTCCTTGCCGGCTACACCCGCATGCCCGGCGTGCCGGACGAACTGGTCGGGCCGGACGGCGGACTGCGCCCGGCCTGGGCGGATTTCATCGCGGCACTGGCAGCGATCCCGGACGCGGAACTGGAGACGCGGCAGGCGCGCGGCGACCGCTATCTGCGCGATGCCGGTGTCTATTTCCGCCAATACGGCCCGACCGCGCCGATGGAGCGCGACTGGCCGCTGAGCCACATGCCGGTCCTGATCGCCGAGGGGGAATGGACAGGCATCGAGGCCGGGCTCATCGAGCGCGCCGATCTTCTGGAACGTGTCGTCGCCGATCTTTATGGCGGCAACCGTCTGGTCGCCGAGGGCCATCTGCCGCCGGAACTGGTGGCCTCCAACGGCGAATGGCTGAGGCCGCTGGTCGGCGTTCAACCGCGCGGCGGCCATTTCCTGCATTTCCTCGCCTTCGATATCGGCCGTGGCCCGAACGGGGACTGGTGGGTGATCGGCGACCGGGCACAGGCGCCGTCCGGCGCCGGCTTCGCCCTTGAAAACCGCATCGCCACGGCACGGGTCTTTTCCGATCTTTATGCCGAACTCAACGTTCCCCACCTTGCCGGCTTCTTCAAATCCTTCCGCGACGCGCTTCACGGATTGCGGGCCAATGCGGACCGCCGCATCGCGGTGCTCACCCCCGGCCCGATGAACGACACCTATTACGAGCACGCCTATCTCGCCCGCTATCTCGGACTGATGCTGCTCGAGGGCGAGGACCTGACGGTCAGGAACGGCGAACTGATGGTCAGGACCGTCGCCGGGCTCAGGCCGGTCGGCGTGCTCTGGCGCCGGCTCGATGCCAATTGGGTCGACCCGCTGGAACTCGAACAGTCTTCGCAGCTCGGCACCCCCGGCATGCTCGACGCCTTGAGGGCGCAAGGCCTGACCATGATCAACGCCCTGGGCTCGGGTGTCATCGAGGCACGCGCCTTTCTCGCCTTCCTGCCGCGCATTGCCGAAGCCCTGACCGGCGAAAAGCTGACGCTGCCCAATATCGCCACCTGGTGGTGCGGCCAGGAGCGGGAGCGCGACTATGTCAAGCAGAACGCCGAACGCATGACCATCGGCGACGCCTTCGCCACCGAGCCGCTGTTCGAACGCGGCGACATGGCCGTCAGCGGCGGCAGGATCGATCCGGCCCGTGGCGAATCCTTGAGCGACTGGCTCGATCGCGACGGCGACCGTCTGGTCGGGCAGGAAGCGATCACCCTGTCGACGACGCCGGCCTTCGAGAACGGCAAGCTGGTGCCGCGGCCGATGAGCCTCAGGATCTTCCTCGGGCGGACGCACAATGGCTGGCAGGTGATGCCGGGCGGGCTGGCGCGTATCGGCAGGAGCAGTGAATCGGCCGAGCTCGCCATGCAGAAGGGCGGCTCGGCCGCCGACATCTGGGTGGTGAGCAAACGGCCGGTGCCCCGGGTCACCATGCTTGCCACCAGCGCCGACGGCGTGGTGCGCCAAAGCCCGGAAGAACTGCCGAGCCGGGCGGCGGACAATCTTTTCTGGCTCGGGCGCTATGTCGAGCGGGCCGAAAACGCCGTCCGCATCACGCGTGCCTATCATTTGCGCCTGGCCGAGGCTTCCGCCGCCGACAGGGACCTGCTCGCGGCCGCGGCCGGGCATCTGGGCCGGCTCGATGCCGGCCCGGAGAACGGCTTTCCGGCCGGGCTGACGACAATGCTGCAATCGGCGACCTATGCCGCTTCGCGGGTCAGGGACCGGTTTTCCGTCGATGGCTGGAACGCCCTTTCCGATCTCGACAAGACCGTTGCCGGCATGACCGGGACGGCGCGGCCGGGCGACGACATGGCGCGGGCGATGTCGGTGCTGCTGCGCAAGATCTCCGGCTTTTCCGGTCTGGTGCACGAGAACATGTACCGCTACACCGGCTGGCGCTTTCTCTCGATTGGCAAGGCGCTGGAACGGGCCCATCTTCTCAGCTGTCTGCTGATCGATCTTTGCGACGAAAAGGCGCCGGACGGCAGCCTCGATTTCGCTCTGGAAGCCGCCGACTGCACCAGCGCGCACCGGCGGCGCTATGCCCTGTCGAGCCGGCGCGAGACCGTTGTCGATCTGCTGGCGCTCGATCCGCTCAATCCGCGCGCGCTCATCTATCAGCTCGACGAAATCGAGGCACATATGGGCTATCTGCCCCACACCGAATTCCACCGGCAGCTGTCGCCGCTGCAACGCAGTCTGCTGGAAACCCGGGCGGCACTGGCGGCGAATACCCCGGATGCCCTGACGACCGAAATCCTGATCGGGATCCGCAAAAAGCTTGCCCGGCTTTCGGACGAACTTGGTCTCGCCTATTTGGCATGAGCGGAGCCGATGCTGTACGATATTGAGCTAAGTATGCAATACGATTACGAAAATACGGCAGGATCGAGCCGGCACGTGGTGCGGCTGATGCCGGCCGATCTGAGTGGCGAACAGCGGCTCGTCATCGCCAGGCTGAAAATGACTCCGGAGCCCGACGAGATCAGCCATTTCAGCGACTTCTTCGGCAATGCCGCGGCGGAGATGAATTTCGTCGACCGCCACGATGCCATCCGTTTCGCCGTGACGGCGCGGGTGGAGCGGCAGGTCGTGACCGGGCGCTTCGACACCTCGGTCCGGTGCGGGAAGCTCGACAGGGCGCTGACGCGCATACTGGGGCTCGGGCCGGATTCCCCGCATCATTTCACCGGCAATTCGCCGCGGGTGACGATCGCCGGGGAAACGACCGCGTTCGCCCGCTCCGTCGTCGCGCCGGACATGAGCGTGCTCGACTGCGTCATCACCGTGGGTCGGGCGCTGCATCAAGAGCTGCGCTATGCCCAGGGCGAGACGACGGTCGACACGCCGATGATCGAGGCCTTCCGCAACCGCACCGGCGTCTGCCAGGATTTTTCCCACATCATGATCGCCGCGCTGAGGGGCATCGGCATCCCGGCCGGCTATGTCAGCGGCTTTCTCAGGACGCGTCCGCCCGAAGGCCAGCCGCGCCTGAAGGGGGCGGACGCCATGCATGCCTGGGTGAGGGCCTGGTGCGGGCCGGACATGGGCTGGGTCGAATACGATCCGACCAATGCCGTGCCGGTCGGGCCGGACCATATCGTGGTAGCGCGCGGGCGCGACTATTTCGACGTCGCCCCGGTCAAGGGCGTGATGCGCACCTATGGCGATCACACCACGACCCACAGCGTCGATGTCGTGCCGGTCGGGGGGCGCTAATCCCGCACTTCCTCCGCCTCCTTGGCGAACAGGCGGTAGAACATGGCCATCTGCACCCTGACGATCGCGAACCGTTCTTCCGGTGTCATCTCGTCCCAGTGCTCGACCACCCAGTGATCGAGGGCCTCGCCGAGACCCATGAGGGAGTCGACCATCATCGAGTGGGGCAGGTCGGTGCGGACCACACCGAGTTCCTGGCCGCGCTGGATGACGGTATTGGCCACGCGCAGGAACAGGGCGTAGGAGCGTTCGACCGGCGCCACCGATTTCTTGCCGTTGCGGACGCGATAGAAGACCCGGCCGAGCCGGACGAACCAATCATTGTGATTGATCAGGGCGATGGAGCGCCGATAGAGCGCCTCGATCTCGGACCAATAGGTCTCGGCGGTCAGCGCGTTCAGATCGAAGCCACCGACCTCGCGCATGAGATAGCCCATGGCTCGCTCGAACATGGTGGTGAACAGGTCGGCCTTGTCATCGAAATAATAATAGAGCGAGGATTTGCTCATCCCCGATTTCTCGAGGATGCGGTTGAGCGAAGCGCCGTCATAGCCGTGTTCGGCCAGCTCCTCGGTGGCGGATTCGAAGAGCTTGGTCTGACGTTCGGGTTCGAGATTTTCAAAACGATTGCGACTCATGGGTTGACCCTAACACGCGAGAGGCGTATTGACCTCCGGTGTGTACCATCTGGTACAGACATAGGGTTTAAACTATTGGATTACAAGCACGGCGGTCAATGGGCCAAAGCGGCACAGCGCTTCGGAGGTACAGATAATGATGTCTTTGTGGAACGCGACACCGACAAAGGGCGGCGCGAAAAAAGTGATGCTGGTGGCCGTGGCCGCCGCTCTGGCATGGACGGCCAGTCTGTCGACGGCATGGGCGGCTGATGCGAAGGCGCTGATGCGCGCCGCCTTCGACAACTGGCGGGCCAAATCGTCGGAGTCGACGGTGACCATGCTCATTCATCGTCCGAGCTGGCAACGCTCCTCGACCATGGAAGCCTGGACGCAGGGAGACAACCTGTCGCTGGTCCGTTTCACCGCGCCGGCCAAGGATGCGGGCAACGCCACCCTGCTCAAGAACAATCAGGCCTGGGTCTACAATCCCAAGCTCAATCAGGTGATCAAGATCCCCAGTTCCACCATGACGCAGGCCTGGATGGGATCGGACTTCTCCTATAACGACCTTTCCAAGACCACCGATCTGCTGACCGAATACACATCCAAGATCATCGGCACCGCGCAAAGCGGCGGCTATACGGTCTACACCATCGAGGCCATACCCAAGCCGGGCGCGCCGGTCGTCTGGGGCAAGCAGGAAGTCAAGGTCCGCAGCGACGGCATCTTCCTTCAGGAAGCCTTCTACGACCAGGACATGAAGGTCGTCAAAACCATGACGGTCGACAAGATCGGTTCGATCGGTGGGCGCACCTATCCGCTGGTCATCACCATGCATCCGGCAAATGAATCCGGGCAGTGGACAAGCGTCACCACGATCAAGGCACAATTCGACGTCACTCTGCCCAGCTATACCTTCACTACGTCCAATCTGCAGAACCCGAGGAACTGAAGATGCTCTTGTCCTTGGCGTGGCGCAATCTCTGGCGGCAGCCGGTGCGCACGGCGCTGACGCTTTTGAGCATGACCCTGGCGTCGATGATCCTTGTGTTCATGCTGTCGTTCCAGTTCGGCGTCTACGACACGATGAAGGGCAATGCCCTGAGGCTGCTTGACGGGTTCGCCCAGATCCAGCCCAAGGGCTATGCCGAAGATCCCGGCATCGACAAGGTGATCACCGATCCCGGCGCCATCGAGAAGAGCCTGGTTCAGCTCGACGGCGTGACGGCGGCGGCGCCGCGCGCCACCGGCTATGTCATTCTCGCCAATGGCGACCGCTCCTACGGCGCGGAAATGTTCGGCGTCGACCCGGAAAAGGAGATGAAAGTCTCCTCGCTGTCGGGCACGATCAAGACCGGACGCTATCTCAAGCCCGGCGACACGGATTCGGTGGTGATCGGCGCCACTCTGGCGCGCAACCTCAAGCTCAAGCTCGGCGACAGGATGACCCTGATCGGCTCGGGACGCGACGGCTCGGTGGCGGCAGACAGCCTGACCGTGGTCGGGTTGTTCGACACCGGCATGTCCGACATCGACCGCCAGATCGCCGAAATGCCGCTCTCGCGCTTCAACGACACCTTTTCGATGGATGGCGCGGTCAACACCATCGCCGTGATCGGCCCCACGCTCGACGCCACCAATGCGGCGCTGCCCCGGATCCGCAGCATCGCGGCGGCCAGGGATCTTGTCGTGCGCGACTGGGGCCAGCTGCAACCGGCGCTCAAGCAGGGCATCACGCTCGATTTCTCCATGGGCATCATGTTCTATGTCAGCCTGGTGGTGCTGGTGATCTTCATCATCCTCAACACCCTTCTGATGTCGGTGCTCGAACGCACCCGCGAATTCGGCATGCTGCTCGCCGTCGGAATGCGGCCGAGCCAGGCGGGGGGCATGGTGTGGATCGAACTGATCCTTCTGGCCCTGCTCGGCAATGTCCTCGGCATCGTCCTTGGCGGCGGACTGGCGCTTTATTTCGAGCAGACCGGCATCGTGTTTGCCGGCATGGAAGGGATGCTCGCCCAGTTCGGGCTTTCCAGCAAACTGTATCCGACCCTGTCGATGACGACCGCCTTCGCCGGGCCGCTGGCCATCGTCGTCTCCGTGGCGATTTCGGGCCTCATCCCCTATCGCCACATTCTCAAACTCGATCCGATCGAAGCGGTGGGGACGAACTGATGGACACCCTGACCCTTCTGTTTCCGCTGGCCTGGCGCAATCTGTGGCGCAATCCGCGCCGCACCGTGATCACGCTGGTCGTCGTCGCCGCCGGCCTGTTCTCGGTTCTGTTCTTCGCCGCCCTCATGACGGCCTGGGCCAAATCGAGCCGCGACACGACCCTCGACCTGATCACCGGCTCCGGCCAGATCCACGCGACGGGCTATCTCGCCGATCCGAGTGTCGGCCATTCCATGGCAGCGCCGGACAAGGCGCTGACCCAGGCGCTCAACACCCCCGCGATCGCCGCCTGGTCGGAGCGGGTGATGGTGCCGGCGGTGGTGCAGTCCGAATACCACACCCTGCCGCTGACCCTTGCCGGGGTCGATCCGGCCAAGGAAAAGGTCGTTTCCGCCATCCCCAAGGACATGGCCGAGGGCTCATATCTTTCCGCCTCGGACGGCTACGACATCGTTCTGGGGCGGCACCTGGCCGAGAGGCTGAAGACCCAGGTCGGCAAGCGGGTGATCATCATGGCCCAGGCGACCGACGGTACGCTGGCCGAAAAGAGCTATACCGTGGTCGGGCTTTTCGGCGGCAACCAGCAGATCGAGGACGCCTATGCCTTTGTCGGCATCAGAAGCGCCCAGAACATGCTCGGACTCGGCGACAAGATCTCCGAGATCGTCTTCAGGCTCGTCCGCAATTCGACGCTTTCCAAGGTGGTCGATGATCTTCGTGCCGCCGCGCCCGGTCTCGATATCCAGCCATGGACCAAGCTGTCGCCCTTGGCCGCCGCCATGGACCAGTTCATGATCGAATTCGTCTATGTCTGGCTGTGGATCATGTTCGTGTTCATGGCCATCGGCATCGTCAACACCCAGTTGATGGCGGTGTTCGAACGGTCGCGCGAATTCGGCCTGCTGCAGGCGCTCGGCATGCGGCCGCGTCTGATTCTGATGCAGGTGATGATCGAATCCGGGCTGATGGTCGGGGTCGGTGTGCTGATCGGCATGGCCGTCTCGGCGGTCACCGTCCTCGCCTTCTCGGGCGGCGTCGATCTCGGGTTCCTGGCGCAGGGTGCCGAATATTTCGGCGCGGGCCGGGTGCTCTATCCCGATATCTCACCTCTTCAATTCGTCGAATTGTCCTTCGTCGTCTGGATCCTTGGCATCGCGGTCGGTCTGTGGCCGGCCCAGCGGGCGACCCGCGCCAAGGCGGCCGATGTCATGCGGCAGAACGGCTAGGAGCGTTTTCAGGCAAGGCGGCAGCCGGTCTGCCGGCTCGAAAACGCGACCACTCAAGGAGCAACAGATGGCAAATGCCTCAGACAATGCGATCGTCAACTGCCGGGGTGTGACCAAGATCTACAAGCTCGGCGCGATCGAGGTGCCGGCCCTCAATGGCGTCGATCTTGACCTGGTCAAGGGCGATTTCGCCACCCTGGCCGGGCCGTCCGGCTCGGGCAAGACGACCTTGCTGAACCTGATCGGCGGCCTCGACCAGGTGACAGGCGGCGCGGTCACGGTCGACGGGCAGGCGCTCGGCGGCCTCAACAAGACGGCGCTGACCGATCTGAGACTGCACAAGATCGGCTTCGTCTTTCAGGCCTACAACCTCATTCCGGTGCTGTCGGCGGCCGAGAATATCGAGCTGATCCTGCAATTGCGCGGGATCGGGCCGGACAAGCGCCGCGAGGAAGCGGTGGCGGCGCTCGCCGCCGTCGGATTGCAGGGCCTGGAGGACCGGCGGCCGGCCAATCTCTCGGGCGGCCAGCAGCAGCGCGTGGCGGTGGCGCGGGCGCTGATCGGTCGGCCCAGCATCGTTCTGGCCGACGAACCGACTGCCAATCTCGATTCCAGGACCGCCGAGGATCTGATCGCCCTGATGGCCAAGCTCAATGCCCAGCTCGGCGTGACCTTCCTGATCGGCAC
>CAZKTH010000042.1:0-15679 GCA_964555575.1 uncultured Devosiaceae bacterium | reverse complement strand
TTTCCTGCTCAGGAGCGACGTGCTGCTGCGGATGCTCGGCCGGGCCTGATTTCGGGGCGGTCCGACAATTTTGCCGCACTTGCCGGACCGCTGAACAAAGGAAACGACAGATGAACCTCGCCGTTCTCGGAACCGGCATGGTCGGCCGCACCATTGCCGCCAAGCTGGCCAATCGCGGTCACGACGTCGCCCTGGGAACCCGCGATCCCGAAGCCTCGCTGGCGCGCGTCCCGGCCGAAGGCCAGACAAGCCTTGCGGACTGGCTCGGGAGCCACTCCCGCGTCAGGCTGACGAATCTCGCCGATGCGGCTGGCTTCAGCGACTTGATCTTTTGCGCCCTCAACGGCAGGGGCGCCCTTGACGGCCTCGCCGCCGCCGGCGCCGATGCTGTCGGCAACAAGATCGTCGTCGACATCTCCAATCCGCTCGATTTCTCCGAGAGCATGCCGCCGCGCCTGTTCGTCACCAACACCGATTCGCTGGCCGAAATGATCCAGCGCCTTTTGCCGCGGGCCCGCGTCGTCAAGACGCTCAACACCGTCAATGCCGGCGTCATGGTCGCGCCCGAAAAGGTCGCCGGCGGCGATCACACCATGTTCGTTGCCGGCAATGATCCGAAAGCCCGTCTCGCCGTCGCCGATTTTCTCAAGCAGGAGTTCGGCTGGACCGATGTCATGGACCTGGGCGACCTGACCGCCGCCCGTGGCATGGAAGCCTCGCTCCACCTCTGGCTCAAGCTCTGGGGCGCCATCGGCCATCCCGGTTTTTCCATCAAGGTGGTGCGGTAGAGCCTGTGGCTCCGCCCTCACCCGCCCTTCGGGCCCTGGTCGCTGACTTCGCTCCACCTGAGCGAAGTCCTGAGGCTGCCAAGTCTCCCATCAAGGGAGCGGGAAATACGTGGCAAATGTCGCGGCATTCCCTTTTCCCCTCGCAGGAGACGGCGGCGCGAAGCACCGGATGAGGGAGCGTCGGCCGGCGCCTACACCACCTGCCCCGCCGCCCAGCCGCTGGCCCAGGCCCACTGGAAATTGTACCCCCCGAGCCAACCGGTGACGTCGACCACCTCGCCGACGAAGAAAAGCCCCGGCACCTCGCGCGCCATCATCGTTTTGGCATCGAGCGCCCGCGTATCGATGCCACCAAGCGTCACCTCGGCGGTGCGATAGCCCTCGGTGCCGGTCGGCTTGATCCGCCAGGTCTTCACCCGCCCCGCCAGCCTGACCAGCACGGCATCCTTCATCTCGCCGACGCGGCCGGGAAAGTCGGCGGCAATGACCTGTGCCAGCCGGTGCGGCAGCCACTCGCTCAGAACTCCCACCGCCTCGCGCTTGCCCGGCCTGGCCTTGACGGCCTTCAGTTCATCAAGGGCGTCGCGGCCCGGCATCAGATCGACGACGATCTCCTGCCCTTCCCGCCAGAACGAGGAAATCTGCAGGATCGCCGGGCCGGAAAGCCCACGATGGGTGAACAAGAGGTCGCCTTCAAACTCCGTCTTGCCGCACGCCACCACTGCCGGCAGCGATACGCCGCTCAGCTTGCCAAAGGTTTCAAGGAATCCTGGCTCGAAGGTCAGCGGCACCAGCGCCGGCCGCGTTTCGGTCACGGCCACGCCGAACGCGGCGGCGAGCTTGTAGCCGAAACCGGTCGCGCCCATTTTCGGGATCGACTTGCCGCCCGAGGCAATGACCAGCGATTGCGCCACCAGCGTACCGCCATCGGTCTCGATTTCGAAGCGCTCGTCTGCCTTGCGCACCGCTTTGGTCTCGGTCCCGAGCCGCAGCGCCACCCCGGCCGCAAGCATCTCCTCGCGCAGCATCGCGATGATCTCGGTCGCCGAATTGTCGCAAAACAGCTGACCCTCGCCCTTGTCATGCCAGGCGATGCCATGGCGCTCGACCAGGGCGATGAAATCCTTCGGCGTATAGCGGGAAAGGGCCGACAGGGCGAATTTCGGGTTCTGGGACAGATATCTGCCGCGTCCGGCGCCGACATTGGTGAAATTGCAGCGGCCGCCGCCCGAGATGCGGATCTTCTCGCCCGGCGCCCTGTTGCGTTCGATGACGACGACGCTGCGTCCGCGCCTGCCCGCCTGGATGGCGCACATCATGCCGGCGGCACCGGCCCCGATCACTGCCACGTCGTATTGGTTCATTTCGTCACCGCCCATTCTGTCAGCCCCGCGGCCTCGAAGCCCATATGCCGCGCCATCAGCGCCAGTCCTTCGCCGCCCAGATGCAGATGATAGGGCATTTCGGCGAACCGCACCCCCTTGTCCAGCACGTCGCGGCGGATGAGGACGAAACTCTGTCCCACCCCGTCGAGCGGCACCTGAGCGAAGGCCCTGAGATCGCAAAGATAATCGCGCTGGCCCTTTTGCGGATCGGCAAGCCCGTCTTCGCCCCTGATCTTGTAGACCACGCGGATGCCGCCGCCCCAGCGGTAGCGGAAGACGGAGAGATCGGCCTGCTGCCCGCCGTCGCCCTGCGCCGCCAGTGCCACGACCGGCTTGTCGGCCGAAAGCATCGCCTTGAGCGCCCCTTGCGGGATGCCGGTCACGCCGGCATCGACGAAAAGCACGAAGTCGGCCGAGCCGCGCATTTCCGCCACCGCGCCATTGGCGAGCCTGGACCAGCGCAGTTGGCGCCAATGCGCATCCGACAATCCGATGCCGTCGACCTCGCGCTGCGGTGGCCTGTGCAGCAGTTCGGTCGGCAGGCCCTGCCAGGTGGAGGGTTCCGCCTCGTCCCTTGTCGTCGATCGTGCGGGCTCCGAGGTGCCGGGATCGAAAAGGCTGAGCACGAAAGACAGGCGCTCGGTCGGATAATCAAGCCGTGCCAGCGTGTCGACGAGCGCCACCGCGATGTCCGGCTTGGTTTCGGCAACAACGCAGATCGCCACCTTCGGCCAGGTCTCCGGCGGCTTCGGGGTCTGGTCGAGATAGGGATAAAGCGAATCCTTGATTTCCACCTGCGCGAGATCGCGATGGCGCCGCCGCCGCAAGGCCCATTTGGCGGTGTTCATGGCGTGGAAGGGCCTTGCCAGCCATTTGTGCCGCTTGTCCCAGGACACCCAGCTCGACAGCCAGCGATGGGCAACGTATTCGCCCTCGGCGTCGACCAAATCGAAGGCGCCGCCGAGCATGTCGCTGAGTTTCCTGTCACTCCGGCACGGCCTGCCGCCATCGATCGTCGGCGACCATTGCTTCGGCAGGATCAGCACCGGCCGGTCTTCCCGCTTCATGCGCAGGGCGGCCCCGGTCGTCAGGCTCGGCCCGGTCGACAGGAAGATGTCGGGAACGCCGGCCGTCTGCGGCAGGAGCGCCACCAGTTGCCGGAACCAGGGATGGCCGGCGACGCCGCCGATGAAGGCATTGGTGACCAGGAACGGCGCCCCCGAATGCCAACGGTCCGACCCCATGTGCTCGTCCGGCTCGATGCCGGCGAAGCATTCGAGCCCGACAACCAGATCGTCTATGGCCCGGAAGGGCTCGACATCGAGATCGGCATAGACCCCGCCTAGCGCGTTGATGACCAGATAGCGAAAGCAGTCGGCCCGCTGGATGGGACGCGGATAGGCATCGTAGGGGCCAAGGAAATCGGGATAGGTCCCGGCAACGAATTCGCGCATCGTCGCGTCGGTCCATAGCCGGATGTCCCAATCCGGATGCAGATCCCGCCAGCGCCCGAGATAGTCTCCCATCACGCCGGGTACATCCTCGGTCTTCCATGTGAAATGCAGGATCCTGGGAATGGTCACGAGCGAAATCCGGTGGATCGGGGTCGGTGCGGCCTTCTAGTGCCCGGCATCGGCCCACAGATCAAGCAGCGGTCCTGTCGCACCGAAAACCGGGTCGGTCTTCGGCAGGGGCACGGCGGCGATGTTGCGGTCGGCTCCGGGGCGCTCCCCGTCCCGCCCGCGCATCAGATCCCAGTCGGCGCCCGGCGGGTAGCCGCCGACCACGAGGAAATCGGCGCTGGCGTTGAGCCGGCAATGCCCGACCCCGGCGGGAATGACGACGACGTCGCCGGCCGCGATCCTGACGTCCTGACCGGTGGCGCCGCCCATCCTGACCCAGGCCTCGCCCGAAGCGACGCCCAGCACCTCGTGCGCGGTCGAATGATAATGGTGATAGGTGAAGATCGAGGCGCGCCAGCGCGGCGGCCAGCCGCCCGCCATGAGCAGGACCTCCATCGCCTCGGCACTGGCCGCAGCAGCGTCCACCGCCGCCGCATAGTGCAGCAGCGGCAGGCGGGAATTGGGGATGCGGCCGTCATCGGCAAAAAGGATGGCGGTGACCGGCGGCCCTTTCGCGACGATCGTGCCGGCCATCACAGCGTTGCCACGCTGAAGGTGTCGCAGGCATTGGGATCGCCGCTTTGCTGTCCCTTGCGGAACCACCTGACCCGCTGCGCTGAGGTGCCATGGGTGAAGCTGTCCGGCACTGCATAGCCCTGCGCCCTTTTCTGCAGGGTGTCGTCGCCGATCCTGGAGGCGGCATTGAGCGCCTCCTCGATATCGCCCGGATCGAGCAGGCCCTGCTGCCGCTCATAGGTGGCCCAGACCCCGGCATAGCAATCCGCCTGCAGTTCGATCCTGACCGAAACGCCATTGGCCTCGGTCTCGCTCATTTGGGTCCGCGCCTTGCTGAAGGATGCCAGCAGGCCGGTGAGGTTCTGGACGTGATGGCCGACTTCGTGGGCCAGCACATAGGCTTCGGCGAAATCGCCGCCGGCGCCGAACTGCTGCCGGAGCCGGTCATAGAAGCTGAGGTCGATATAGACCTTGCTGTCGGAGGGGCAATAGAACGGCCCGGTCGCCGCGTCGGCGAGGCCGCAGGCGGACGGGCTCCGGCCCGAGAACAGCACGACGGTCGGCTTGACGTAGTCGACGCCGCTGCCCTTGAAGGCCTGGGTCCAGTAGTCTTCCGTATCGGCGAGCACGACCCCGACGAACTGGCGCATCCCGTCTTCGCCGCTGCCCGAGGCCTGGGACGGAGCGGAAGGGGTCGATGTCGATATGCCGCCGCCGCCGAGCGTGCCGTCGAGCAACTGGCCCGGATCGACGCCGAGCAGCATCGCCACCACGACGATGATGACGAGCGCGACAACGCCGCCGCCGCTCGCCCGTCCGCCGGGAAGGCGCATGCGCGTGCCGCCCAGCAGGCCGCCAAGTCCGCCGCCCGCGCCACGCCGGTCCTCGATATTGCCGCTCACACGGCGTCCGCGCCATTTCATGCCTTGCGTCTCCACGCTGTCGACATTTGTGCCATGGGCGCCGCCGCCTCGGCAAGCACGCCCGATTTCCCAATGATGCAACGGTTCTGAGGAATAAGTGTGAATAGGCTCAAATCCGACACAAAGGCGTTATGGCAATAAGGCAATGGCGCGGGATAGAGTAACCGCAGCCATCTTCACGTTTTCAAGAGGTCATCAATGCTCTTTCGTCAAGCCATCTCCCGCCGCACCTTCCTTGCCGGCACCGCCGCATCCACGGCGCTGATCGCCCTGCACCCGTTCTCGGTCAAGGCCGCCGCCAACCAGGCGCATCTTCGTCTGATGGAGACGACCGACATCCATGTCGCCATCTACCCCTACGATTATTATGCCGACGCCCCGAACGACACCATGGGCCTGGCGCGCACCGCCGCGCTGATCAACGCCGTTCGTGCCGAGGCGACCAATTCGCTTCTGGTCGACAATGGCGACCTCCTGCAGGGCAATCCGATGGGCGACTATGTCGCCTATGAGCGCGGCTTCAAGGACGGCGATCTGCATCCGATGATCGCGGCCATGAACACCCTCGGCTACGAGGTCTCGACGCTGGGCAATCACGAGTTCAATTACGGGCTCGATTTCCTGATGCGTTCGCTCGCCGGCGCCAATTTCCCCTTCGTTTCCGCCAATATCGTCAAGGGCACCAATCTCGCCGCCGATCCGACCAAGGACCAGACCCTGATCCCGCCCTACCGCATCGTCGAAAAGGAGATCATCGACGGCGAAGGCAAGGCCCAGACCATCAAGCTCGGCTTCATCGGCTTCGTGCCGCCCCAGATCATGGTCTGGGACAGCGCCAATCTCGACGGCAAGGTGATGACGCGCGATATCGTCAAGACCGCCGAAGCCTATGTGCCGCTGCTGAAGGAACAGGGTGCCGACCTGATCATCGCCCTTTCCCACTCCGGCATTTCGGCCGACCACTACGAAGGCGCCGAGAACGCCTCGCTGTTCCTGGCCGGCGTACCCGGCATCGACGTGGTGTTCACCGGCCACCAGCATCTGGTCTTCCCGGGCAATTTCGCCGGCATCGATGGCGTCGACAACGACAAGGGCACGCTGATGGGCAAGCCCGCCGTCATGGCCGGCTTCTGGGGCTCGCATATGGGCCTGATCGACCTCATGCTCGAGCGCGACGAAAACGGCAAGTGGGGGATCGCCGCCCACACCGTCGAAGCCCGCCCGATCTACGAGCGCATCGACCGCCAGGTCCATCCCACCGTCGAGGACGTCGCCTCGGTCGAGGCCCCGGTCGAGGCCGACCACAAGGGCACGCTCGCCTATATCCGCCGCGCCGTCGGCGAGACGGCGGCGCCCTTGTTCTCCTATTTCGCCCTGGTCGCCGACGATCCGTCGGTGCAGATCGTTTCCCAGGCCCAGCTCTGGTACATCGCCCAGATGCTCAAGGGCACCGAGTACGAAAGCCTGCCGCTCCTCAGCGCTGCCGCCCCGTTCAAGGCCGGCGGCCGTGGCGGTCCGGACTACTATACCGACGTGCCGATCGGTCCGGTCGCCATCAAGAACGTTGCCGACCTGTATCTCTACCCCAACACCATCCGCGCCGTCGAAATCACCGGCCAGCAGGTCAAGGACTGGCTCGAACGTTCGGCCGGCATCTTCAACCAGATCACCCCCGGCAGCACCGACGAACAACTGATCAATCCGGACTTCCCGTCCTACAATTTCGACGTCATCGACGGCGTGACCTACAAGATCGACCTTTCCCAGCCGTCGAAATACTCGGCCGACGGCATGGAAACCATCAATCCGGACGCCAACCGCATCGTCGATCTGATGTATGACGGCCAGCCGATCGACCTCAACGGCAAGTTCGTCGTCGCCACCAACAACTACCGCGCCGGCGGCGGCGGCCATTTCCCGGGCGCCGACGGCAAGTCCATCATCTTCGTGGGGCCGGATACCAATCGCGACATCATCGTGCGCTACATCCACGACAAGGGCACGGTCAATCCCAAGGCCGATGCCAACTGGACCTTCGCGTCCATGCCCGACACCACCGTCCTGTTCGAGACCGGTCCGAAGGGCGCCAATCACGTCACCGACGTCACCGCCGTCAGGATCGAGGCGACCGGCAAGACCTCGGACGACGGCTTCGGCGTCTACCGCATCACGCTGTAGACGGCTGAGGCACGAAGTTGTGAAAGGAGGTGCCATGGCACCTCCTTTTTTCGTGACTAGATAAGCCGGGCGGAAGGGGAATGCGTTCCCCGTCTCCGCGTTTCTCCTGCTCTCAAGTCAAGGAGGACTTATAATGGCAGAACACACGGCGCCCAGATCCCTCATCTGGCCGAACGGCATCATACTTGCCTTGGCAGTATGGCTGTTCATATCGCCTTGGGTTTTCCCCGCCTCCAGCGCGTGGTCGTGGGATGCCTGGATTGTCGCCATCGTCATTGGCGGTTTCTCCATCGCAACCATGGTGCAGATCACCGAATGGGAAGACTGGGGGAACCTCATCCTCGGCGCATGGATATTCATTTCGCCCTGGGTGCTCGGATACGCGGCTAGCGTTGGCGCCGCTTGGGATTCCTACATCGTGGGTGTCCTGATCGCCGCCATCTCCGTCTGGGGAATTGCAGCCGCGCACCAGATCGTTTCAGCCTCGCATTCGCATGCCTAGCGGACCACCGCATTCGCCTGCCTAGCAGGCCGGACGATCAGGAATAGAAAGAATGAAGGAGGCCGAAAAGGCCTCCTTTGTTCGGCCGTCGCCACTGCCACGCCGCCTTCCAGGCGGCTTTTTGTGCCCGTCATTGCGCAATCGGGCCCGTCTGATCCTGACCGCGCTTGCGCCATTTTGTCACATAATATTCCTTAATAATCCTGTTGATCTATATAACTAGGAATTTTAAGGAATATTGCATGACACAGGAACTCCTCACCGTCGAAGCCGCCGCCGCGGCGCTACAACTCCATCCCAAGACCGTCCTGCGCTTCATCCGCGAGGGCCGTCTCAAGGCCGCCAAGGTCGGGCGCGCCTTCCGCATCCCGCGTGCGGAAATCGATGCCCTGGCCGGTCTCGACACCGTGCAGTCACGGACCGGCACAAAAGTCCGCGCCACTTCGATCGTCGAGATCGAGGACCTGACGATCGAAGAGGCGCAACGCATCGTCACGCTGATGCAGGCTTCGATCAGCGCGCCGAAGCCGGACCCGATCCAGCTCGAGACCGCCTATGACCGGCACCGGCGCAGTCTGAAACTCGTCATCATCGCCACACCCGGCGATGCCGGCGCCCTGCTGTCTCTTTTATCCAACGCCATCGACATCTGAAATCGAGATCTGAAATGTCTTCCATCTACAAATCCGACGCCGGTCAGCGCCGCGTCGAAGACGGTTATCGTATGTGGCTTTCCCGCTGGCCGGTCCCCGCCGATTTCGTCACCGTCCCGACCCGCGAGGGCGATACCTTCGTCGTCGTCTCCGGCCCCGCAACCGCGCCGCCGCTCGTCCTGCTGCACGGCTCGACCGGCAATGCCACTACCTGGATCGGCGACATCGCCGCCTATGCCGAATGCTTCCGCTGCTATTGCGTCGACATCATCGGCGAGCCCGGCCTCAGCGCCCCGAGCCGCCCCGACATGAAATCGGACGCCTATGTGCTCTGGCTCGACGACGTCCTTTCCGGCCTGAAGCTCGACCGCGTGTCGCTCGTCGGGCTGTCGCTCGGCGGCTGGATGGCCTTCCACTACGCCGCCGCCCGTCCGGACCGCATCGTCGCTCTCGGCGGCATTTCCCCGGCCGGCATCGGCCGTCAGAAGAACTTCGTTCTCAACCACCTGCCCTATTTCTTCCTCGGCGCCTGGGGCCGGCGCAGGATCGGCGAGGCGATCATGGGGCCGACGCCCGCGGACATCCCGCCCGTCGTCAGGGAGTTCTGGGACTATCTCGCCATCGTCACCGCCGAATTCCGGCCGCGCATGGTCGATCTGCCCGTCCTCGGCGATGACCAGATCAGGGGATTGTATTTCCCCGTCCTGGTCGTTGTCGGCGGCAGGGACGTCATGCTGCATTCCGAGCGGACGCGCGATCGCCTGCAGACGCTGGCGCCCGATGCCGTGGTCGATTTTCGGCCCGACGGGCGGCATTTCATCCCCGGCGTCACGCCCGAGCTTGTGGAATTCCTGTGCAGGACCAATGGCCTGAAGGCTCACGCGGCGGCCTGATCCGCGACACAGGGTCGCTGGACCGAGTTTGGTAAAGACGGCGATTTACAGCTCTGGCAATCTGTCACCTTCCGGTCGGGAGGCCGGAAGTATTGGATCCCATGTACCAATAAACTCAGGCGGTTGCCGGCCGGGCGCGTAGAAACTGCGTCCGGCAATTCTGTATTAGGGTGCCGGTTTCACGGCTGGTTTCGGCATGGGTCTTTTGCTAGTTTTCTCTCCTTGCCAGCGAGCTGCCCCAAATGCCCCTCACCTTCCGCGACGCCACCCGTGCCGATATCGGCGTCATCCTCATGCTGAGCTTCGAGGGCGCCGCCGCGCCCGGTCTCGTCGTGCCGCCCGAGCCCGACAGTCCCGGGACCCTGGCCGCCTTCACGGCCATCGCGGCCGATCCCAATCACCGCCTGATCGTCGCCGAACGCGACGGCGAGGTCGTCGGGACGCTCCAGTTCTCCTTCCTGCCCGGTCTCGCCAACAACGGGATGTGGCGCGGTCAGCTCGAAAACGTCCATATCCGCGCCGACCAGCGCGGCAAGGGCCTGGGCGGCGAAATGGTGGCCTGGGCGGTGGCGCGCTGCCGCGAAAGGGGCTGTGCCGTGGTGCAGCTGACCTCGAACAAACTGCGGAGCGACGCCCATCGCTTCTACGAGCGACTCGGTTTCGTGAAGTCGCATGAGGGATTCAAGCTGAAGCTTTGAAGCGCCTTTGTCCGTGTTCCCACCGGACGCGACGCGCCACCGTTCTCCGTGATCGTCCTTGGCCCCCGGCCTGCGCCGGGGTGACGGTTATGATTTGGGCAGGTCTCTGCCCCATACGCCGCCGTCATTCCGGCGAAGGCCGGAATCAAGTTCACCGCCGGGACCGCGGCGAACGATCTGAACGCAGGCTTGTTACGGCTTCATGTTGAGCGGTACCGGCGGGGCTTCCTTGAGGACGGTGATCGTCACCCGCTCATTGGCATCCAGATAGGGATCGTTGGGCAGGAAGGGCTCCTGGTCGGCCCGACCGACCACCGCGGTCACGTGTTCCGGCCCCAGACCGTATTCCCCGAGAATGGCGCGGGTCATGTTGGCGCGGTCGCTCGACAGTTCCCAGGCGCCGTAGCGCGGATTGGGATAGGTATTGCCCGAAGCGGTGTGGCCGGAAATGGAGATCTGGTTGGGCAGCTTGTTGAGGATGGGTGCGATCGCCGCCAGTGCCAGCCGTACTTCGTCGACCGGATATTTCGAGCCTTCGGGGAACATGCGCCGGCCCGGCTGATTGACGATCTGGATATTGAGCCCCGTCTTGTTCTCCTCAACGATCAGATTGTCGCGAAAGGTGGTGATGTCCGGCAAGGCCTGCCAGGCCTGCTGGATGCTGACCGCGGCGGAATGGAACATCATGTCCTGTTCGGAGCTGACATTGTCCAGGCTCGTATTGCCGGCCAACTCGGAATTGCCGGCAGGCGCCCTCTTGATCTCGTCCCGATTGCCGTCGCCGATGATGTCTGCCGACGCGCCACCGCGATCCGCGCCCTCCTCGCTCGGTGCCGTGCCGCCCATCACCCCGCCGGAACCGCTGGTGCTTGCCGAAACATTGGGCGGCGAAAAATAGTCGGCAAGGCCCTGTTTCTGCTCCGGGGTGGTCATCGAGATCAGCCAGAGCAGCAGGAAGAAGGCCATCATCGCCGTCACGAAGTCGGCATAGGCGATCTTCCAGGCGCCACCGTGATGGGGATGCTTGCCCTTCTTGATCTTCTTGATGATGATCTGGTCGCTGGCGTCCATGCCGTATCAGCCTTTCCACATCAGGCGGCCAGATCGGCCGTGGACTGATCGACCTCGTTGAAGGTCGGCCGGACTTCGGACATCAGCGATTTGCGGGCGAATTCGACCGCCATCACCGGAGCGTAGCCGGCGACATGGGCAAGTAGCCCGGCCTTGATCGACAGAAAATACTTCGATTCCGCCTCGAAGATCGTCTTGAGCCCCTGCGCCATCGGTCCGAAGAACCCGTAGGCCGTCAGCACGCCGAGGAAGGTACCGACCAGAGCGCCGCCGATCATGTGACCGAGGATCTCGGGCGGCTCGGCGATGGCGCCCATGGTATGGATCACCCCGAGCACGGCGGCAACGATGCCGAGGGCCGGCGTGCCGTCCGCCAGCGCCTGCATCGCGCCGACAAGACGTTCGTTTTCCTGTTCGTGCGTTTCCAGTTCCTCGTCCATCAGTGCTTCCATCTCATGGACGTTGCGCGTTCCGAGGGTCACCATGCGCAGATAGTCGCAGATGAACTCGACGGCATGCTTGTTTGCGGCAAAGCGCGGAAAACGCGAGAAGATTTCCGAGGATTCGGGATTCTCGATATGGGATTCGATCGCCAGAGGCCCCTTGGTCTGCACCAGCTTGAACAACAGGTAGAGAACCCCGAGCAGTTCGAGATGATCCTGCTTGGTGTAGCGCGGCCCTCTGAAAAGGATGCCGAAAACTCCCAGTGACTGCTTCAGCACCGGCCCGGTATTGGCGATGATGTAGCCGCCGAACGCCGCGCCGAGGATGATCAGCGCCTCGAACGGCTGGAACAGCACTTCGAAATGGCCGCCAATAGCCCAGAAACCACCCAGAACACTGGCGAAAACGACAATGATGCCGACGACTAAACGCATGCCACAACTCAACTCGGCAAACGCGCGACGCACCGCGTTGTCTCGCGGTTGGGCTGTGCACGCCTGCCTATACGCCAGCCGGTACTCTCCGCGTCCGGCCAATCAAGACGAACCCTAGCGAGCCGGCGTGAAAAATCCCTTACTCCGACCGTTCGACTTGCGGCTTTGGCCAACAAAATCCAAAGGCCCGCCACTCGGCCGAACGTGCTGACGCGCCTTGCCATTTCCGGTCCGCAGCCGCGTCGAGCAAGGGCAGCAGACGGTCCGAGAGCGGCCGGTCCCAGCCCCTTGCCGCGTCAGGATGGCGGGAAATCGCCGCCGCATTGTCCGACATCGTCCCGAATCAAACCGGATTCAGCGTGTCGCCGGCCCCAGCGCCTCCGCTTGCTGGACCAGGGCCCGGATATAGCCAAGGGCATAGGCCATGCCCGCATGCCAGGGCGCTTCGCAGTCGAATTCGGGGGTGTGATCGGGGATCAGCACGCCGTCATAGTGCGCGTCGCGCAGGATGCGGATGATTTCGGCGGTGTCGATATCGCCGTCGTCGATGAAGGTCTCCCAATAATGCGGCACCCGCCCCTTGACGTTGCGGAAATGGATGTAGCCGATGCGGTCGCGGCGGGCGAGCTTGCGGACCGTTTCGTAGATGTCGCCCGTCGACATCTCCTGCACCGATCCTAGGCAGAGTTCGGCCGTATTCGACGGGCTGTCGACGATGTCGAGCAGCCTGTCGTATTTTTCCGGCTGGTTGACCAGCCGCGCCGTGCCGCGCAAGGCCTCGGCCGGCGGATCGTCGGGATGCGCCGCAAGCTTGACGCCCGCTTCCTCGGCCACCGGCACAAGCGCGTGCAGGGTGTCGGCGAGACGCTGCCAGAGTTCGGTGTCGCTCACACGCGTCGCCGGAGCGTCGGGATCACCGTCGCGGTAGCGCATGTTCCACACCACGCCGTCGGGAAGCGGCGAGTCGGCATCGATGCTGTCGAGGTCGAAGCCGACCGACATGGCGCCGCCGCGCGCAAAGGGGCCACGCACCCAGCCCCAGACGCCGGCGATGGAGAAATTGTAGCCGATGCAGGGAATGCCCGCCTTGCCGGCATTGCGGATCAGCTGCTTGAGGTCCTCCAGCTGCTGGTTTTTCCTCGGCCCGTCGAGCAGGACGTCCGACCAGAAATTGGGCGAAAAATTCTCGATGGCCGCCAGTTCGAGACCATGTTCGGCCAGATCGGCAACAAGACCGGCCAGGTCCTCGTAGCTCCACAGCGGCTCGTCGCGGCAATCGCCCCAGCCGGTGTCCTCCTCACCGCGCGACAAATGCGGTGTGCTGCCGGAGAAATAGCGCGGCAGATGGGCAACGATATGGGTCGCGCCAGCCTGGGCGGCAAAGCGGTAATTGCGCTCGTTCAGCGAGTCGCGAAACAGTCCGAGCCCAATCTTCATCCTTGCGGTCCTCCTCGTCTTCCGATGTTCAACCAGGAATATCACGGTTCACCGGCCTGCCGGCGCGCCGCATTGCCGCTGATCCGGCCGGCATCCACACCGAAAGCGGAGCGACCGGTGCCGCACGCCGCCCCGGATTGCCGGGTTCCGGGCCGAACGCGCCGGCAAAATGTGCGGCGCCCTCCGCCGCGTCTTCCCATTTGCATTGGCCTTCATTAACGTTCCGGCTTCGGCGGGACACGATCCGGAGCAGATGGAAGTGAACAAGGAAAATTATATCAACGGCTTGCTGGAAGAAGTCGGGGTCAAGGTCAACGGCCCGAATCCCTGGGACCCGCAGATCCGGGACAAGGAAACCTGGACGCGCCTGTTCGCCGAGGGCTCCCTCGGTTTTGGCGAAGCCTATATGGACGGGATGTGGGACTGCGAAGACCTCGCGGAGTTCTTCAGCCGAATCGTCGGCGCCCGCATCCAGACCAAGATTCCGGTCACGATGAACCTCATGTGGCAGATCGTCCAGGCCAAGTTCCTCAACATGCAGACCAAGGCGCGTTCGCAGCGCGTCGCCAAGATGCACTACAACGAAACCGAAGCCTACCGCGCTTCGCTCGACGACCGCATGACCGGCTCGTGCGGCTACTGGAGCGACGGCGTCACCAATGTCAACCAGGCCCAGGACGCCAAGCTCGACCTCGTCTGCCGCAAGATTGATCTGAAAAAGGGCGAACGGGTCTGGGACATCGGCTGCGGCTGGGGCGCCTTCATGGGCTTTGCCGCCGAAAAATACGGCGCCTCCTGTATCGGCGTGACGGTGTCACCGGATCAGGTCGCCGAGGCGCGCGAGCGCTACAAGGGGCTCGATGTCGATTTCCAGGTCAAGGACTACCGCGATTTCGACGGCAAGGTCGACAAGATCGTCTCGATGGGCATGTTCGAGCATGTCGGGCACAAGAACTACCGCACCTATTTCGAAAAGGCCCGTTCCGTCATCAAGGATGGCGGTCTGTTCCTGTTGCACACCATCGGCTCGGGCGAGACGCAGCCGACCATCGATCCCTGGCTCGACAAATACATCTTTCCCGGTGGCGTCATCCCGTCACTGACCCAGATCGGCAGCGCCATCGAGGGGCTGTGGGACGTCATCGATTTGCACAATTTCGGTCCTGATTACGACAAGACGCTCCTCGCCTGGAACGAGAACTTCCAGAAGAAGTGGCCCGAGCCCCGGACCGCCGAGGAAAAGCGCTTCAAACGCATGTGGGAATACTACCTGCTATGCTCGGCCGGCGGATTCCGCGGCCGCGTCATCCATGTCTGGCAGTTCGTCCTGTCGACCCATGGTGTCCCGGATGGCTATGTGACACAGCGCTAGGCCGAAGAATCCATCGGCAGGTCCACTTTTTCACTTTTCTGTTTCCGATGCTTGCTTGCCGGAAGAAGTGCTATATATTAGCAAATGGAACGTCCTTTTGTTCTAGGTTGGAGAACAAAACTGGATGAGAATGGGGATAACCTGACGACCAAAAGAGAACAGCCGGCCGGCCCGGCTCAGAATGTTGCGGACATACAGTATTCTCTCAAAAGAATACTAGAATACCCGAGTTTCAGATCATCGCAACAGCTTTCGGCCTTCCTCAGTTATGTCGTGAACGAGGAAATTGCCGGACGTGGTGCCTTGATCAAGGCCTATTCGGTGGCGGTCGATGCCCTCGGGCGACCCGAAAGTTTCGACCCCTCGCACGATCCGGTCATCCGGGTGATTGCCACGCGGCTGCGCAAGGCGCTCGATGCCTTCTATGCGGAGGCCGGCGCCAAGGTTCCCATCCGCATCAAGCTTGTCCGCGGCTCCTACCGGCCAGTCTTTTTGCCGATCGCACCGAAACGATTGCCGTCCGAGGAGGCGCCCGAAGCCAGGTCCGCGGCAAGGTTGCTGCAGCAAAGGCAGTTGCGGCGCTACCGCATCATCATCTCCGTCCTGCTGATCCTGCTGACACTGCTCTTCACCTATCTAATCTGGCACGTCGATTATCACATGCGCGTGCACCCAACCGAGACCCTGATCCCGTTTGACATGCTTCCAGGGCCGGAGTGAGCAAAAAAACGATGCGATCACAAAGAGATAGAGCATGCGTTCT
>CAZKTH010000041.1:0-15837 GCA_964555575.1 uncultured Devosiaceae bacterium | reverse complement strand
CAGGATGGCGCCGAAGACCATGTTCTCGTAATCGGACAGGACGGTCAGGGCCTGGGGAAGAGCGGTCAGGATGATGGCGCCGACCAGGGCGCCGAAAATGCTCGAGGCGCCGCCGAGCACGGCCATGGTGACCATTTCGATCGAATGCATGAAGCCGCCGACCTCGGGGGTGATGTATCGGTTGTATAGGGCCAGCAGCGCCCCCCCGGTTGCGGCATAGGCGGCCGAGATCATGAAGGCGATCAGCTTGATGCGCGCCGCATCGATCCCGAGGGCGGAGGCGGCGACGTCGCTGCCGTGCACCGCCCGCATGGCGCGGCCGGTGGGGCTGTGGGCGAGGTTGGTCGCCAGCGCCGCGCCGATCAATAGGGCGATGGCGGAAATCCAGTACCAGGCGGTGGTGGTCTTGAGCTTGATGCCGACGAGGTCGAAGGGCGCCTTGACGTCGAGGGAAGCGACATTCATGCCGTCGGGACCGCCGGTCAGCCAGGCTTCCTTGGACAGAACCATCCACACCAGCATGCCGAAGCCGAGCGTGGCGATGGTCAGGTGGTAGCCCTTGAGCCTGAGGATAGGGCGGCCGATGAACCCGGCGACGAGCACGGCGATGAAAACGCCGATGGGAATGGTCCAGACCGGGTCGATGCCGTAGGCGGGCAAGAGCGCCGCGGCATAGGCGCCGATGGCGAAAAAGCCGGCGTGACCGAGACTGACCAGCCCCACATAGCCCAGAAGCACCACCATGCCGGTGACCGAGAGGGTGTTGATCAGCACCAGGACGGCGATCCGGTAGTAATAGGACGAGGGGAAGAACAGCGGCACCACGGCGAGAATCACCGCCAGAACGGCAATTGTGAGAAGGGTTCGGTACATCAGACCCGCTCCACCCGCTTGGCGCCGAACAACCCGCCCGGCATGAAGAACAGCACCAGCAGGATGACGATGAAGGCGGTGGCGTCCTTGTAGTCGGAGGAGATGTAGCCGGCGGTGAAGGCCTCGAGGAAACCGATCAGCAGGCCGCCGATCAGGGCGCCGGCGGGCGAGCCGACGCCGCCGAGCATCATGGCGGCAAAGCCCTTGAGGGCCATCAGGACGCCGGCATCGTATGAAGTGAAGGTCAAGGGCGTGGCGAGCACGCCGGCCAGGGCACCGATGGCCGCCGACAGGGCGAACGAGAGGTTCATGGCCCGGTGGGTGTTGATGCCGACGAGCTTGGCGGCCAGCCGGTCGGAGGCGGTGGCGCGAATGGCGTTGCCGGCCCTGGTGCGGTTCATGAAAAGGGCGAGGCCGGCGAAAACCGCGATGGAGCCGCCCAGGATCCAGAAGCTTTGCGGCAGAACGGTCGCCCCGAGGACATGGATGGGATCCTCGCCGGTGAACCCGTCATAGCGGTGGATCTGCTTGTCGAAGACGACCTGCATGAGACCGCGTAAGAATATCGAGGCGCCGATGGTGATGATGATCAGGGTCACCAGGGGCGCGTTGCGGGCCGGCTCGATGGCGAGCCGGTAAAGGGCGATGCCCATGACCATGGCGACAACGATGGCGATGGGGGCGGCCAGCCAGATCGGCAGACCGAGCCCGATCAGGGTGGCGGTCGTCATGCCGCCGATGACCACGAATTCGCCCTGGGCGAAGTTGACCACGCCCGAGGCGTTGTAGATGAGGGTGAAGCCCAGGGCGACGGCGGCGTAGATCGCGCCGACCGTCAACCCTGAAAAGCAGAATTGCAGGAATTCGGACATCCGGTTGCCCCTGTGGCTACGGCTTGGCTTTGGTTCTGCCTGGAGCACGATGTGTTCTGACTGGATCAGAACACCTGCTCCATTTCCTTGTGGTCGCGGCGTTTGAGGCGAAAAGCCGGTCTCAGGCTTTTCGTGCGCCGCTCCACGGCTTCAGCGGCAATGGGGTCAGTTGACCAGGACCCAGCCACCATCCTTGATTTCCAGCATGCGGAACGCCGACAGATCGAGCCCCATATGGTCGGTCGGGCTGAAGTTGAACACGCCCGTCACGCCGGCAAAGCCGTGGATGGCCTCGAGCGCGTCGCGGATCTTCTGCGGCTCGGCCGAACCGGCATCCTCGATGGCTTTGACGACCAGATTGATGCCGTCATAGGCATAGCCGCCAAAGGTCGAGGGCGCCTCGCCATAGGCCGCCTTGTAGTCGGCGATATAGGTCGTGACCGGGGCTTTCTGCGGATCGCCGTTGGCCAGCTGGTCGGGGATCAGCAGGGCAGAGGCGGGCAGACGCACGCCATTGGCCGCATCGCCGGCCAGTTCGATGAAGGCATTCGAGGCAACGCCGTGGCTCTGGTAGAAGGGCAGAGCGATGCCGAGCTGGGCATAGTTGCGGGTGACGACCGCCGGACCCTGGCCGAAGCCGGGATTGACCACGGCCTCAACGCCCGCGGTATTGCGGATATTGGTCAGCTGCGGGGTCATGTCGGCGTCATTGGGTCCATAGGTTTCGTCGGCGACGATCGAGACACCGCTGGCCGGCGCGACGTCGAGGCACTGCTCGCGCATCGACTTGCCGAAGCCGCCGGTGCCCGAGATCATGCCTACCTTGGAAAGGCCGCGCGAAACGATGTCGGCGAAGATCTTCTCGCAAGCCATGCGATCGGTGTGCGGCGTCTTGAAGACGTAAGGGTTGACCGGATCGATGATCGCGATGGCGCCCGCCAGCGAGACGAAGGGGATCCCGGCGTCCTCGAACAGCGGCATCATCGCCATGGTGGCGCCGGTGGAAGTCCCCCCGACCATGGCCACGATGTTGTCTTCTTCGATCAGGCGGGTGGCGAAGGTGCGCGCCTTGTTGGGGTCGCCACCGTCATCATAGACGATCAGGTTGATCTTCTCGCCGTTGATCCCCCCCTTGGCGTTGATCTGGTCGACGACCATCTTGAGCGTCTTGGCCTCCGGATCGCCCAGAAAGGCAGCCGGTCCGGTGACGGCCAGAGAGGCACCGATATTGATATCAGCGAACGCAGGTGTGCTGAAAGCGGCGAAGAGCGCCGTGGCGGCTAGAAGTCGGTTCATATAACTCCTCCTGAGTGAACATGCCAGTTTTTAGCTTTGTTCGTACGACATTAATCATTGACCGAATGGTCGGTTTATGCAAGTTATTTTGTTAGGAAAGTGCCTCTGGGAGGAGGGAATCATGTCTTCAAATGTCACAAGACATTGAGATTCTGAGGTTTTTGTAATGCAAGAAAACCCGATTTTGACCACGTTTTCGGCCGGCGTGCTCACCATAACCCTCAATCGGCCCGACCGACTGAACGCGCTCAACCCGGAAATGCACGCGGCTCTGGCCGAGGCGCTGACGCGGGCCGAGACCGACAGAGATGTGCGGGCGGTGCTGCTGACGGGCGCCGGTCGCGGCTTCTGCGCCGGGCAGGATCTGGATGAGCGCGATCCGTCCAAAATGGAGGCGTCACCCGACCTCGGGAAAACGATCGCGGACTTCTACAATCCGCTGATCCGGCGCCTGCGCGGGCTCGACAAGCCGGTCGTCTGCGCCGTCAACGGGGTGGCCGCGGGCGCCGGGGCGAACATCGCCTTTGCCTGCGATATCGTTCTGGCCGCCGAAAGCGCCAGGTTCATAGAGGCCTTCGCCAAGGTTGGGCTGATCCCCGATTCGGGCGGCACATGGACGATCACCCGCCTGGTGGGGGAGGTCCGGGCCAAGGCGATGATGATGCTCGCCGAGCCGATCCCGGCCGCGCGGGCGGTCGAATGGGGACTGATCTTCAAGGCGGTGCCGGATGCCGACCTCATGGACGAGGCGCAAAAGCTCGCCGCGCGTCTGGCCGAAGGAGCGACCTTCTCTCTGGGCCTGACCAAGAAAGCCGTGCAGGCGGCGAGCGGGCAAACCCTCGAGGAAAGCCTGATGCTCGAGCAGGACTACCAGCGTCGGGCCGGCCTGAGCCCCGACTATGCCGAAGGGGTCAGGGCATTTCTCGAAAAGCGTCAACCCAGGTTCAGCGGAGAGGAAAGCTGATGGATGCCCAGCTTGTGGCCGAGAAGTCGGCCGAGATCATGTGGGCAAAGGATCAGGCCAGCCAGGCGCTCGGCATGGTGCTCGAAAGTGTCGGGCCCGGACGGGCCATGATCAGCATGATCGTCACGCCGAACATGCTCAACGGCCTCAGGACCTGCCACGGGGGGTACATGTTCACCCTGGCGGACAGCGCCTTCGCCTTTGCCTGCAATGCCTACAACCAGTTCACCGTCGCCCAGCACTGCGCCATCACCTTCATCGCCCCCGCCTATGAGGGCGACAGGCTGACCGCGATCGCCGAGGAGACGGATCGCACCGGCCGGAACGGCATTTACGACATTTCGGTGCGTCGGCAGGACGGCACGCTGGTTGCCAGCTTCCGGGGCCATTCGCGACAGGTGAACGGCCAGCACTTCGAAAAAGCCGACAACGACACACTGGGCGCCTGACGCGCGCCAAAAAGGAAATCAAGGAGGAAACATGCGAGATCTGACGCCCGATCGGGCGAGCCTCGACCCCATCGAAATCGCCTCGCGCGACGAGATCAGCACGCTGCAGCTCGATCGGCTGAAAAAGACGCTTCACCACGCCTATGAGAATTCGCCGGCCTATCGCATGAAGTTCGATGCGGCCGGGGTGCATCCGGACGATCTGAAGACGCTGTCGGACCTTGCGAAGTTTCCTTTCACGGTCAAGCAGGATCTGCGCGACAACTACCCCTTCGGCATGTTCGCGGTGCCGCGCCAGAAGCTGGCGCGCGTCCACGCCTCCTCGGGCACCACCGGACGTCCGACGGTGGTCGGCTACACGCTCAACGATATCGACATGTGGGCCGAGGTCGTTGCCCGCTCGATCCGCGCCGCCGGCGGGCGTCCCGGCGATATCCTGCACAACGCCTATGGTTACGGCCTGTTCACCGGCGGGCTCGGGGCCCATTACGGGGCGGAAAAGCTCGGATGCACCGTGGTGCCCGTCTCGGGCGGCATGACCGAGCGACAGGTGACACTGATCGAGGACTTCAAGCCCGACATCATCATGGTCACGCCGTCCTACATGCTGGCGATTCTGGATGCCTACCGGGCCACCGGCTGGGATCCGCGCGAGTCGAGCCTCAAGGTCGGGATCTTCGGGGCCGAACCCTGGACCGATGCCATGCGCACCGAGATCGAGAATGCCTTCGACATGCACGCGACCGACATCTACGGGCTCTCCGAAGTGATCGGCCCGGGTGTCGCGATGGAGTGCGTCGAGACCAAGGATGGCCTCTGTGTCTGGGAAGACCACTTCTATCCCGAAATCATCGATCCCGAGACCGGCGAAGTGCTGCCGGACGGGGAGAAGGGCGAACTCGTGTTCACCTCGCTGACCAAGGAAGCCTTCCCCATCATCCGCTACCGCACCCGCGACCTGACCCGCCTGATGCCGGGCACGGCCCGCTCGATGCGGCGGATCGAGAAGATCACCGGCCGCTCGGACGACATGATCATCCTGCGCGGCGTCAACATCTTCCCCACCCAGATCGAGGAACAGATCTTCAAGTGCAAGGGGCTGTCGCCCCACTACCAGATCAAGCTCAGCCGTGAAGGGCGCATGGACAACATGTCGGTGCTTTGCGAAGCGACGTCGAACGGCGCCAGCCCCGAAGCGCGGCGGGCATCGGCCGGAGAATTGAGTCATCACATCAAGAGCGTCATCGGCGTGACGGTCCGGGTCGATGTCGGCGAACCGGGGCAGATCGCCCGGTCCCAGGGCAAGGCGGTGCGGCTGCTCGACGAACGTCCCAAACGCTGAGCAAGGTTGGAGAGCCGGGTGGCGATGAGGCAGACTGGGCAAAAATGGAGTCGCCTATGACCACGACCGATGCCCTGTCCCGCCTTGTCGAGCAGTTCCCTTTGCGCGCCGGCGCCTTCATCGTCACCCTTTACGGCGATGTGGTCGCCCCGCGCGGCGGGCAGCTGTGGATGGGCAATATCGTCGAGATCTGTGCCCGCGCCGGCATCGCCGAGAGCCGGGTACGTACCGCCGTTTCCCGGCTGGTCACCGCCAACCGGATCGAGGGTGAGCGCGAGGGACGGCGAAGCTTCTACCATCTGACCCCGGACGCCATCAGCGAATTCCAGAAAGCAGCACGCTTTATTTACAAAGCATCTAGTAACGGGACTCTTTCGGGTTGGCATCTGATCCTGCTGCCGCATGGGGCGGAGCGTGAAGCGGCGACTGCGAAGCTTGCATCGATGCGGGCGGGATTCCCGATGCCAGGGGTCGGGCTTCTGCCCAATCGCGGCGAGGTGATGCCGGAAATCGGGGGCGCGCGATTCATGGCCTCGACCGAGGATGATCTGTCGGATCTTGTTCGCGCCGCCTGGCCGCTGGAAGAAATCAACAGCCGGTGCGAACGGTTCATCGACGGGTTTTCGCCCTTCAGTGACAAGCCTTTACCGCAGGAAGACGCGCTGGCCCTGCGGCTTTTGCTCGTCCACGCCTTCCGCGGTATCGCACTCAGCGATCCCGACCTGCCCGAGGCGTTTCTGCCCAAGGGATGGCTGGGGCGAAAGGCCCGGGATCTGTTTGCCAGACTGTATCTGGCGCTGCTCGACGCCTCGGATGCGGAGATCGCGGCGCACTTCGTCGATGCACGGGGACCTCTGCAGGCCGACCGCGTCCGTCTGGCGCGCCGGATCGCCGATCTCTCGAAAACATAAATGTCACATAAAATGTACTTCAGTGGTTGAAATGTGATGTTTAATGTGCCACATGAAATCGCGAAAGGTGCGGCAGAACGCCGCATTTGGAGAAGAGGAAGCCATGCCTGAAGCGCTCATCTGCGATGCGGTGCGCACGCCCGTCGGGCGCTATGGCGGGGCGTTGGCACCCGTCCGCGCCGACGATCTGGCGGCGCATCCGATCCGTGCGCTTCTCGAGCGGCATAAGGGGCTCGACCTTGCGGCGATCGACGAGGTGATCCTTGGATGCGCCAACCAGGCCGGCGAGGACAACCGCAACGTGGCGCGCATGGCCGCGTTGTTGGCGGGCCTGCCCGAGACGGTGCCGGGCGTGACCGTCAATCGCCTCTGCGCTTCGGGCATGGATGCGGTCGGCAGTGCCGCGCGTGGTCTCAGGACCGGCGAATACGACCTGGTCGTTGCCGGCGGCGTCGAATCGATGTCGCGGGCGCCGTTCGTCATGCCCAAGGCGGAAGCGGCCCACACCCGTTCGAACGCCGTTTACGACACCACCATCGGCTGGCGCTTCGTCAATCCCAGGATGCGCGACGTCTACGGCACCCATTCCATGCCGGAGACGGCGGACAATGTGGCCGCCGATTTCAACGTGTCGCGCGCCGATCAGGACGCCTTCGCGGCACGTAGCCAGGCCCGTTGGGCCGCGGCCCAGGAAAAGGGCATTTTCGCCGAGGAAATCGTGCCGGTCGCCGTGCCGCGGCGCAGGGCCGACGATTTGATCGTTTCGGTGGACGAACATCCGCGCCCCGGCACCACCATCGAGACGCTTGCCAAGCTGAAGGGGGTCAACGGCCCCGATCTCACCGTCACCGCCGGCAACGCTTCGGGCGTCAATGACGGGGCGGCGGCGCTGTTGATGGCGACCGAAGAGAGCGCCGAAAAACATGGACTTTCGCCGATGGCGCGGGTCGTCGGCATGGCGTCGGCCGGGGTCGCGCCGCGCATCATGGGCATCGGGCCGGTGCCGGCGGTGAAGAAGGTGCTGGCCAAGACCGGCCTGACGCTCGCCGAGATGGACGTGATCGAGCTCAACGAGGCCTTCGCCGCCCAGTCGCTGGCGGTCCTGCGCGAACTCGGCCTGCCGGACGATGCGGAACACGTCAATCCCAATGGCGGCGCCATTGCCATCGGCCATCCCCTCGGGATGAGCGGAGCGCGGCTGGCGATGACCGCCGCGCGCGAATTGCGGCGACGGGGCGGGCGTTACGCGCTTTGCACCATGTGCGTCGGTGTCGGTCAGGGCGTCGCCCTGATCCTCGAGAATGTGTCGGTCAGGTAGGGGAGAACGGCCATGTATGCCCAGATGGTTGAGTCGGAAAAAAGCGAAGAAACCGAGGCCGAACGCGCTTTCCAGCGCCGGATCGATGCCGATATCAAGATCGAGCCGCAGGATCAGATGCCCGCCGGCTACCGCAAGACGCTGATCCGGCAGGTCGGCCAGCACGCCCATTCCGAAGTGGTGGGGCAGCTTCCGGAAGCCAACTGGATCACCCGTGCACCGACGCTCGAACGCAAGGCGATCCTTCTGGCCAAGGTTCAGGACGAGGCCGGGCACGGGCTTTATCTCTACAGCGCCGCCGAAACCCTCGGGGTAAGTCGGGACGAGATGACCGAGCAGCTCCTGGCCGGCAAGTCCAAATATTCCTCGATCTTCAACTACCCCACCCTGACCTGGGCCGATGTCGGCGCCATCGGCTGGCTGGTCGACGGGGCCGCGATCATGAACCAGGTGCAATTGCAGCGCTGCTCCTACGGACCCTATTCGCGGGCGATGATCCGCATCTGCAAGGAGGAGAGTTTCCACCAGCGCCAGGGGTTCGACCTGTTGCGGGTTCTGATGGAAGGCAGCGATGCGCAACGGGAAATGGCGCAGGACGCCATGAACCGCTGGTGGTGGCCGGCGCTGATGATGTTCGGCCCCTCGGACAGAGATTCGGTCCATTCCGAGCAGTCCATGAAGTGGAAGATCAAGCAGATGTCCAATGACGATCTCAGACAGAAATTCGTCGATCAGACGGTGCCGCAGGCCGACTGGCTGGGGCTGAAGGTGCCCGACCCGGACCTCAAATGGAATGCGGAACGCGGCCAGTACGATTTCGGCCCCATCGACTGGGACGAGTTCTTCGCGGTGATCTCGGGCAAGGGCCAATGCAACCGCGAACGGATCGAGGCCCGGAAGAAGGCCTGGGACGACGGCGCCTGGTATCGCGACGGCCTTGCCGCGCATGCCGAAAAGACAGCGACACGGACGGTAGCAGAATAGTGCGTCGCCAGCAGAAACGAGGAACGGAAAAATGAGCAAGGAATGGCCCCTGTGGGAGGTTTTCATCCGCGGTCAGCACGGGCTGGCGCACCGGCATATGGGGTCCCTGCACGCGCCGGACGCGGAAATGGCCCTCAAGCATGCCCGCGACGTCTATACGCGGCGCAATGAGGGAATGAGCATCTGGGTGGTACCCTCGGCGGCGATCACGGCGAGTAGCCCGGACGACGCGGGGCCGCTGTTCGAACCGTCGCAGTCCAAGATCTATCGGCACCCGAGCTTTTTCGACATCCCCGAAGACGTGGGGGCGATGTGATGGACCCCTTCGTCCAGTTCTGCCTGAGGATGGGCGACAACGTCCTGATCCTCGGCCAGCGCAACGCCGAATGGTGCGGGCATGCGCCGGTGCTCGAAGAGGATATCGCCCTCGCCAACATGGCGCTCGACCTGATCGGGCAGACCCAGCTGTGGTACCGTCTGGCCGGAACGGCCGAGGGCGCGGGGCGTGAGCCCGACGATTTCGCCTATCTGCGCGACGAAGGCGAGTTCCGCAACTGCCTTCTGGTCGAGCAGCCCAATTCCGATTTCGCCGTCACCCTGATGCGGCAATATCTGTTCGATGCCTGGCATCTGCTGATGCTCAGGGAGCTCATCGGCTCGTCCGATACCCAGGTCAGGGAAGTCGCCGAGAAGGCCTTCAAGGAGGTGAGCTATCACCTCGACCGCTCCCGTGACCTGATCGTCCGGCTCGGCGACGGGACCGATCAAAGCCATCGCAAGATGCAGGATGCGCTCGACCGGCTCTGGCCCTATGTCGCCGACCTGTTCGACAAGGATACGATCGACATGGCCATGCAGGAGGACGGGATCGCGCCCGATCTCGATATCCTGCGCACCGGCTGGGACGCGGAGATCGCCCGGACCATGAGCGCTGCCACCCTTCAGGTGCCCGAAACCGATCATGTCATCAAGGGCGGCAAGGCGGGCCGGCACACCGAGCATATGGGCTTCATCCTCAGCGAAATGCAGGCGTTGCAGCGCAGCCATCCCGGCGCACGGTGGTGACGATGCGCCCTTCGGTCGAAACCGTCTATGACTGGCTGGCGGAGGTCCCCGACCCCGAGATCCCGGTGGTTTCGGTCGTCGATCTGGGGATCGTGCGCGCTGTCGAATGGGACAACGACGTGCTGGCGGTCACCGTCACCCCGACCTATTCGGGCTGTCCGGCGACCTCGGTCATCAGCCTCGACATCGCCAACGCGCTCAACGAAAAGGGCATCGAAAAGGTCGATGTCCGCCGCCGTCTGTCGCCGGCCTGGACGACCGCGTGGATTTCCGCGGCAGCGGCGGAAAAGCTCCGAGCCTTCGGCATCGCGCCGCCGGTCGCCGGTACCGCGGCCTGTGTCGGTGCCCTCAAACCGACCGAGATGATCTGCCCCCATTGCGGCTCGACCGACACCGAAATGCTGTCGGGCTTCGGCTCGACCCCGTGCAAGGCGCTCTACCGCTGCCGCGCCTGCCGTGAACCCTTCGACTATTTCAAGGCGATCTGAACCATGGCCGATTTCTATCCTCTGACCGTGACCAAACTCGAACACGACACCCGCGACGCGGTGGTCGTGACCCTCGAACCCCGTGCCGAGGACATTGAGCGCTTTTCCTTCATTCCCGGGCAATATCTCACCTTCCGGCGCCTGTTCGACGGCGACGAGGTCCGCCGCTCCTATTCGATCTGCGCCGGGCCGGAGGAAAAGGTTCTGAAGATCGGCGTCAAGCGGGTCGATGGCGGCGCCTTTTCGAGTTTCGTCAAGACCGGATTGCACGAGGGCGACGTTCTCGAAGCCATGCCGCCACAGGGGCGCTTCCGAGCCCCTGAAGAGACTGCGGGCAAGCACTATCTCGGCTTCGCCGCCGGCAGCGGCGTCACTCCGGTTCTCTCCATCGCCCGCTCGATTCTTGGCGGCGATGCGCGCGCGCGGTTTACCCTCGTTTACGGCAACCGCTCGGTTGCCTCCATCATGTTCCGCAACACGCTCGCCGCGCTCAAGGACAGGTTCCTTGACCGGCTGAACCTGGTGCATGTCCTTTCCGGCGAAGCCCAGGAGATCGACCTGTTTTCGGGCCGGATCGATGCCGGAAAGATCAGGGCGCTGACCGAGAACGGCTGGATCGAGCCGGCCGAAATCGACATGGCCTTCATCTGCGGACCCGAGCCGATGATGAAGGCCGTCTCGGACGGTCTGAAGGCCGAAGGCATGCCGGCCGACAGGATCAGGTTCGAGCTGTTCGGCGCCGACCAGCCGGGCCGGGCCAAACGCCGGGCCGAGGCCGAAGCGGCACGCGCTGTCGGCGACATGGTCAAGGCGACGATCATCATGGACGGGGTGCCGCATATGATCGAGATGCCGCGTCGCGGCCAGTCCGTGCTCGAGGCGGCGCGGGCCCATGATCTCGACGCGCCCTATTCCTGCCAGGCCGGGGTCTGCTCGACCTGCATGGCCAGGCTCGTCAAGGGCGAGGTCGAAATGGCGCAGAATTATGCGCTCGAGGATTACGAGGTGGAGCGGGGCACGATCCTGACCTGCCAGTCCCATCCCGTGAGCGACGAGATCGTCGTCGAATACGAATCCCACTAATCGGACAAGAGTCACACCAAGAAGGACACACCATGCTGGACCGATCCGAAACCCGCCGGCTGGCGAGCTATCTCTCAGGGTGCTGGCAGGAAGGCACGGGCGAAGGCACCGTCTGTTGCGATGCCGGCACCGGCCGGCCGATCGCCCGGGTCGATGCCACCGGCCTCAACATGCGGGCGGCGCTCGAACATGGCCGCAAGGTCGGCGGCCCGGCCCTGAGGGCGATGAGCTTTCACCAGCGCGCCCTGATGATGAAACAGATCGGGCTCAGGCTCCTGGAAATGAAGGAAGAGTTCTACGAACTCTCCTTGCGGACGGGGGCGACGCGGACCGACAGCTGGATCGATGTCGACGGTGGCATCGGTGCCTTGTTGTCCTATGCCTCGATGGGGCGGCGGGAACTGCCGAACACCAGGGTGCTGGTCGATGGCCCGCCGGTGATGCTCTCCAAGGACGGCTCGTTCATCGGCCAGCACATCCTGACCCCGTTGCAGGGTATCGCCGTTCACATCGATGCCTATAATTTCCCCGTCTGGGGCATGCTCGAAAAGCTCGCGCCCACCTGGCTGGCGGGCATGCCGGCGCTCGTCAAGCCGGCGAGCCAGACTTCCTACGTCACCGAACGGGTGGTGCGGCGCATCCTGGAAATGGATCTCCTGCCGGAAGGCGCGCTGCAGCTCGTCTGCGGCTCGGTCGGTGATCTGTTCGATCATCTGACCTGCCAGGATGTCGTCACCTTCACAGGTTCGGCCGCGACCGCCAACAAGCTGCGCACCCACCCCAACATCGTTGCCAATTCGATCCGGTTCTCGACCGAGGCGGACAGCCTCAACTGCGCCATTCTCGGTTCCGATGCCCAACCGGACACGCCGGAATTCGACCTGTTCGTCAAGGAAGTGCTGCGCGAGATGACCGCCAAGGCCGGGCAGAAATGCACCGCTATCCGCCGGGTGATCGTACCGCGCAAACTGGTGACGCCGTTCACCGAAGCGCTGGCGGCGCGACTGGCCCGGAACAGCATCGGCCTGCCCGAGGCGGAGGGCGTGCGCATGGGTCCGCTCGTGTCGCTCGATCAGCGCGACGAGGTCAGGGCGCGGGTGCGCGAGATTGCCGCCGAGGCGCGCATCGTCCTGGGCGATCCGGATGCGGTCGATCTCGTCAGCGGCGATGCCGCGCACGGGGCGTTCATGGCGCCCTGCGTTCTCATCTGCGACGATCCGCTCGAAGCGACCGCCCCGCACAGCATCGAGGCCTTCGGGCCGGTCGTGACCGTCATGCCCTATGATACGCTCGAGGACGCCGTCGCCATTGCCGGAAAGGGCGAGGGCAGCCTCGTGGCGTCGCTGTTCACCTACGATGCGGAGGTGGCGCGAACGGTCGGTCTCGGCATTGCCAGCCTGCACGGCCGCATCCTGATCGGCAATCGCGATACCGCCAGGACCAATACCGGACACGGCTCGCCGCTGCCGCAAATGGTGCATGGCGGTCCAGGCCGGGCCGGCGGCGGCGAGGAACTGGGTGGCATGCGCTCGGTCACCCATTTCATGCAGCGCACCGCCCTGCAGGGCTCGCCCGACATGCTGACGGCGGTCGCCGGGCAGTGGATGCCGGGCGCCAGGCGCAGGACGGAAGGCGAGCATCCCTTCCGCAAGTCGCTGGCGGAACTCGAAATCGGCGACACGATCGTTTCTGGCAAGCGGGTGATCACCCTCGAGGACATCGAGCATTTCGCCGAATTCGCCGGCGACAATTTCTACGCCCACATGGACGAGGCGGCGGCCAGGGCCAATCCCTTCTTCGAGGGGCGGGTGGCGCATGGCTATCTGATCGTCTCCTTCGCCGCGGGCCTGTTCGTCCAGCCCGATCCCGGTCCGGTTCTGGCCAATTACGGCATTGACAATCTGAGGTTCGTCTCGCCGGTCTATCCGGGGGATGAACTACAGGTCAGTCTGACCGCCAAGCAGATCAATCCGCGCGAGACCGAAGACTATGGCGAGGTCCGCTGGGACTGCACGGTGACCCGTGGCGACGGCAACGACGTCGTGGCCCAGTACGACGTTCTGACCATGGTCGCCAAGGCCCGGGAAAAGGCGTTCGCATGAGCGCGCGCGCCCTGTCGCCCAAGGTCTATGCCTATGACGGCATCGTGCCGGTCATCGACCCCAACGCCTATGTGCATCCCGAAGCGATCCTGATCGGCGACGTCATCGTCGGGCCCAACTGCTATATCGGCCCCGGTGCGGTGCTGAGAGGCGATTTCGGCCGGATCGTCGTCGAAAAGGGCGCCAATATCCAGGAGACCTGCGTCGTCCACACCTTCCCCGGCCGCGAGGTTGTGGTCGAGGCACTCGGGCATATCGGGCATGGCGCCGTGCTGCATGGCTGCCGGGTCGGGCGCAACGCCATGGTCGGAATGAATGCCGTCGTCATGGACGGTGTAGTGATCGGGGAGAATGCCATCGTCGGTGCAATGTCTTTCATCAAAACCGAGATGCAGATCCCGGCCAACAGTCTGGTCGTGGGCAGTCCGGCAAAAATCGTCCGCACGCTCAGCCAAGACGAAATCGCATGGAAGCGGGAGGGGACCGGGGTCTATAACCGGCTCGCCGCCGAGGCCGGGACAAAGCTGCAGCCGGCAACCGCGCTCAGTGCGCCCGAATCCGATCGGCGCCGCATCGCGCCACCAGACTACGATCCGAAATTCATGCTGTGAGAATTGTGCTCCGGCAAGCCCGTCGGCAGGTCCACTGCCCCCTGGCGTCAGCCCGGGCCCGGAGCGCGATGTCCGGAGCGGTTCGCGCTTTCACGGAAGCGGACGCCTGATCCACCTCTCCCCCAAAAGGAGAGCCATGGGCGCCGGCCGGCCGGCTTTTGTCAAAACCTGAAGAAGTCAGAAAGCCGGGGCAATTTGCGCCAGGCATGCGCCTTCTTGTCGATGACAGACGACATCGCCAGGGACAGGGCCGTCCATGGCGTCCGTTTGTGACGATGCTGCAGTCGAGCGCGTTCGCCGACGGCAGCGGAATACATTTTCTTGCGCCTAACTGAACAGGTGCGGGAACAGGCCGATCAGTCCGATCAGGATCAGATAGGCCGCCACCACGTAGTTGAGCAGACGCGGTACGATGAGAATTGCAATGCCCGCCACCAGCGCCAGAAGCGGTGGCGTGAATACGACCAGGTTCATGTCGTTCCCCGGAATCCTTGTTAAACTGCGACTTCCGCTGCAGCCCGTCGCCCCCGCCGACGAACGGGGCTGTTCGACGGGCCGCAGCCTGTTGTGCCGTCTTGCTGCCCCTGCGCATGGCTTTCATTTCAGCACGCTGCGAGGGTGAAGCCGCGGTTTTTCATACACATCGTCCGAAATATACAAATTCGACAAGTTCACTCGAATTTGCCGGCATCGATCGTGGCGCTCGGAAAGCGCACGAGGATGCGCAATCCGGGATCATTGTCGGCAAGACTGAGCGCGGCGCGGTGCCGGGTGGCGATGGCCTGGACCAGCGCCAGACCGAGCCCGGTACCCTGGTCGTGGCCCCCCGTTGCGAGGCGATGGAACGGCTGAAGCACCTCTTCGCGCTGCTCGCTTGGAATGCCGGGGCCGTTGTCGGCGATGTCGATGGTCGTGCCTTCGGGTCCCGACGACAGGCAGAGGCGGATGCGGGCACCGGCGCCGGCATAGCGGTTGGCATTCTCGATGAGATTGGCCAGCATCTGCATGATCATCTTGCGGTCGCCGCGAATCTCGGCGTCGACGGGATCGTCGATATCGAGTTCGAGAACCTGCTGCGATGCCTCGAGCACCGGCTCGTAGGTGTCGGCCATTTCGAGGATCAGCGGTCTGACGGCGAATCTGGCGAGCCCCGCCTGATCGGCGGTGGCGGTGATGCGGGCGATCCTGAGCATGGTGTCAAAGACGGAGGCGACGTGTTCGAGATCGTCGAGGGCCTGTTCGAGATGCTGCGTCTCACCCTTTTCCTCAGGCTGGTCCATGAGCGCCTGCTGCAGGGACAGGGAAGCACGGTTCAACGGCGACTTCAGATCATGGGCGATGGCGAAGACGGTGTTGCGCGTCATGCTCATGAGCTGAAGCAGGCGTTCGAGGTGTTCGTTGATCAACCTTGAAACGCGATCGATCTGGTCGTTCTCGCGCCCGATCGGCAGTCTGACGCCGGTCTCGCCACGCGACACC
>CAZKTH010000040.1:0-16124 GCA_964555575.1 uncultured Devosiaceae bacterium | reverse complement strand
GGAATCAGAACGGAAGCTCCAGGTTGTTGAGTGGTGGCGTTTTCGAACCGGCGAACCGGTGTCCACTTCGCCTGAAAACGCTCAAAAGTATCCGTTTTGGTCAAGCTTGCTTAGGCGACCACATTCTGTTGTCGCGGATCAGGGCGCTTGCGAGCTCGATGTTTTTTTGCATGACGGCAGTGATTGCGAGCTTTGCCGGTTTTCCTGAGCTTCGCATGGCGTTGCATTTTGCCTGCATGTCCGGATTGAAGCGGATGGCGACCAGGGTCGAATCCTTCGACCGGGCGGACCGCCGCCCTTCCCTGCGACGCGCATACAAAAAAAGGGCCCTTGGCGGGCCCTTTGAGGTTTGCGAGCAAGTCCGGGTTGACCCCGGATCGTGCTACTCGTCCCTGTAGACCTTCTCGCGGCGCTCGTGCATTTCCTGCGCTTCCAGGCTGAGCGTTGCGATGGGTCGGGCATCGAGGCGGGCGACGCCGATCGGGTCGCCGGTTTCCTCACAAAAGCCATAGGTGCCGTCATCGATCCGCTTCAGCGCCGCGTCGATCTTGGCGATCAGCTTGCGCTGGCGGTCGCGCGTCCTCAACTCCAGGGCCCTGTCGCTTTCGGACGAGGCTCTGTCGGCGAGATCAGGATGATTCTGGCTTTCTTCCTGCAGGTTTTCCAGAGTTTCGCGGCTTTCCCGCAGGATCTCTTCTTTCCATGACTCCAGCTTGCGCCGGAAGTATTCCCGTTGCCGTGGATTCATGAATGGTTCGTTGTCAGTAGGGCGGTATTCCGACAGGTCTAACTCAGCGCCCATTGGTGACTCTCTCCTCAAGACAAGCGAAGGCTCTTATAGAGAGCAGGTCCGATCCGGGCAAGCATGGATCGCATATGTGGCAAATACAGGTGCAATTAAGTCGAAAATGCGGCCTACATCGAGGAATACTTTCCGAATTTCGCCAGTTCCACCAAGGCTCTTAACTCGATTTCCTCAATGACCGCGTCAAGTTCCGGATCGATGTCCTCGCGTGCCTGTCGAACCAGGGAGAGAAGACGCCCGAGCCGGTCCGCGCTCACCTTTCCGACAATGAGATCGGCCTTGAGCGCCTCGAGATTGTCGAGCAGGGCGCGGCCGCGCTTGACCTGCCGGCGTTTCCTGGCCAGTGGATCCTCGACCGCCTGCAAGGCGAGAATGGCGTCGATCTCGGTCGGGGCGCTGACCGCATGGGCGGCGTTTGCGTGACCCGTGGCAGGCGTGTCGTTGACCGAAAAGATCGGCCGATCCGCTCCCGTCCTGCCGGTGCCGGACTTGCCGCCGACCGGCCGCCGCTGATAAGGCCCTTCGATCCGCATCCATGCTCCTCGGCCGCCCGGCAAGGGTTAACGTTTCCTTTCGGCAAAATCTGCCCGGCGCGCGTTAACGGAACCTTAACATCCCGGCAAAATCTGCAGCCCTTTTCCGGTGCCGGTCGGCAAGATCGGTGCCCTCACCCGGGGCTGGAACGTATTTCCTTTTAAATTCAGCTTCTTGCCAATCCGTCAAAGCAACTCGGACAATTTGGCACGCTTCTGGCTAGTGAAGGAGCAAGACCGGTTCCGTGGGGACGGAACCCCAAAGGGGAAACATGATGGCGAGACGCGCGACTCCGAGACTGAAAGGCATGGTCCTGGCCCTGACGGCCCTGCTCTGGGCCCTGATGCCGACATTTGCATTCGCCGGCAGCGCCCGCATCAAGGATATCGTCGACATCGAGGGCGTCCGCGATAACCAGCTCATCGGCTACGGTCTGGTCGTCGGGCTCAACGGCACCGGCGACAGTCTCAACAATGCGCCTTTCACCAAGCAGAGCCTGCAGGCTATGCTGGAGCGGCTTGGCGTCAACACCCATGGCGAAAGCGTCAGGACCGCCAATGTCGCGGCTGTGATGGTGACGTCCAGCCTGCCGGCCTTCGCGGCCCAGGGCTCGCGCATCGACGTTAACGTCGCGGCGCTCGGCGACGCCGACAGCCTGCAGGGCGGCACGCTGCTGGTGACGCCTCTGCTCGGCGCCGATGGCGAGATCTATGCCATCGCCCAGGGCCCGGTGACGATCAACGGCTTTTCGGCCCAGGCCGACGCCGCCAGCGTCGTCTCCGGCGTGCCGACGACCGGGCGGATAACCTCAGGCGCCCTGATCGAGCGCGAGATCGGCTTCGACCTGAGCTCGCTCAGCTCCCTGCGCCTGTCCTTGCGGAATCCCGACCTGACAACGGCGCGGCGCGTGGCGCTCGGCATCAATGATTTCATCGGCGAACAGACGGCCGTGGCGGAAAACCCCTCGACAGTGCGGCTGACCGTGCCCAGGCTGTATGATGGCAACATCGTCGATCTTCTGACCGACATCGAGCAACTGGTCGTCCAGACCGACCAGACGGCCAAGATCGTCGTCGACGAGAATTCCGGCATCATCGTCATGGGTCGCGACGTCAGGGTCTCGACCGTGGCCGTGGCGCAGGCGAATCTGACGGTGACCATTGCCGAAACCCCGCAGGTCAGCCAGCCCGCCCCCCTTTCCGGCGGCACGACGACCGTGGTGCCACGCTCCAACGTGCAGGTGTCGTCTTCGGGCTCCAATCTCGCCACAATCGAGGAATCGGTGACGCTGCAGCAACTCGTCGACGGCCTCAACGCCCTCGGCATCTCGCCGCGCGACCTCATCGGCATCCTGCAGGCGATCAAGGCGGCCGGCGCCCTTCAGGCCGAGATCGAGGTGCTGTGATGTCCTCTGTCCCGGCGCTCGATCTTTCCGGCCTGCCCGACACGCCGTTCATCCGGCAGGCAAGGCAGAAGGCGACCGAACTCGAAGGCGTGTTCCTCAACACCCTGGTCAAGCAGATGATGTCCGGCCTTGACACCGACAACGGCTTCGGCGGCGGCCAGGCCGAGCAGACCTGGCGCTCCATGCAGTCCGAATACCTGGCCGACAGCATCGCCCGGAATGGCGGCATCGGTCTTGCCGACGACATTCTGCGCAGTCTTCTGCTCCGGCAGGAAGCGCCCTCCTCGCCAATCAGCAGTTCGCCCAGCGAAGGGATTTAGGAAATGACAGCCGCCCAGCGCCTCGAAAGCCTTGACCAGAGCGACCCGAAGGATCTGTGCAGCCGCACCGACACCGCACTGACACTGCTTGTCGACATCCTCAGCCGCGAGACCATGCTGCTCAGGGCCGGCAAGCTCAAGCAGGCGGGGCTGCTCGCTGCCGACAAGACGGTGGCGGCGGAAGACTATACCGTGCTGGCGCGGGCGGTGCAGCGCCTGGCCGGCCGGCTGGCCGAGGCCGTCCCCGACACGCTCGATCGCCTGAAACGGCGCCACGACAGCCTGGCCACGCAGATGGCCGAAAACCTCAGGGTTCTGGCGACGGCCCGCGCCGTCGCCGAGGATCTGCTCGAGGACGTGGCCAAAAGCGTCGGGGCCCAGCAGGCCCCGCGCACCTACGGCACCTCCGGAGCCGCACCGCCCTCTAAGGCGACGGCGTCCGGTCTGTCGGTCAATCGCGCCCTTTAGAGCATTTTCCGTTCTGATTCCATCAGAACGGAAGCTCCAGGTTGTTGAGTGGTCGCGTTTTCGAACCGGCGAACCGGTATCCACTTCGCCTGAAAACGCTCCAGCGCGGTTTTCCCAGAAAACCATTGAAGTCCGGTCCGCCCGAACGGCCTCGGTGAAAGCACCGTTTTCCTCCGGATCGGGGACCTGCCGGAATCCATTCTTCGCTTTCCTTTGCAGAAAGGGCTACGGCGCCCGCAGGCGCCGTCACAGCTTCAATGCGCGCGGACGCCATGGCCGGAAGTGTGCCGCAGACGCGGTGTCCGCTTGCCGCGCATTTTCGAATAAAATGCCAACGATTGCCGAAACCGTCTGGCAAACCGGGCATGACATGCTGCCGGGTGCTATTATTGGACGCAGAAGGAACGTCCCATGAGCTTGTACCTTGCGCCAGAAGCAGTAGCTACCGTCACCCCGCCCATTGTCGTGCGTCCAATGCAACCACGACCCGACACCCGCCCCGTCGAATCCGCCGACAAATCCAATGCCGGCGCCTCCGACCAGAAACATCAGCGACAGGACTCCACCGTCCTCGACAAGCCCACGCCGAGCAACCGTCCACCTGGGACCGTTCCCGAACAACCGCCGCAATCGCTGTTCGAAGCTTCGCTGATCAGCACCGATTTCAAACCGACGACCAGGCCGGCCGAGTCCCAGAAGGCTCCGCCGGAAGAGACCGCGCCGGAACCCGCTTCCGCCGAGACGTCTTCGGCTTCCGAGACGGGCGAGCGCACCAGCGCGGCCGCATCGCAACCGGAAGCGAATCCGGCACCCGAGGCAACGACATCGACGACCAGCGCCCAGCAGCATCAGGTCGAACAGGCTGCGGCCGCGAGCTATGGCGCCGGCGGCACGAGACTGTCCCTGCCCTCCACCGCCAATCCCGATTTCCTGGGCTCGGTGGAAAAGATCGTCTGATCGGATGTAGCGGAAAACGAATCTGCGTTTCCGCGCATTCGCCAACTTGATCGCAATGGTTAACGCTTTTTTACGCCGCCTGCCGGGCGGCCTTTTGTTTTGTCGGAAACTCCTTATTAATCAATGCGTTCCTCGCAAGCATAAATGACAAATTCGCCCCGGCGTCTTAACCAATTCTCAAACCGGGACGGCGATACTGCTGCTACGCCTCAGGAGGAGGTGTCAATAAGTAATCGGTACCTGGAATAGGAGTTCTCAATGGCCGATATTACCCTCTCGAAGGCGGTTCGCTCGAACCTCCTCAACCTCCAGAGCACTGCTGCTCAGCTTGGCAAGACGCAGGAGCGTCTGGCCACCGGCCTGAAAGTCAACTCTGCTCTTGATAACCCCACCAACTTCTTCACTGCTTCGTCGCTGAACAGCCGCGCATCCGACCTCGGTCAGTTGCTCGACTCCGTGTCGAACGCGGTGCAGACCATCGCCGCCGCTGACAAGGGCATCTCGGCCATCACCAAGCTGGTTGAGAGCGCTCAGGCGACCGCTCGCCAGGCCCTCCAGACGGCCGCCACGGTTGATGAGACCACGGTTTCGGCCCAGGCGACGTCGACTGGTGACGTTGACGTCGGTTCCGACGCTGCCGCTCTCGCGACTGGCACGGTCGATCTCGGCGCCGCGACAGACACCGACCTCGCGTCGACGGTTGCAACGGACGAAGATACCTTCACTGTCACGATCGGCTCCGACACGCTGACCATTGGCATCAACGACTCCAACGCTGGCGGCACCTATTCTGGCACCGCCGACGTTGAGATTGATCTCGACTTCACCAGCGCAACTGTTGATGCCCTGATTTCGGCAATTGATACTGCGCTTTCCGGCGCTACCGCGCAGGGTATCAATGCTTCGTTTGCCAACTTCTCGGCGGCTCTTGATGGCAGCAACCAACTGGCGATTACCACGACTGACACTGACGTCTCGTTCACCACTGCTGAGACGACCGGCACGCTTCTGTCGTCTGGCTTCGGTATTGCCAACGGTGACTACGATCCGACCAACACCGTCATCGGCGCCCTGAGCGGTACGCTGACCTTCACCACCACGGACGGCACCGACACGCTGACCTTCGGATCGGGCAATATCGAGAACCGTGCCCAGTTGGAAACCGCACTTGCTGCGCTATCCAATTCCGGTGTGACCGCTTCGATCGATGGCAGCGGCTTCCTGACCTTTGATGGTGCGGATGGCAACGCCGTCACCGTTGGTGGCACGATCGATGCGGAAACCGCCTTCGGTATCGCCGAACAGGCCTATTCAGCGACCTCGACCACCGCTGCGGTCGCCAATCCGGCCCGTGCCGAGCTGGTCACCCAGTACAACTCGACTCTGGACCAGATCGATCAACTGGCGTCCGACTCCGGGTTCAACGGCGTCAACCTGCTGAATGGCGACAGTCTGTCGGTTCTGTTCAACGAAAACGGCACCTCGAGCCTCGACATCACCGGCGTGACCTATGATGCTTCCGGCATCGGCCTGGACCAGTTGGCATCAACTGGCTTCGACACGGACACGGCGATCAATGCGACGCTCAATACGCTCAAGACTGGCATCGACACGTTGCGCAGCCAGTCGTCCAAGTTCGGTGCCAACCTGTCTGTCGTGGAGACCCGTCAGGACTTCACAAAGAACATCATCAACGTTCTGCAGACCGGTGCCTCGAATCTGACCCTGGCCGACTCGAACGAAGAAGCGGCCAACCTGCTCGCCCTGCAGACCCGGCAGCAGCTGTCCACGACAGCCCTGTCGCTGGCCTCGCAGGCCGACCAGAACGTGCTGCGTCTGTTCTGATCAGGTTAACGGCAACAACACGGAAAGGCGGGCCTCGCGCCCGCCTTTTCTTTAGGTTCCACCGCTCCCTGCCCTTTCACTTCACCGCGCGCAGACGCAAGATTGGCAAACCGAGTCGGGAACGCAGATTCATAAAGGCAAGACCATGTCGCTCAAGGTCGAACTCAAACCGGGCGAACGGCTCATCATCGGCAATTGCGTTGTAACCAATTCCGATCAGCGCGCCCGGCTCTATATCGATGGCAAGGCACCCATCCTGCGCCAGAAGGACATCCTGACGCCGGAAACCGCCGACAGCCCGGCCAAGCGCATCTATCTGGCCATACAGCTAATGTATCTCGACGATGACGTTTCCACCCAGCAGGAGAATTATTTCAAGCTTGTCAATGAGATATTGGGGGCGGCGCCGTCGATGAGGCCCTATGTCGACGAGATTAATAACGCGATATTAACCGGGGGCCTCTACAAGGCCTTGAAGGCTGCAGGCAAACTGATTCGCTACGAGGAGGAGCTATTGGCGAATGCAAAACCAAGCATTTAGCGCCTATAACAAAATTGCCAAGCAGACCGCCACGCCACGCCAGCTGGAATCCAATCTGCTCGCCAAGTCGGCCGGCCATTTGCAGCGTATTCGCGACAACTGGAAAGAGGCCCGGGCCGAACTCAGCCAGGCGATGCTGTTCAACCGCCGCCTGTGGACCGTGTTCATGACATCGGTGACGCGCGACGACAATCCGCTGCCGGACCCGATCCGGCAGAACGTGGCCAATCTCGGCATCTTCATCATGAACCATCAGCGTGAAGTGATGATCAGTCCCGAACCGCAAAAGCTCGATGTGCTGATCAACATCAATCGCGAGCTTGCCGCCGGCCTCAGGGCGATGGCGCCGGCCGAGAAATAGGCCGCCCCTGTTCCGTTCGGAAAAAGGCCCGCGATGCGGGCCTTTTCATTGCCGGAGTGCGGGTCCCGCGCCTTACGGCATGAAGTTGACCAGGCTCAGCTGGCTGAGGGTCGACATGGTCTGATAGCTCGCCTCCAGATTGGTCCTGACCGCCAGAAGCTGCATGGCCACCTCGTTGATGTCGACGGATTCGACTTCGGCGAGCATGGTCTCGAGTTGAGAGCCATAGGTGTCGTGGCGATCGGAAGCCGAACCCACGGTTGAGCGCGACAGGCCGAGTTCGAGGGCGATGACGTCGAGCGAGCCGCTCTTGGAGGCATTGCTCGCCGCCAGACGCTTGACCTGGCGCTGGGCCGTCGCCAGAAAGCGATCGGAGCCGCCGGTCTCGGACGCCGAAAAGCCTTCGGCCGCCATGACGGCGTTGGTGCGGATGAGATCGGCAATGCCCTGTTCGTTGGCGAGCACACCGTAATAGGCGGTGGTGCTTTCATCGACCCGGGCGCCGACGGTCTGGCGGGCCGAGCCGGAACCGATCGACTGGCCGGTGTACCAGACAACGGTATTGGCGGCGGTTCCGGCGATTTCGGCCGTGGCGGTGTCGAAGGGCGGACCGTCGACCCGCATCGGCGTGCTGCCGTCAGTGGTGATGAAGTCCTCGGTCGCCTGGCTGGCCGATGCCGCCGCCAGATCGGTGTCGCGCAGATATTCGAGCTGGACCGTGATGGCGTCGCCGATATTGGCCGCGGTCGCGTCGGTATCGCCGCCGATGAGGAATTCGCCGCGCGCCGGCGGATCGGAGGTGGTCGCCACGACATCGAAGGAACCGGTGGTGCCGTCCGGCAGGGTGTAGGAAAGGCTGATCGTGTCCCCTTCCGCGGGCCGGCTGTCGACGCTGATCTCCAGCACATGCGGCGGGGTCGTCGTCTGCGAAACCAGCGATATGCCATGGGAATCGGTGGTGATGCCGTCGAGCTTGACGCCGAAACCGTGAACGCCATCCTCGGCGATGGTGACCGTGTTGTCGTGGATGAGATCGCCGAAGGCGGCCTGGAAATTGGCGGCGGTGGCATCGGCATCGGCGCCGATCTGGAATTCGCCCGGATTGGCCGGCGTGCCGGAAACGGCGGTGAAGGTGACGTTCTCGATCGACCCGTCCGGATGCTCAACCGTGACGGTCAGGGTCTCGCCGTCCGTCGGCAGACCGGAAAAGGTCACGGTCGATGATGCGGGCGTCCCGGACGGGGCGGAGGCGCCGACATTGGTCATGCCGGAAGCGTCGACGGCGCTGAGGATCGGACCGTTGGCTGTCGCCGATTCCGAAATGACAACCTCGTTGGACGCCCCCATGGCGGCCGTGAGCTGGATCTGGTCGACATTGAGGCGGCCCAGTCCGTCCGCGGCGTCCCCGAGCGCCGTCAGACCGCCGGCGTCGGCGCGTTTGCGCTCGGAAATGAGCGTCTTCAGGCCGGCGCGGCTGCCGTCGCCATTGATCAGAATGTCGGCCGACACCACCGGTTCGGCATCGGTCTGGTTGCCGGCGAACATGTAGCGGCCGTTGAGATCGCTATTGAGGATGGCCACGACCTCGTCGAGCCGGTTGTAGGCGATCTCGCTTGCCGAGGCGATGGAGAGCCCGTCCTCGCCGACGCCGCTGGTGTTGAGACTGCTGCGCGTGTCCGATTCGATCTCGTTGAGACGGGTGACCGAATTGTCGAGAAAATCCAGCCTCAGATTGGCTGTGTCGATATTGGCGTTGAAGGCGTCGAGCCGCGACAGCCGCGCCCTGAGCGCCAGGTCGAACACACGGTCCGAGCCGAGTTCGGAAAGGGTCTGCGCCTTTTCCTGCGTTGCAAGCTGGACCTGAAGTTTCTGCAGCGACTCGTTGAGTTTCTTGACATATGGGTAGGCGCCACCGATGGGAAACAGCGAGTTCGTAATCTTCATCACTCAACTCCTAGATCTGCAGCAGCGCGTTGATCAGCTCCTGGGCGACCGATACGACCCTTGCGCTTGCCGCGTAGGAATTCTGCAGCTCCATGAGGCGCGCCATCTCTTCGTCTATGTCGACGCCATATTCCTCGCTCATGCGCTGCTCGACGGCATCGAGCGCCACCTGCTGCGTATCGAGCGCGTTCTGCGCCCCGCTGATCTGGCCGCCCTGATAGTTGATCACCTGCGTCACCAGTCCCTGGACGGTGCCGGACAGGGCATAGTTGCCCAGTTCGGCAAGCTGCCGGTTGTCCGAGGTGAAGTTGGTGTTGTCGAGCCCGTCGAGCATGGCGTTGACGCGTGCCGCGTCGCCGAGCGAGCTCGTCGAATCGTATTGCACCAGGAGGCTGTTGTCGTTGGCGACATCGACATTGACGGCAATGCGGGCGGCATAGCCGCGGATCTGCGGTGTGCCGTCGAGCGAATTGGTGAAGGCCACCTGGCTATCCGTGAACAGGTTGAGCGCGTAGCTGCCGTCCTGGGTATCGGTCGCGGTCTTGCGCGTCTCGCCCGAGACGACAAGGGTGTTGGTGCCGCCGTCATCGGCGATGCGCAGCGTCGTTGCGTCGGGCGCCGTGATCGTCAGTCCCGGTCCGAGCGCGGTCGCGAGCGCCGCTGCAACCGCGCTGGCGCCGCCATTGGTGATGTCGACGCCGATCACGCGCTCGCCGTCCGCCATGGTGTAGTCCATCGGCAGCTTGCTGGCGTCCGTGACGTTCACCACCCTGACGTCATGGGTCTTGCCGCTCTGGGTGAAACTGAAGGCAAGCGAGTCGCCCGAGGCCATGTTTGAAACATCGAGATCGACGCCGCTGATCGCCCCGTCCCGCGCACTTTTGTCGACATCGGTGTTGAGCGCCTGGGTGACGGCGGCGGCGATGGTGTCGAGCTGGGCCTGGACCTGCGGCAGGGTGGTGTCGCGTATCTCGACGAGGCCGGCAAGACGCCCGGACTGGATGATCTTCTGGTCGAGCACGTCCAGCTTCAGTCCGGACGGCGTGTAGGCGGTCAGGACCCCGACCCCGTTCTCGGTGTCGTCGATGCTGTAGAGCGAATTGGCCGACAGGCTGCCGGCCGGCTCGAAGGAGAACGTGGTCGCGCCCTGATCGAGCAGCCCCAGACCCGACTTGGTCATCAATGCCACCGTGTCGTCGTCGCGATAGACGACCTGGGTGTCGACGATCTCGCCGATCCTGGTCACCAGCCGGTCGCGTTCGTCGAGCACCGACAGGCGGGCGGAATCGGAAAGCGTCTTGTCCGACAGCCGGTTGTTGATCGCCTGCAGTGCCTTGAGGCTCTGATTGAGCGTATCGACCTCGGCCCCGATCTGGGTCTCGGTCTCCTGCCTCAGATCCTGCACCGTGGTGGAAAGGGAATTGAGCGCATTGGCCAGATCCTGGGCCGAACCGACCGTCAGGGCCCGGGTGGCATAGTCCTCCGGGCTGACCGCCAGGCTCTCCAGCGAATTGGTGAAGCCTTGCAGCAGCGTGTCGAGCGAATTGGCGTCGCCCGGCTTGCCCAGGGCCGTCTCGAGCCGCTGAAGAAATGCGTTGCGCACATCGGCATAGCCGGTATCGCTGACCTCCCTGAGATGGGCGCGTTCCAGCGAGGCGGTGAAGGCGCGCTCGATGCCGACATAGCTCGCATAGGTGCTCGAGCCGCCGACCATGTCCTTGGTGACCAGGGACTGCTTGTGATAGTCGGCGTTGCCGGCATTGGCGACATTGCGCGACAGGACGGTCAGCCCGTCCTGGGTGGTCTTCATGCCGCTCAAGGCATTGGATAGGGTAACGGTCAGACCCATTCACTCAACTCCTGGCGCCGTATCGCCTCCCGTGTCGTTCAACGACTCCGCGCTCTGCCGTGTTTCCGAAAGCAACGGACGCTCATCCGCTTCGCCCGGAAGATCTTGGCGCCGCCCGACCCGGAAGGCTGCATATCCGGGCGGGGACCGGCGCATTCTGGAACGGGACGCAAACCCTGAGTTGATACGACACATTCCATCATCTGTGCGCCCATGACCCTTCATCGGTCATGGCCTCCGCAAGCCGGTCGGCCCTAGCGGAGCATGTTGAGGGCCTCCTGCAGCATGGAGTCCGATGTCGAGACGATGCGCGTCCCCGCGGCATAGGCCTGCTGGGTGACGATCAATTTGGTGAACTCCTCGGAAATGTCGGTGTTGGACGATTCGAGCGAGGCCGAGACGATGCCGCCATTGTCGGAAAGAATGGCTTCGCCCGATTCCGAGGTCGCGGCGAAAATGCCGCCGTCGAGGCGCTTGAGGGAATTGGCGGCGTTGAAGCTCGCGGTCACCACCTGGGCCAGTTCGACCTGCTGCCCGTTCGAATAGGAGGCAACGACGCGGCCATCGTCGTTGATCGTCACCGACACATATTCGCCGGCGGCATAGCCGTTCTGGTTGAGGGCGGTCACCTTGGAGGTGCCGTTGGCGTCGGCGAACTGGGTGATGCCGCCGGTATTGTGCAGCAGCGTCACATTGCCGATGTTGACGCCATTGACGGTCAGATTGCTGACCGCGGTCGAAACCACGTCCGGCGACAGCGAACCGCTGGCGGCGAAGGTGAAATCGGAACCGACCTGCGTCCAGGCCGTCTCGTTGCCGATGGCATTGGAATTGTTCAGGTAGTAGAGCCGCCAGGTATCGGCGCCGCCACGGGCGGCGCTGTCGACCTTGGCCCATCTGAGCTGCACGTTCACCGGCGCACCGTTCGAGGCATAGACGGTGATGGCGCCGCCCGCGATCGACTCGGAAATGAAGGTGTCGGACTGGGTGCCGGTAATCCTCGGCACCGCGACCCCGATCGAAGCGTCATAGGGATCGTAGACCGTCTCGGCCACCCCGAGCGTGGATGCCGCCGTGCCGCTGATCTGCATCGAGGCGTCGGTGTTGCTGCCAAGGGTGAATTCGACGTTGGTGCCATTGAGAGCCGCCGTCGCGCTGGCGAAATCGCCGCCCTGGGCCTGCAACTGGTCCTGGATCACCGTCAGCACCTCGCCGATCGTGTCCGTCGCCGCGTCGCCGGTATTGATCGTGTAGTCGGCGCCGGAAACCGCCGTGCCGGCGGAATTGAAGCCGAAGGTATAGGTGATGCCGTTGACGGTGAAGGCCAGCGTCTCGTTGTCGACAAAGGCGCTGGTCGCCACATCGCCCGCTGCAAAGTTCATGCCGGTACCTGTCGCCGTTGCCGGCAGGTCGGTGTCGGAGATGGTGACGAAGTCGGCCGCATCCATCAGTTCGCTGTTGGCGGTATTGATGTCGTAGCTCGCCGTCTTGGGCAATTGCGGCAGGTTGAGCTGATAGTCGATGCGCGAGGTCGGCTGCGCCGGCAGGAAGGAATTGGAGATCTGGATGACTTCCGGCACCGATCCGGAAATGTTGCCGGTCGTCTGGTTGATCGGCAGGCCCTTGAGATAATAGCCGGCGCCGTTGACCAGATAGCCTTCCCTGTCGACGTCGAAATCGCCGCGCCGCGTGTAATAGCTCGTGCCGCCGAACACGGCATTGCCGTCGTTCTGGCCGATCTTTTCTTCGACGACGAAGAAGCCGGAGCCATTGAGCGCCATATAGGTGTCCGAGGACGCCGTCTTGATGTCGCCACCGACCGTATTGGTCGAGCGCGAGGAACCGAGCACGGCGCCCGGCGTCTGGCGGCTGGCCGGCGCATCCGGGATCAGGTCGAGGAATGAGGTCTCGATACGCTTGTAGCCAACCGTCTGCGAATTGGCGATGTTGCCCGAGATGTTTTCAAGCGCGAAGGACTGGGCCTTGAGCCCGGTCACCGCGGTCGCAAGCGCGCCATAGATACCCATGTTTTACTCCATTTGCCCCAGTCGGTGCGCAGGCGCACCTTTTCAACGGTATTCAAGCAAACCGGATGCCAGTTCCGACTCTATTGATTTTTCAAGGTTTTTTCGAACAGGCATCACAAGAGCAGCACGCTGGAAGGAACGAACTTGCCGCACGCCCGGCAGAAATTGCCATGCTTGAGAAAGCGCGTGCTTTGGTCTAGAGCACGCGTCTGATGGTCCTTTGACGTGCGTGTCGCCCGCCTCGGGCGCTGAATGCGGAAGAAACTCGTTCGGGTCTCGGCACGCCGCCCCCAAACCATCGTCCGAGGGACTTGCCGCGATGCTGTTTGACCGCGCCGAAGATTTTGTTGCCGCCGACCGCCACGCCGTGACGCTGTTCGGCATGGCCGGCGTCGGCAAGACGCGGCTGAGCGCCCTGCTCAGGCGCGACAACTGGTTCCACTATTCGGCCGACTACCGCATCGGCACGCGCTATATGGGCGAATTCATCGTCGACAATTTCAAGCGCGAGGCGATGAAGGTGCCGTTTCTGCGGGATCTTCTGATCTCGGATTCGCTCTATATCCAGTCCAACATCACCTTCCACAATCTCGATCCGCTCTCGACCTATCTCGGCACGCCCGGCGATCCCGAGCGCGGCGGCCTGCCGTTTGCCGAATATCAGCGCCGCCAGGAACAGCATCGCGTCGCCGAGATCGCGGCTCTTCATGACGTGCCCTATTTCGTCGAACGGGCCGAGGCACTTTACGGCTACACCGATTTCGTCTGCGACACCGGCGGCTCGCTGATCGAGGTCGTCGACCCGGACGACGACGGCGATCCGGTGATCGAAACCCTTCGTACCAACACCGTGCTTGTCTATATCCGCGGCACCGAAGAGAATGCCGCCGAACTGGTGCGGCGCTTCAGGAAGTCGCCCAAGCCGATGTACTACCCGACCGCCCTGCTGGTTTCTTCCTGGCAGGACTACAAACGCCGGAACGGCATTGCCCGCGACGAGGATGTCGATCCGGCCGGATTCGCCGCCTGGGGTTTCGAGGCGCTGCTCAACGACAGGCTGCCGCGCTACCAGAAGCTGGCCGACAGATACGGTTACGCGGTCGAGGCGCGCGATGTCGCCATGGTGCGCGACGGCCAGGATTTCCTCGAGCTCATGCGCAAGGCGATCGCCGCCCGCTCCGCCTGAAAGGCGAACGGGAAAGGACGCGATCGCCGGAGCCCTCCACGAACCCCGCGCAATTCAAACGAGTAGAAAAATGCCCATCCGCGTTCCCGACAATCTGCCTGCCCGCAAGATCCTCGAAAAAGAGGGCGTCGCCGTCATGGATTCGACCCGCGCCGCCCGCCAGGACATCCGTCCGCTGCAGTTCGCCCTTTTGAACCTGATGCCCAACAAGGAGCGGACCGAAACCCAGTTCACCCGGCTGGTCGGCGCCTCGCCTCTACAGATCGACTTCACCCTGGTCCGCATCTCCGACCACAAGTCGAAGAACACCTCCGAGGACTATCTCAACACCTTCTATTCGAAATGGGAGGAGTTGCGGGAGCACAAGTTCGACGGTCTGATCGTCACCGGTGCCCCGGTCGCCCACATCCCCTTCGAGGAGGTCAGGTACTGGAAGGAGATGGTCGAGATCATGAACTGGACCCAGACCAACGTCCATTCGACCCTTTTCATCTGCTGGGGGGTGCAGGCGGCGCTCTACCATTTCCACGGCGTCTCAAGAAAGCGCCGGTCGGAAAAGGCCTTCGGCATCTACCGGCACCAGAACATGCGGCCAAGCTCGCCCTATCTGAGGGGGTTTTCCGACGATTTCGCCATTCCGGTCTCCCGCTACAACGATATCGATCGCACCACGCTGCCGGACGATGACAGTCTCGAAATCCTCATCGACAGCTCGGAAGTCGGCATCTGCATGCTCGAGGACCACAAATACCGCTCGCTCTACATGCTCAACCATTTCGAGTACGACAACCGCTCGCTGGCGGACGAGTATGAGCGCGATGTCCGGGCGGGGCTCAATCCCAAGCTGCCGATCAACTACTTCCCGGACGACGATCCGAGCCGCGAGCCGCTCAATCTCTGGCGCTCGCACGCGCATCTGTTCTTCCAGAACTGGATCAACGAGGTCTACCAGACCACGCCCTACGATCTGGAAAAGGTCGGCACCTCCGAGGGCGAAATCGAGTGGGCCTAAAGCATCGCGCGAAAAAGTGGGTCCCGGTTTTCTGCAAACTGAGGACCGACCCAAAGGGGCAGATCGTGCCGGTGGCCCGATTTGAGGTCCGATGGATGCGACCATGAAGACATAGGGCATGCGGTTTGATTCCATCGGAACGCATGCTCCAGGAAAATGTCGGTGCCCGGAGCGGCGCCGGGCGCCACGCAGCACAACGGCCCGCCGAGCGTTCGGTGGGCCGTCTTCATTCACTGAAGGATCTTAGCTGTTTCTTGCGTGCACCTCGGACAAAGGCCGGGCACGCCTGATGTCTGCCAATTACTTCTTGGGACCGCCGGCGGGCTTTGCGGGCTTGGCTGCGGGTTTCTTCGGATCGTTTGCCATAATGGAACTCCTGTCCAAATGAGGCAGTACGGCGGGAGAATATATTCCTCCCATTGCCGTTTCCAATCGGAAAATCGAGCGTCTCGCACGATTGATCTCTTGCCTTCCCGCGCGGTCGTTCCGACAACGCATGCCACCCGTGAGTCTTGCCATTCACAGGACGATCTCCGCCCCTGCAACCGAGGCCGGACGCGGTCCTGGAGAGCGGGCGCCGGCCATCATCGATCCTAAGCAATTTCGATACCTTTCATTGACACAATGCGGCAAGGCTCATGGAGGTCCCCATGCTATCTGACGCTCTACACAGACTGAAGGCGCATATGAATTCGGAGGTCGGCCACGCGAGCAAAGCTGTCGCCGGCACCAACGATATCGAACCGTCGGACCACGCGCTCTGCCACGCGCTTATGCAGCAGGTGCGCAAGGGTGCCGTCAGCTTCGATGCCGCCTTTGCCAGCATCTGCGAAAACCAGCAGCCGCAGGATTGCATCTGGGCCCTGGCCG
>CAZKTH010000039.1:0-16203 GCA_964555575.1 uncultured Devosiaceae bacterium | reverse complement strand
GCGATATCGCCGCAAACGAGCGGCTCGACGAGCGCCGCGACGGCGGCGTGATCGGTTTCGGCATCGCCGCTCGGCTGCTTGAGGACAACAAAGCATGGCCCCATATGCGAGACGTCGAACAGCCCGGCGTGTTCCCGCGTCCAGTTGTGCTCGGCGATGATGCCGGTCTTGTACTGGACCGGCAGCGAATAGCCGGCGAACGGCACCATGCGGCCACCGAGGGCGACATGGGCATCATTGAGCGGAACGGGCTTGGGTGTAGTGTCTTGGGAATCGGCGGATTGGACCATGCCATCTCCTCAGGTTGGACCACGAGGGCGCGAACCTTGCCGCGCCGCACGCCCCCTCTGTCCAAAGACCTGAGAGATTTCCCGAATTCCGGAAAGGAAAACGGCTGCTCCTTCGGTGGGATGCCTGACGAGCACGCATCCGCTTTCCAGAGATCAGTTTTTGCGCGGTCCTTTTGCCTGAGAGTTTCCGGGGCGGTTGCTCCTTCGGCGCCGGCTCCATGTCGTCATGGGGCCAGTCTCTCCCGCGCGCGCATTAGTGCGCGATAAGGCGCCATGCGTCAATCGCCGCCGCACACCCCTGCATGGGAAATCAAGAAATTTGTCAGCCCTTGGGGTCGAAACCGACCCAGATGACGGTGTTCTCGCCGCCGACAAAGGGGATCTGCACCGAATCGACGACCTTGTAGAATTCCTGGCTCTGCTCGTTCTGCTTGACCGTCACCGGCAGATTGAACTTCTCCGAATAGACGACGAGATCGTCGCGCTCGACGGCGAAACGCACGGGAATGGCGTATTCCTTGGCCTCTCCGACCGGACCGAGCAGCACACGGCCGACAACACCCATGTCGACGGAGATCACGCCGGCCGAGGCGACGCAGGAGCGCGACTGCTTGTCGATCACCGCTTCGAAGATCAGGGCACGCGGGTCGCCGCTCTTGCCTTTCTGGTAGGAGTAGATCGCCTCGCCGCCATTCCTGACCTTGATCGGCGGACATTCGGTGGCGATGGCCGGCGCCGTGGCCAGGGCATTGAGGTCGATCTCGGTTTGCGGGGTCTGGGCATTGGCGAGGGTGCCCGTGCTGCCGGTTGTGGTCGGGCTGGAGCCGAACATCGATCCCATGGAACAGGCCGACAACAGCGCAGCAAAACCCAATCCTGCGACCAACTTGACCGCCAGGCGCGCGCCCCAGGCGCCATTCAACTCAGACATGTTCTTCCCCACTACGCAATACACGCCGCCTCACAGCGCAGCCAGAACCGCAGGCGCGCCCGACGATGTTACCTCGCCAGGTGCCTTTTCTGCATAGACCGCTTCGACCCTGCCATTATTGATTACAATTGCGGCACGAATAAAGCGAATTCCCATACCATTGGCCATCATGTCGCGGTCAAGCCCCATGGCCCTGCACAAAGCGCCATTGCCGTCGGCAATGAAATCGACCTTGCCGACCGCATCGGTATCAAGCGCCCAGGCCTTGATGACGTGATGGTCGTTAACGGCGCCACAGATCACGTGGTCGACGCCATTGGCCTTGAAGGCGGCGCTGAGATCGACAAATCCGGGCAGATGATTGGTGTGACAGGTCGGGGTGAACGCCCCCGGCACGGTGAAGAAAATCACCTTGCCCGAGGACAGGACGGCGCGGCTGTCGGCGTCTGCGGCGCCGTCCGCCGTGATCAGTTTGACGGGAACCGACGGGATGTCGTCGCCGGGAGCGATCATGGACACTTCGCTTTCAATTCGAGGATGGGTGCGGGCCGGTGGCTTCGCACGGGTTGGCAAAGCACCTCTTAACGTGCCGGTTGGGCCACGACAATGTCGTAAGGGCCGTCGCCTGTGGCAAAGGTCAGGCGCAACGGCTTGTCGCGCCATGAGGTGTCGCCCTTGCGCACCAGCGGCATGAATCGGATCCGGTCTGTCCTGAGGTCGATCTCCGGGGCCGAGAACACCATCTGGGTGCCGTCGAAACTGGGAAACACTTCTGTCGGATCGATGCGGTCGGGATCGTAGCCGAGCGTCAGCGTGCCGTTTTCCGGGTCCAGCGCAATATCGGTCAGCGGCGGATCGTTTTCCGTATAGGGGATCGGCGTGTCGGCCAGGGCCTGACGCAGCCTCAGATCGTTGGCGGCATCGGGCTTGGCATCGCCGGGCAGCTTCAGTCGCGCCGTGACGGGCACGCAGATATCCGAGCAGATGCCCATGCGCACACTGAGATCGAGCGGTTCGCTTGCGGGCGCATCGACCAGAACCGGCAGGACGAGATCGCCGTGATAGACGAAATCGACAAAGCCCTGCGAGGTGTCGCGCTCCGGCAACGGCCACAAAAGCTGCGATTCGGCCGGACCGCCGGCGCCGAGAACGGCAAGGTCGGTCGGCATGCCGGTCTCCCCCGGCACACGCCAATAGGTCTTGAGACCCGGACCGAGCGCGACCTCCAGACCGATCAGCGCCTTGCCGCCGTCTTCGGTCCCGGCCGAAAGTGCCCTGAGCCTGGCCCCGGGCGCAACATCGATCCAGTCGGTCGCGGCGGCGGCGGCCGGCGTGGCGGGCATGATGGCAATAAGGGCGACGAGGGCTTTGGTGATTTTCATGGTGCCGGACATAACGCCGATTTGCGGCAAACCCAAGTCACGACGTCTCGGATTCGCCTGATCCCGGCGGACAGGCCTGCTTTTTCGGAGCGAACCGGGTCCTGTTTCGCCGCACGGACTCAACGGTTGATTTGCACTTTTTCCTGGAAGTCCTAAAATCGTCACGGAGAGGTGGCGGGATGGAGGCTTAGGCCTCATGACTTGAACAGGAGGCAGCAATGCCGATGTCATCGCTCAAAGGACATTTCCTCATCGCCACACCCGGGATGGCCGACGAAAGGTTCACCGAAAGCGTCGTCTATCTGGTCGGTCATGGCGAAGACGGTGCCATGGGGCTGATGGTCAATCACCAGCTGCCCGACCTTTCCACCGGCGACATTTTCGGCGAACTCGAGCTTGGCCCGCCGGAGGAACTGATTCGCGTACCCGAGCGCATCCGCAACCGGGCCGTGCTGATGGGCGGGCCGGTCGAGACCGGGCGCGGTTTCGTGCTGCACAGTCACGACTATTTCCGCACCGGCAATTCCTACGAAGTCAATGACGAGGTCGGGCTGACCGCGACCCTCGACGTCCTGAAGGCCATCGCCTTCGGACCCGGCCCGGCGCAATCGCTTCTGGCGCTCGGCTATTGCGGCTGGGCGCCCGGCCAACTCGAGGACGAACTGCGCGGCAATGGCTGGCTGACGGCGCCGCATTCGCTCGACATCCTGTTCAAGGTGCCGGTCGAGCGCCGCTACGAAGCGGCGCTTGCCTCGATCGGCGTGTCGCAGGCAGCGGCCCTGTCCGGCGAGATCGGCCGGGCCTGAGGCCAGATCCGAACAGCCCCGCATTTTCGCGGACGCAGTGTCGCTTGCTTTGCCTCTCTCCCTTGGGGGAGAGGTCGGGGGCGATTCCGTCAGAAAATGACCCGCTTCAGGAACTGCCGCCCTGCGGCCTGGTCGGCGGCTTCGGCGCCGGCCCGGATGCCGTTCCCGCCGTCCTGACCCTGGCCTGCTTCGCCTTGAGCCGTTCGAGGGCCGTCAGCTTCAGCTTGTTTGCCCGGCTGGCCGTGGAGTCGGCATTCGTTGCGCTGGCAGGCTGTTCCGATGCCGAGGCGAGAATGGCCCTGAGCGGATCCTCGGATTCCGTGGGGCCGGCTGTTGGTGCCGCAGGTCTTGCCTTGGGCGCCGTGGCGGGTTCCGGTGCCGGCGCGCTGGCGGACGGCGACGGTTTTGGCGACATCGTTTCGGCCAGAGGCGCAAGGATCGAGCGCAGCGATGTTTTTGCCATGGCGAATCTTTTCGGCCTCGCCACCGGCGCGTCCTCTTCCGGCAGGGCAATCGCCGGTTCCGGCGCGGGAGCCGGCCTCGGCGCTGGCGCGGGTTTCGCCTTTGCTGCCGGCCTGCGGGCAGGCCCGTGCGTTGCGCCCGGCGGATTGTGGGCCAGGCGCTTCTGCAACGCCTCGCCGTCTATCGCCTCGGAGAAGAGATAGCCCTGGCCGAAACGACAATTGAGCGCGATCAGCCGGTCGCGCTCGGCTTCGGTCTCCACCCCTTCGGCGACGACCATCAGGTCGAGCTCGCTGGCCAGCTGCACGATCGAGCGGATGATCGGCACCTGGGTATGGGCAAAACCGCTCTCATCGGAGATGCGCACGAAGGGTGCCGCGATCTTGATGGTATCGACCGGGAAGCGGTGCAGATAGGACAAGGAGGAATGGCCGGTGCCGAAATCGTCGATGGCGACGCCGAGACCCATGGTCTTGAGCGCCGACAGGACATAGGCCGAATGCTCGGGATTGAGCATCGCCTGGCTTTCGGTGATCTCGAGCTTGATATGTTGCGCGATCGATCTGTGTTCGTTCAGATAGGCGCGCATGTCGGCAAGCATGGTCTCGGTCGACAGTTGCTGCGGCGACAGATTGACCGACACGAAGAAATCCTCGGGAAGCCGGACCGTGTTCTGCCAGGAATGCAGCGCCGTTGCCGTCTGCTCGAAGGCAAGGCGCCCGAGCTGTTCGATCTGCCCCGAGCGTTCCGCCAGCGGCACGAATTCGTCCGGACCGACAACGCCGCGTGTCGGGTGCTGCCAGCGCATCAGCGCTTCGGCGCCGACGATCCGGCCGGTCGCAAGGGAGCAGATCGGCTGGAACTGCATGTAGATCTGGCTGTTCCTGATCGCTCGCTGCAGTTCCTCTTCGGTCGATTTGGCGAGGGCGGTGATCGAACGGGCGGCGGCACGATAGGCCTCGATGCGGTCGCCGCCATGGCGCTTGGCATAGAGCATGGCCAGTTCGGCATCGCGCAGCAGTTCGGCGGCGGCGGCGCTGCCATTGTCGTAGATGGTGATGCCGAGCGAGGCGGTGACGGCGATATCGCGCTCGCCGAAGGTGAATGGGGCACGGATGGCCTTCCTGAGCTGGTCGGCGAATTCGGCGATCTTGTCCGGCGTCACCTCCGAACAAAGGATTACCCCGAACTGATCGGCATCCAGACGCGCCACCGTGTCGAGCGGGCGCATCTGGCGGGCCAGACGCCGGGCGATGGCCAGAAGCACCGAATCGGCGCCGGCCGGGCCGAGGCGTTCGATGACGCCCGAAAACTGGTCGACATCGATGAAGAACACCGCCGGCTGGGCGTCCTTGCCGAGGCGCGAGCGCTCGAGCGCCCGTTCGAGCCGGTTGAGAAACAGCTCCTTGTTGGGCAGGCCCGTCAGGCTGTCATTGACCGAGTCGTGCAGGAGGCGATCCCGCGCCGTGCGCTCGGCGGTCACGTCCTGCAATGTGCCGACGATACGGCTCACCTGGCCGTCGCCGGCCAGAACCGGTTTGACCCGCAAGCGGAAGTTGCGATAGACGCCGTCACGGGCAAGCACGCGCACATCCATGCCCACCTTGCCGCGCCGCATTTCGACCAGCGTGTCGAGCGCGGTGCGGAAGCGGTCCTGATCGTCGGGATGGATGCGCTCGAGCCAGGTCTTGATCGGTCCGCGCAGCGATCCGCGCGTTTCCCCGAGCTTGACGGCGAGTTCCTCGGAAACCTGGACACGATCGCGATCGGTGTTCCAGTCGAACAGGTAGTCTCCACCCCCGGTCAGCGCCAGGGCGCGTCGTTCGACTTCGCTGAGGGCACCGATCGAGACCTGCCCTTCCGAAAAGGCGTGCTGCACCGTGGTGAAGCCGATGAGCATGACGATGAGCACAAGCCCGCCGTCGACGGCCGGCTGGGCGATGTCGTTGGTCACCCGTCCCGAAATGACCAGCCAGGCATAGAAAAGCCAGGCAATGTAGATGATCCAGGTCGGCACCAGGAAGACCGCGCGGTCATAGCCCCTCAGGGCCAGAACCACGATGATGAAGAAGCCGAGGAAGCCGAGCAGCACCAGAACGATGCGGGCGATGACCGCGGCGATTTCGGGCTGGACGAAGGCAAAGCCCAAAAGGCCGAGAAAGACGACCGTCAGCGCCAGCGCCAGATGCAGAAAGCGCAAGTGCCAGCGGTGCAGATTGAGATAGATGAACAAAAAGCCGAACAGGGTGGTGGCGAGCGCCGCCTCCGCCGCGGCGCGATAGGATTCCATATTGCCGTTGCCGACCCCGATCAGGCGCCCGAGCACGCCGAAATCGATGAGAAGATAGAAAAGTACCGCCCAGGCCAGGGCGGCCGTTGCCGGAAACACACCGCGCCCCTTGACCACGAACATGATGGTCAGGAACACGGCGGCAAGGCTGGCGACGCCGAGCACGATGCCGCGGAACAGGGTGAAGGAGTTGACGTAGTCGCGATAGGCGTCCGGCTTCCACAAATAGAGTTCGGGCAGTTGCCCGTTCACCAGCTCGGCGACGAAGGTGACGGTGGCGCCGGGATCGAGGGTGATCTCGAAGGCGTCGGCTTCCGGATCGGATACGCGCTCCGGCCTTATGCCGGAATTGACGGTCAGAACGGCGATGCGGTTCGAGCCGAGATCGGGATTGGTGAGGCCGGAACCGGGCAGGCGGTAGAATGGTGCGATGAGCAGCCGCTGCATCTGGGTGTCGGTGTCATTGGAAAGCGCGAACAGGGCCCATTTCGGATTGGTGCCCTCCTTTTGCGCCAGCACCTCGATGCGGCGGATGATGCCGTCGGCTCCCGGCGCCGTCGACAGCTGCACCTTGCCGTTCTGGCCGGACACGATGTCGATGCCGGCGCGCAGATTGATGGCGTTGACACTGTCGGGGACATTGATGATCTCGAAGGCCCCGGCCTCGGCGGCGGCAAAGGTGCCGATCACGAAGGCAAGGACGAGGCTCAGCACAAAACGCATTATTTGCCGGTGGTTCCCATTATCGTTGTGCCGCAGAAAACCCTTGGTAAAGCGGATTGCTCCGGGTCACAAGCGCGCAAGCAAAGACCATCCCCCGCTCACACATGCCGGCCCAGGTGGCGATCGCGGGTCAGGGCGTAAAGCACGTGGTCCTGCCAGACCCCGTCGATCTGCAGATAGTCCTCGGCGAAACCTTCCTCCCGGAAGCCGTTTTTTTCGAGGACGCGGCGCGAAGCGATGTTGTTCGGCAGGGTCGCCGCGTGCAGCCGCCTCATATCGAGATGGGTGAAAACGAAGGGCAGGATCATGTTCACCGCCTCGCTCATGATGCCCTTGCCGGCGGCATCGATGCTCATCCAGTAGCCGAGATTGGCATGCATGGCGGCGCGGCGGCGGATATTGGAAATGGTCAGCCCGCCGCAAAGCTCCTCGCCGCCTTTGGTCAGCCGAAGGATCAGAAAAGAGAACTCGGTACCCGCTTCCGCTTCGCGGCGGTTGCGCCGCAAACGCTCGCGGTACACCGCCGGCGACAGATCGACCTCGCTCCAGCGCGGCTCGAAGGGCTTCAGGAAGGCGTGGCTCCTGAGGCGCACCGCGCGCCACTGCGGATAATCGGACGGCCGGGCGGCGCGCAGCAGCAATTCGCCCCGGATCAGTTCGGGCGTCCGGTCCGGGGCAAAGATCCGGTCCAGCATCGGGAACGACTAGGCTCGGAGCCGCGAGACCACGGTGTCGTGGTCGGGCAGACCACTGACCGGGCCGATGCCGGCGATGGAAATGCGGTCGGTATCGAACATCTGGTGCGCAACCTGCCTGACCCGGTCGGCGGTGATGCGATTGATGCGCTCGACCGTTTCGTCGAGCGGGATGATGCGACCCCACAGGATCTGCTGGCGGGCGATCTGGCCGGCCCGCGCCGACGGGCTTTCCAGCGACATCAGCAGGCCGGCGCGGATCTGGTTGCGCACCCTGACGACCTCTTCGTCGGTGATGGTGTCGGCGGCCCGGCGCAACTCGTCGAGCACGACGGTGACGAGGTCGCTGACCTCTTCGCCGCCGGTGGCAGCGGCGACGCCGAAAACGCCACTGTCGGCAAAGGCCCAGTGGAAGGCATAGACCGAATAGCACAGGCCCCGATTTTCCCTCACTTCCTGGAACAGGCGCGAGCTCATGCCGCCGCCCAGGATCGAGGAAAGGACCTGAACGGCGTAGAACCCGTCGGAATTGTAGGGCCGCCCTTCCAGGCCGAGAACGATGTGCGCCTGTTCGTGGTCCGTCTCGAAGCGCTCCTCGCCGCCGACATAGCGGGCCGCTTCCGGCTGGGTCTTCGAGGCGGGTTCGAGCCCGGCGAAACGCTCCTCGGCGACGCGCACCAGCCTGTCGTGATCGACATTGCCGGCTGCGGCGAGGATCATGCGGTCGCCGGTATAGTTGCGGTCCATATAGGAGCGGATCGCGTCGGGACGAAAACCGCGCACCGACTCGGCCGTGCCGAGGATGGTGCGGCCGATCGGCTGGTCGGGGAAGCTGACGCCCTGGAAAAGGTCGAAGACGTGATCGTCCGGATCGTCGCGCGCCGCGCCGATCTCCTGCACGATCACCTGCTGCTCGCGCGCCAGCTCGCTCTTGTCGAATACCGAATTCTGCAGGATGTCGGCGATGATGTCGGCGGCAAGCCCGACATCTTCCTTCAGGATACGGGCGAAATAGCCGGTATGTTCGACCGAGGTGGCGGCATTGACCTCGCCGCCGACCCCCTCGATCGCCTCGGCGATATCGCGGGCCGAACGTGACGTGGTCCCCTTGAAAGCCATGTGTTCGAGAAGGTGGGAAATCCCGTGTTCGTTCGGAAGTTCCGAGCGCGAGCCGGATTTGACCCAGACCCCCAGTGAAGCGCTTTCGAGATGTGGCATGTTGTGGGTCAACACAGTCATGCCGCTGTCAAGGGTGGTCGTTTCGACGCTCAACTCAGTCCTCCCAGGCGCGGCTTCTGCCGCCGATGAAATCTTGAACGGTTCTGAGGTCATTCGGCAAGATCGTCAACCGTTCCTCGCGGTCATAGAGCCCAGCCAACCATAGGGGAAGAACCGGTTCAACTCCTGTCGCCCCGGCAACCGCCTCGGGAAACTTGGCGGGGTGGGCCGTCGACAGGGCAATCATTGGACGGGCGGTATCGCGATACTGTTGGGCAACAAAAAGGCCGACCGAAGTATGGGGATCGGCGAGATAGCCGGATCCCTCGAAGCTGGCCTGCATCGCGGCGCCTGTTTCCTGCTCGTTGGCGGTGCCGGCGGCAAAGCCGGCGCGGATGGCCTGAAGACCGGCTTCTGGCAGGGTGAAACCGCCGGACTGGGAAAGCGAAGCCATCAGCCGCGCCGTCTCGGCGCTGTCGCGCCCAAGGCTCTCGAAAACCAGGCGCTCGAAATTGGAGGAAACCTGGATGTCCATTGATGGCGACATGGTCGGATAAACGCCGCCGACCTCGTAGCGGCCGGTCTCGATCGTGCGCCTCAGGATGTCGTTCCGATTGGTGGCGATCACCAGCCTGCCGATGTTGAGACCCATGCGTCGCGCCGCCTCGCCGGCGAAGATGTCGCCGAAATTGCCGGTCGGCACGGTGTAATCGACCTTGCGGTAGGGCGAACCGAGCGCTGCGGCCGAGGTGAAGTAATAAACGATCTGGGCGACGATCCGGCCCCAGTTGATCGAGTTGACGCCGGAAAGCGAGGCCCGCGCCCGAAAGCCCTGATCGTTGAACAGCCCCTTCACGATGGCCTGGCAGTCGTCGAAGGTCCCTTGAAGGGCGATGTTATGGACATTGGCGTCGGCGACCGTCGTCATCTGCCGGCGCTGCACCTCGGAGGTACGACCCTCGGGATGCAGGATGAAGATGTCGATATTGTCGCGGTCGCGAAAGGCGTCGATGGCGGCCGAACCGGTGTCGCCGGAGGTGGCGCCGACGATGGTGGCGCGCTGGCCGCGGCTCACGAGAATATGGTCCATGACCCGGGCGAGGAACTGCATCGCCACGTCCTTGAAGGCCAGGGTCGGGCCGTGAAAGAGCTCGAGGACGAAAAGGCCGGGCTCGATTTCGACGATCGGCGTTACCGATTTGTGGCGGAAGGTCTTGTAGGCCGCCGCGATCAACGCCTTCAGCTCGGCGTCGGCGATCTCGCCCTCGACGAAACGCACGATGATGTCGAAGGCGATTTCGGCAAAGGGCCGGTTGGCGAAGCCGGCGATTTCGTCATGCGGGATTTGCGGCCAGGACTCAGGCACATAGAGGCCGCCATCGCTGGCAAGGCCCGTCAGCACCGTGTCGCAGAAACCAAGCGCGGGCGCCTGCCCGCGCGTCGAGACATATTTCATGATCCCGCCCTAGTAAGCGGCGGCCAAACTAGGGCCTGGGTTTCCGGTACGCAAGCGCCGCACCACCTCTTCAGCCCCTGCGCCGGATAAAAAGCCAGGAAGCGAGCATGACGAACACCACCGCCGCCAGCCCGAACCAGGTCAGGGCGTATTCGAAATGGCGGTTGGGAATGTCGATGAGGGTCTCGCCACCCTGCGGCAGCGCCCCCGCCTCGCCGGCATCGGCATCGAGCGTGGCCGGCAGCATCGGGGTCAGTGTCTTGTCGCTGATCGCGGCAAAACGGGCCGGATCGCGTACCCACTCGATGCGGGCGCCGCGGTCGGTGCCGGGGGTGAACATGTTCGCCGCCTCCGGTCTTCGGAGAACACCGGATACGCTGACTTCGTCGTCTTCGTTCGGCCCGCCATCGGCGAAGCTCTCCTTCAGCATCGCCGGGATGAAGCCGCGATTGACCCAGACCACGCCGCCGTCCTTCAGCACCAATGGGGCAACGACCCAGTAGCCCGGCCCCTGCTGACGCCCGCGCGGTTCGCTGAGGGCGGTGAACACCAGGATCGTCTGGTCGTTGCGGAAGGTGCCGGTCAGGACAGTATGGCGGTAGTCCCAGACTTCCGGATCGAAGCCGACCCATTCGGCGACGGTCGGCAGTGTCATCGGCGGCTGGCTGATCCGGTCCTCGATGCGGACGATCAGCGCCTGCTTTTCCTGAAGGCGGACCATCTGCCAGGCGCCCAGGCCGATCAGGATGGCGATCAGCGCCAAAATGAGGACGACGAAACCCCAGCGTGGACGCTCGCGCCTGGGATTGCGCATCCGCTTCAGTTCGTCGGCAACGCTGTCGAACCCGTTACTCAGAGCGGCCTTCCCGTGCCTGATTGGCATATTGCAGGGCGATCATCGTCGCCTTGAACGGCCTCAGCATGGCCAGACACAGGACGATGGTCACCGGTATCCATAGCATGAGATTGACGATCACGGGCGGATGAAACAGCGCATCGCCGCCCTGGATTCCGCCTCGTCGAGGAGCTGATCGGGCGTTACCATGCGACCCCCAGGAAATGGCGGACGATGAGGTCGACAAGGAGCATCAGATACAGAACGAAAAGATAGCTCAGCGAAAAGAGGAAAAGGCTGCGCGCCTGCTTGCGCATGGCGACACCCTCGGCCCGGTAGAGCCGCACCGCCAGCGCCACGAAGACCAGGCCGAGCCCGGTCGCCGGCAGCGCATAGATAGGACCGGCCAGCCCGGTCGCCGCCGGGATCAGCGAGGCGAAAAACAACAGGACCGAATAGACGAGAATCTGTTTCCCGGTCGCGGCTTCGCCGGCGACATTCGGCATCATCGGGATGCCGGCCGCGGCGTAGTCGGCCTCCTTGAACAGGGCCAGGGCCCAGAAATGCGGCGGCGTCCACAAGAAGATGATCAGGAACAGGGCAATGGCGTCGATCGAGGTCGACCCGGTCGCCGCCGCCCAGCCGACCATGGGCGGAAAGGCCCCGGCGGCGCCGCCGATGACGATGTTCTGCGGCGTTACCCGCTTGAGCCACATGGTGTAGATGACGGCATAAAAGAAGATGGTGAAGGCGAGAAACGCCGCCGCGATCCAGTTGGTGGCGAGCCCGAGCGTCGCCACCGAGAAGACCGACAGGATAAGGCCGACCGCAAGGGCATCCTCGCGCGTCAGGCGGCCGGCCGGGATCGGCCGGTTGCGGGTGCGGGTCATCATGGCGTCGATATCGGCGTCGAACCACATGTTGAGCGCCCCCGAGGCGCCGGCACCGATGGCGATCGAAAGGATCGCTATGGCGGCGATGACGGGATTGAGGCCGCCGGGCGCCGCGACCATGCCGACAAAGGCGGTGAACACCACCAGCGACATGACGCGCGGCTTCAGCAGCACGACATAATCGCCAATTCGTCCGCCGGATGCGGCGTGGTTCAGTCCCCGACTGTCATCGACAAGGGCCAAGGCTGGCCATCCTTTCTCTGGATTACGAAATCCGCGGCAGGGTTTCGAACTGGTGGAACGGTGGTGGCGACGAAAGCGTCCATTGCAGCGTTGTCGCCCCCTCGCCCCAGGGATTGTCCGCAGCCTTGCGCTTCCTCATCGACGCCTCGATCAGCACGGCGACAAAGACCAGAACGCCGACCGCCGCAATGGCATGGCCCCAGGAGGAAATGCCGTTCCACAAGGAAAAGGCGTCCGGATAGTCGATATAGCGGCGCGGCATGCCGGAAAGCCCGAGGAAATGCTGCGGAAAGAAGATGGTGTTGACGCCGACGAAGGTGATCCAGAAATGCGCGTTCGCCAGGGTCTCGTTGTACATCAGCCCGAACGTCTTCGGATACCAGTAATACCAGGCCGCAAATATGGCAAAGACGGCACCGAGCGACAGGACGTAGTGGAAATGCGCCACGACGTAATAGGTGTCGTGCAGGACGCGGTCGGCGCCGGCATTGGCCAGAGCCACGCCGGTGACGCCGCCGACGGTGAACAGGAATATGACCCCCAGAGCCCACAGCATCGGCGTCCTGAACGAGATCGAACCGCCCCACATCGTCGCGATCCAGGAAAGGATCTTCGCGCCCGTGGGCACCGCGATGACCATGGTGGCGGCGGCGAAATGGCGCTGGACGTTGAGGGAAAGCCCGGTGGTGTGCATGTGGTGGGCCCGGACAACGAAGCCGGGCAGGATGAGGATAAGGACCTCGGGGTGGCCGAAGAACCGGAACAGGTGCTGGAACAGGATCGGATCGCCGCCCTCGGAGGGCACGAAGAAGGCGGTGCCGAAACCGTCGATCATCGCCGGCATGACCATGAAGAAGATCATGATGAGGCCATGGGCGGTGGTGAACACGTTGTACATCTGCGTGCCGCCGTCGAGCGCCGCCGCCTCGGGCGTGCCATGGACCATCATCGCCAGACCCTTGAAGATCTGGATGCCCGGCTCCGCCAGTTCCCAGCGCATGAAGCCGCTGAGGATGCCGCCGATGATCCCCGCCGTGATGGCGAAGACCAGGTACATCGTGCCGATGTCCTTGTGATTGATGGAAAGCACATAGTGCTTCCGGCCGGTCGGATGGGCGAGGACCTCGTCGTGATGGGCGGTGTGTGCTTCAGCCATCTGGTGTTCCCTCTCCCCCCTGTCTCTCGTCTCTCTCGCCCGCCGCCAGGGCGCCGCACCCTGATCAGCTGACGGCGGCCGGCGTCGTGGTCGCCCTGCCGAGGCCGTCGGCTTCGAAGGTCTTCATGAAGGTGTCGAACCGATCCTTGTCGACCACGCGTATGGCGATCGGACCACCTGAATTCCCCTGAAGTCCCCAAATGTCCGGCGCGTCGGCCTTCTCAGGCGAAGGCGAAAATTCTCCCCCGACTGCGATTGAGCCCAAAACGCACAGTACGCGTGATGAGCTAAACCACATTGGCGCGCCGAAGGCAAATGTGCTGCGATTTGTCGCACCCGCGACAAATCGTAACATTGTCCGCCGGGCGATTTCCTGCCTCGTGGACTCCTGTTTCGGAGGCCGCGGCATTTGCGCTTCGTGCCTCACCATTGCCGCAATGACCCCCGACCCATAGACCGTTCATGCCGCCATTTCCTCCGGTGCCGCCGGGGAATGGTATATGCGCGCGTGTTGACAAGGCGGACAGCGCTGCCCGAAGAGTGCAAGGGGAGGCTGGGGCGCCGATTCGTTCAGGGAGTAAGCCAGTGCGTAGAGGTCAGGTCATAGCGATTGCAGCGGCGGTGGTTGCGGTGCTGGCCGCGGGCGTCGGGGCTGTCTATTTCACCCAGCAGCCGGCGGCGACCGACGTCACGGTTGCCCAGGCCGGTTCCGCCGTTGGCGCAACGACCGGCAGTTCTTTCACCGTTTCGCCGGCAGTCTCCGCCACGCCTGCCGGCAATGCCGCTTCCACCGGCGCCGCCCCCACCGAGGTCGCCGCCCGTTCGACGGTGGTGCCCGGCACGGTGAAAAAGCGGATCGGCGACTGGCAGCTCAGCTGCGATACGCCACCCGGCGCCAGCTTCGAGCAATGCGCCATCATCCAGAACGTCACCGCCGAGGATCAGCCCAATGTCGGGCTTTCCGTCATCGTTCTGAAAACGGCCGACAACAAGGCGCGGCTGCTGCGCGTCCTGGCGCCGCTCGGCGTGCTCCTGCCCAACGGGCTCGGGCTCAATGTCGACGGCACCGACATGGGTCGCGTCGCTTTCGTCAGGTGTCTGCCAAACGGCTGTGTCGCCGAGGTGGTGATGGACGATGCCCTGATCAAGACGCTGTCCGAGGGCAAGTCGGCGATCTTCATCGTCTTCAAGACGCCGGAGGAAGGGATCGGCATCCCGGTCTCGCTCAACGGCTTCAAGGAAGGCTTCGCCGCCCTGCCCTGATGCGGATCAGGGGTCATGTCCCTATCTCGGGAATCCCGACGCCTTGCCGGGCGCAAAAAAAGCGCCGCACGCCAGAAAGCTGGCTGCGGCGCAGTCGGGTCTGGAACACGTCAATTCGGGCGAACCGACGCGGGGAACCGGCGGCTCTCGCCGCCGGAAGGCAATTCAGTGTATCCAGCTCATGGCGCGTTCGGTGGCGCGCTGCTGCAGGAAGCTGGCGGCCCTGCCGTGTGCGCGGCGCGCTTCGCACAGATCCTCACGCGACAGGCCGAGGTCGCACAGAAGATGATCGTCAAGCGAGGACAGGCTCTTGACGGTGTTGATGGCGAACAGACGCTTGAGGAACGACATTTCTTTCTCCATGTGGGGCAGTGCCCCAAAACCTGATCCGGCGATTCACCGAAATCGCCGTACCGTTTGACCCTGAGATAGGTACTTGCGTTTCATCATTCAAACAAATAGATATCATCGTAGTCATAAATATTGGTTATTCGATTGCGTAAAAAAAAGGCGAACTGATCATGGCCGCGCCACTCGACCTCGACCAATTGCAGAGTTTCTGCGTCATTGCCGATTGCGGCAGCTTCACCGAAGCGGCCCGTCGCGTGCACAAGACCCAGTCGGCGGTATCGATGCAGATCAAGCGGCTGGAAGAGCGCCTGGGCAAGATTCTGCTCAGTCGCGACGGGCGTTCCGTGTCGCTGACGGCCGAAGGCGAAGCCGTCTATGCGCGGGCGCGGCGCATGCTCAGACTCAATGCCGAGATCATCGACATCTTTTCCAAAGGGGACCTGGCCGGCAATATCCGCTTCGGCGTGCCGGACGACTACGCCGTCAAGCTGTTGCCGATCATTCTGTCGAGCTTCCAGAAGACCCATCCGCGCATCACGGTCGATGTCAGGTGCCTGGCTTCGGAAGACCTGCTCGACGGCATGAGTTCGGGCCGGTTCGACCTCATCGTCTTCACCCAGGGGACGAGCCACGAATTCGGCGAGCTTTTCCGCACCGAACGCATGTTCTGGATCAGCGCGCCGGGCGGCCAGGCGCTGCATCAGGATCCGCTGCCGCTGGCCTGCGGCACCAAGCGCTGCTACTGGCGGGCCGGCGCCGTCGATGCGCTGGCGCGGGTCGGACAGGACTACCGCATCGCCTACACCTCGTCGAACGCCACGGCGATCATCGGCGCCGTCATGTCGGACCTCGCCATCGGCTATCTGCCGGAAAGCGCCCTGCAGCCCGGCATGAAGGTGCTCGACGAGGTGGAAAACCATCTGCCGCGCCTCAACGACGCCCAGGTCGCCCTGATGCGCGGTTCCCACGCCTATGGCGGCATCTATGACGCGCTCGCCAATCACATCATCTCCGAGATGGGCAATCTCGACAGTCACGCCGGATTGCGGAGGACCGCCGCCGAATAGCGACGCGGCGGTTTGCGCCTGTAGCGGGTCATTTTCTGACGGACCCCAGAGCATCGCGCGAAAAACCGGGATCCACTTTTGCGCACGATGCTCTAGTACTACTGTGTCATAAAATGATTATGGCAGCATGGACATCGCGGCA
>CAZKTH010000038.1:0-16785 GCA_964555575.1 uncultured Devosiaceae bacterium | reverse complement strand
CGCTACAAGCTCAAGGGACCGAACCATGCGGTCGTCACCGCCTGTTCGACGGGCGCGCACGCCATCGGCGACGCGGCGCGGCTGATCGCGTTCGACGATGCCGACGTGATGGTTGCCGGCGGGGCGGAGTCACCGCTCAACCGTCTGTCGCTGGCCGGGTTCTCGGCCAGCCGCGCCCTGTCGACCAGCTTCAACGACCGGCCGCAACAGGCTTCGCGCCCCTATGACAGGGACCGCGACGGTTTCGTCATGGGCGAGGGGGCCGGCATCGTCGTTCTGGAGGAATACGAGCACGCCAAGGCGCGCGGCGCCCGCATCTACGGCGAGATCATCGGCTATGGTCTCAGCGGCGATGCCTATCACATTACCGCTCCGGCCGAGGACGGCGACGGTGCCTTCCGCGCCATGAACGCCGCCATCAAGCGGGCCGGCATCTCGCCTTCCGAGATCGACTACATCAATGCCCACGGCACCTCGACCCAGCTCGGCGACGCCATCGAACTGGACGCCGTCTCCCGCGTGCTCGGCGCAGCGGCCTCGAGCGTGGTCATGTCCTCGACCAAATCCTCGACCGGGCATCTGCTCGGCGCGGCAGGGGCGGTCGAGGCGATCTTTTCCCTGCTGGCCATGCGTGACGGCATCGCTCCGCCGACGATCAATCTCGACAATCCCTCGGTCGAGACCGAGATCAATCTTGCGCCCAAGGCGCCGGTCAGGCGCGAGATCAATGTGGTTCTGTCCAATTCCTTCGGCTTTGGCGGCACCAACGCCACGCTCATCATGCGCAAGCTGGCCTGAGACGATCTCGCACACCGCAAAAGCTGTTCTTGCGAGTCGGAATCACTTGTTTTCGTCGAATTTCTCGGAACAATGCGGCATTCTGATAAGGAATACCCATGTTCGGTAAGCGTAAGATCCGCCGCCGCCGCAGCGCCCTCATCGACATTCTCAACGGCTTTTTGTCGCTGCTGGTGCTGGCGCTCATCATCTTCGGCGGCGCGGTGCTTTGGGGCATCAGCGAGTTCTACGCCGCGAGCGGCAATCCCGAGGACACCAGTTTCATCGTCGAGCGCGGAAATGGCCTGTCGACCGTGGCGCAGCGGCTCGAGGACGCCGGCCTGATTTCCAACCACTGGGTCTTCATCGCCGGCACCGTCGCCGAAAAGAAGGAACGCGCCCTGAGGCATGGCGAATACCGGCTGACCGCCCACGCCTCGATGGCCGATGTCCTGCATGAACTGACCGAGGGCACCCCCGTCACCTATGCGGTGACCTTTCCCGAAGGGCTGACCTCCTGGCAGATCGTCGAAAAGCTCAATGCCACCGATCTGCTCGACGGCGAGATCGAGATCGTGCCGGCCGAAGGCACGCTTTTGCCCGACACCTATTCGTTTGAGCGCGGCGACACGCGGCAATCGGTGCTCGACCGCATGATGGGCGCACGCGACAAGACGGTGGAGCAGATCTGGGCCGGCCGCGATCCCGACCTTCCGCTCAAGACCCCCGAGGAACTCGTCATTCTCGCCTCGATCGTCGAAAAGGAAACCGGCATCGCCAGCGAAAGGCCCGAGGTCGCCTCGGTCTTCGTCAACCGGCTGAAAAAGGGCATGCGCCTGCAATCGGACCCGACGACGATCTATGGCATCACCAAGGGCGTCGGCACGCTCGGGCGCGGCCTGAAAAGATCCGAACTCGAGGCCAGGACCGACTACAACACCTATCAGATCGACGGGCTGCCGAAGGGGCCGATCGCCAATCCGGGCACCGACGCGCTCGAGGCCGTCGCCCATCCGGCCCGGACCGATTATCTCTATTTCGTCGCGGCCGGCGCCAAACCGTCCGACGGGCATCTGTTCGCCTCGACCTACAAGCAGCACCAGCAGAACGTCGCCAAGTTCCGTGCCGTCGAACGGGAAGTGGCGGCGGACGCGGCCAGGGAAGCCGAAGCGGCGCGCCAGGAGATGGAAAAACAGGCGGCGGACGCGGCCGGGCAGCAATAGCAGGCGTCGCAAGGGGGCAGCTCCCGGCGCCAAACCAATGAGGATGGCAATGACAGCCAGCAAACAGCCCTTGTGCAGCATGACCGGCTACGCGCGCGCCAACGGCAGCGCCGAGGGCATGAGCTTCGAGCTCGAACTGAAATCGGTCAATGGCCGCGGACTCGACCTCAGGCTGAGGCTGCCGCCCGGCATCGACGCCTTCGAGCCGGTGATCCGCCAGCGCCTCGGCAAAAGCCTGACGCGCGGCTCGGTGACGCTTTCGGTCAATCTGCAGCGCGAGGCGGGCACCAGCGAGACGGTCGTCAATCAGGCGGCGCTCGAAACCGTGCTCACCGCTCTGGATTCCCTCAAGGGACGGGTGGATTCGGTGCCGCCGCGGCTCGACGGCATTCTGGCGCTGAAGGGCGTGCTCGAAACGCGGGATGCCATGCTGTCGCCGGAGGCCGAAGAGGCGTTCCACGATGCCTTCCTCAAAACGCTCGATGAAGCCGTCATCGGTCTCAAGCATGCACGCGAAGGCGAGGGAGGGCGCATCGCCGCCATCCTTTCGGAACGGCTCGACGAGATCGAGACGCTGTCGAGGGCCGCCGAAAAGCATCCGGCCCGCAGCCGCGAGGCGATCCAGGTCCGTCTCGCCCAGCAGGTCGCCGATCTGAGCGCCAATGGCAACGGTCTTTCCGAGGAGCGGCTCTATCAGGAGGCGATGCTGCTGGCCACCAAGGCCGATATCCGCGAGGAGATCGACCGGCTCATCGCCCATGTTGCCGCCGGCCGCCAGCTCCTCGCACAGGGCGGGCCGATCGGCCGGCGGCTCGATTTCCTCTCACAGGAATTTAACCGCGAGGCGAATACACTGTGTTCCAAGTCGAACGTCGTCGAACTGACGACCATCGGCCTCGACCTCAAGGCGGCGATCGACCAGCTGCGCGAGCAGGTTCAGAACATCGAATAGGCTTTTCGTCAGGCTGCAACGGGCAGGATCGAGATGGAATTTCAGCGTCGCGGCGTCATGCTGGTCATCGCCTCGCCCTCGGGGGCGGGAAAATCCTCGATTTCGCGGGCGCTATTCAACGACGATTCGAAAATCAGGCTGTCGATTTCGGTCACGACCCGGCAGCGTCGCACCGACGAGATCGACGGCAAGCACTACTTCTTCATCGACGTGCCGACCTTCGAGCGCATGCGCGACGATGGCGAATTGCTGGAATGGGCCGAAGTGCATGGCAATTTCTACGGCACGCCGCGCGCCAGGATCGAAGAGGAACTGAGCGCCGGCAACGACATCCTGTTCGATATCGACTACCAGGGCACGCTGCAGCTTTACGAGAACTGTCGCACCGACATGGTCACGGTGTTCATCCTGCCGCCTTCGATCGGCGAGCTTCGCGCCCGGCTGGAGCGGCGGGCCCAGGACAATACGAGCACCATCGAGACGCGACTGAAAAACGCCCGTCGCGAGATGGATCATTACGGCGAATACGACTTCGTCATCATCAACCAGGATCTGGAGGTGTCGGTCGGTCGCGTACGCTCGATCCTCGCCGCCTCGCGCCTCATCCGCGAGCGCCAGAGGGATCTGCCCGACTTCGTCGCCCGGCTGCAGGCCGAGATCGACACGCTTTACGGCTGAGCCTCGATGATCCCGACCCAGAAGGGCGCGGTGAGGACCAGAGCCGGCACGAACACGCCGCAGAAAACGACCAGGCTCCAGCCGAGCCGCGGCATGTGGCGCCCCTCGAAGGACAGGGTATAGCGCCTGATGGCGAAACCGACAGCGGTGCCGAGCGCCACCATCGGCAGATAGGTCAGGACCGTCCGTTCGTCGAACGGTCCGGCGAGGACGAGGCCGAACATCATCGCGACCCAGATCAGCGCGATGGCCATGAGCACGCTGCGGTTCCAGGCCAGAAGCGTCACGACATAGGGCACGAGATAAAATCCAATCAGCCAAAAGGCATGATCGGTCAACATCTTCATCCCCTTTCCTCGATCGCCGCCGCCATCGCCAGAAAGGCGGCAACCGGCAATTCCTCGGCCCGCTCGGTACCGGTCAGTCCGGCGGCCGCAATCAGGGCATCGGCCGGCACCGGCAACCCCTTGAGGCTCTGGCGGATCATCTTGCGACGCTGTCCGAAGGCGGCGCGCGTCACCGCTTCCAGCGTGGCGACGCGGGCTTCGGTCGCCTCCGGCTTCGGCACGAGCTGCACCACCGACGAAGTCACCTTTGGCGGCGGCGTGAAGGCCGAGCGCGAGACGTCGAAAAGCAGCTTTGCCTCGGTCCGCCAGCCGGCGAACACGCCGAGCCGGCCATAGGCTTTCGCGCCGGGCCGGGCACAGATGCGCTCCGCCACCTCCTTCTGGAACATCAGGGTGAGGCTCGAGAAAAAGGGCGGCCACGGTGCCGACAGCCAGCCGACGAGCAGCGGCGTCGCAATGTTGTAGGGCAGATTGGCAACGATCCTGGTCGGACCGTCGGCGAGGGCGGCATAGTCGGTCGTGAGCGCGTCGCCGGCGACAATTTCGAGCCGTCCTTCGGCCGCCTCGCCGATCTCCTCGAGGGCCGGCAATGCCCGGGTATCGCGCTCGATGGCGATCACCTTCCTCGCTCCGGCCAGGAGCAGCGCCCGCGTCAGCCCGCCCGGCCCCGGTCCGATCTCGATGACGGTCGTGGCGCCGAGATCGCCGGCGGCACGGGCGATGCGGCCGGTCAGATTGAGATCGAACAGGAAATTCTGCCCCAGTTCCTTTCGGGCATTGAGACCGTGCCGGGCGATGACCTGCCTGAGGGGCGGCAGCGCGTCGAGGCCGGTCATTGCCGGCGGCCGCTCATCTCGGCAGCGAGGCGCAGGGCGGCGAGCATGCTCCGGTCCGAAGCCCTGCCGGTGCCGGCGATGTCGAAGGCGGTGCCGTGGTCCGGCGAGGTGCGCACGAAGCTCAGGCCGAGGGTGACGTTGACGCCGTGGTCGAAGGCCAGTGTCTTGATCGGGATCAGCGCCTGGTCGTGATACATGGCGACGATGCAGTCATATTCGGCCCAGTGGCTGGGATAGAACAGCGTGTCGGCGGGCAGGGGCCCAACGGCATCGATGCCGGCCTTCTGCAGTGCCGTCACCGCCGGTCCGGTGACGTCGCGGTCCTCGGTGCCGATGGTGCCGTCCTCGCCGGCGTGCGGGTTGAGGCCGGCAATGGCGATGTGTGGCGAGGCAATGCCGAAACGGGATCGGAGGTCGCGGGCGACGATTTCGACCGTTTCGATGATCAGCTCCCTTGTCAGCATTTGCGGCACGCTTTTCAGCGGCACGTGGATGGTGACCGGCACGGTGCGGTAGCGCTCGTGAGCCAGCATCATCACCGGGCGCGGCACCTGTCCGCTGCTTTCGTCAAGGGCGGCGAGAAATTCGGTATGGCCGGGATGGGTGAAGCCTGCGGCATAGAGTACCGCCTTGTTGAGCGGCGCGGTGACGACGGCGCGGCAGTTGCCGGCCTTGATGGCCCGTACCGCCGCCGCGATGGCGTCGATGACGCTTTGTCCGTCCGTTTCGTCGGGCCGGCCGGGGTGGTCGGCAATGGAAGGGCCGACCGGGGCGATCGGCAGGGCCCTGGCGAAATGCGCTGCGGCGTCCTTCGGATCGGTTTCGACGATCCTTGTGTCGAGCCCGAGCCTGCGGGCCCGGGCAGCAAACAAGGCCGGATCGCCGAAAACGACAAAGGGCGAAAGATCAAGCGCCTGGCGGCGGGCGTGAAGGGCAAGGATGAGATCCGGCCCCACACCCTGGGGTTCGCCCATGCTCACCGCCAGGGGAATTGGGCTCATGTCGGACATGGCCTATTTATAGACGATCGTCGTCTCTCCGCGCAGCTTTTCGAGGAAGGCGGCAACTTCTGTCTTGAAGGCTTGGTCACCTTCCTTCTGCCTGAGCTCGTTCTTGATGAAGGTGGTGTCCTGGGCCGACGATTTGGCGCAGACCGCCAGCATCGTCACACCCCCCTGCGCAACGCGCGGTTTGGTGATGCCGCCGACATTGAGATCGGCCAGTTCCTTGGCCAGTGCATCGGGCAATTGCGTGGCATGGCGACGCCCCACATCGATGACGGCGACGTCGGTATAGGACATCGACAGATCGACGGCGCTGTCGCAGCCATTGAAGGACTTGCGGTACTGATTGGCCTGGGCCGTGCGCGTAGACACCGAAGCCTTCGATCCCGTGGGGATGATGAACCGCACCTCCTTGAGGATGTAGTCGTAGCTCATGGCCGGATCGATCTTTTCCAGAGCCTGCTTTTCCAGATCGATGTCGGAGACGTTGACGCGTGGGGCCACTTCCGCCTGCACGACGTTGCTCCAGGCGATATTGGCGCGCAAGCGATCCATCAGCGTCCTGGGATCGACGCCGTTGCTGAGCAGGAACTGCTTCAGCTTGTCCTGGCCCAGCTTGGTGTTGCGGGCGATCTGCAGAAAGGCTTCGTTGACTTTGGAGTCCGGCACCACGATGCCGATTCGCTTGGCCTCGGCCATCTGCAGTGCTTCGTTGACCAGTTCCTCGGTGGCCATCTTCTGCCGTTCGGAGTTGGAATTGCCGCGCTTTTCCAGGCGAAGCAGCGCCGACCGCGACGAAATCTCGATGTCGGTGATCTCGGCCCCGCCGACAAGCACCTTGACGGTGGCGGCATAGCCACCGACCGCGGTCGAAACGAACAGGGCGAGAGCGACCGCCAAAACTGCAAACTTGCGCATAATCATCTGAATTCCCGATTGCCTGCGCCGTTGTGACCTGCGATTGCGGCGAAAATCTGCGACATGCCGCGCCTAGCTTCCGAAGGCGCTGCCGTCCGGGCCCTTGAGCTTGAAGGTCAGCGTATAGGCGAATGTCTGCGGATCATAGATCGTCGGACCGCTCGAGGTCACCGCGGCACCGGCTGCGAAATAGCCGTCGTCGTATTTGAGGCCGGCACTGTAGTTGATCATCTTGCCGGCGGTGATGTCCCAGCCCATCGCGGCCGAAAGCGTCCAGTAATCGGCGATCGGGATGCCGACCGAGCCGCCCATGTCCTGTTGCACGTTGGCAAAGCCGCGCGCCGGGTCCGGCGCCATGTAGGAGTAGTCGACCCCGACGCTCCAGCCGTTCCTGGAATAGGTGGCATTGGTCGAGGCCGCCGCGATCCGGCTGGCCGCGATGTCGTAACGGGCCCGCCCGGACAGGGTGACCGGACCCATGCCGGCACGCACGCCGGCGACGATATCCGAACTGGTGCCGGCAAGACCCGCCCCAGCGCCGGCATTGACGGCGTCGGCGGTGGCGAGCGAGTTGGTCCCGGCAAGATGGAAGCTCTGCCCGAGGACGGCGTCGAGATAGCTGCCGTCGGCGAAATCGGCGAGATAGTGAACGCCGAGATTGGCCCGCAAACCGGTTTCCTGGCGATCCGTGCCCGAGAACTTGTTGTAGGAGAAAAGGTTCGCCTCGTCGAAGGTGAAGCTCTGGGCATTGTCGTTGGTGATGCCGGGCGCCGCGTTTCCGCCACGGTAATAGGCCTGTGCCACCGGTTCGACCAGATAGGTCGAGGCGCCGTCATAGGCGACGAACGGCACGCGAACATCGAGCGCCGCGATCGGCGTCGCCGACAGAAGCGTCTCGGCTCCCGGCTGCAGAACGCTGGCGCCGTTATAGGTGGCGTAGTCGAGCCGCAATCCGGCCATGGGCGTGACGACGGAGGGACCGAAGATGAACTGCTTGGACCAGTCCGCCTCGCCGGTAGCGTGGGTCTTGAATTCTTCCGTGCCGAGCCGGTAGGCGATGGCATTGTTCCTGACCTGATCGGCGGCGCGGGCGACCGCGACGAAATCGCCGCTCAGATGGACGGTTCCGCCGTTTTCGCCCAATTCCTCGACATGGTCGGCTTCCAGCTTGGGCAGGAGCGCGGCCTGCTGGTCCTGCCGGGCCTGGGGGATCTCGCCGAGCAGCTTGAATTCCTGCACGCGCGCATCCGCGAAGGTCATGGGACTGAGATAGGTCGCATAGGCCTGGTTGACGACCGGACTGCTGGTATCGATCAGGTAGTCGGGCAGGAAGGCCGGATCGGTGAAGGCGGTGTAGGACCAGCCGGCGGTCCAGTTTTTTGTCGGGATGAACCTGCCGCTGGTCTGGATGGCGCCGCGCATCTCGGTGTCGCCGAAGCCCGGGTTGAAGGTCCCCGGATCGAGCTGGTAGATGCCGTGCGCCGCAACGCTGTAGCTGCCCAGTCCGTCGATGCTCTGGGTAAATCTGGCCCCGAGCAGCAACCCCTGTCCGCTGATCAGCGACGGCGTCAGCAGCAGGCCCATTTCGTCGTTGATGGCGAAGTAGTAGGGAACGTTGACCTTGAGGCCGATCTTTTCGCCATAGGCGGTGCTCGGGGTACGGAATCCGGAGCCGTCTTCCTGGGTCAGGTCGGGCAGCCTGATCCAGGGCAGCCAGGCGATCGGATAGCCAAGAACCTCGAGGACCGGCTGCGTCAGTTCTATGTAGCGCTCCTTGGTGTTCTGCACCATCAACTCGGTGCGCACGCGCCAGCCGATGCGACGCCCCTTTTCGTCGATGCAGGTGCCGCAGGGAGCATAGGTGCCGTTGTCGATTTCGGTGCTTTCGCCGCGGATCTTGCGCGCCTCGGTTCCGGTCAGCATGGAGCCGTCCGGCATCACCATGACCATGGCGTCCAGAACGGCGTCCTTGAAGCCGTTGGTGACCTCGACCCGGTCGGCGGTGTACACGACTCCGCCCGGATCGACGATGCGGACATGGCCTTCGAGCAGCAGCGTGCGGGTGGTCTGGTCGAACACCATGCGGTCGGCGGTGGCGTAATAGCCGATATAGGAAAGCCCGACATTGCCGGCGGCGGTGATGACGCCGGTCGTGGAATTGTAATGGAGTTCGTCGGCCTCGACCCCGGCCTGGCCGGTCTCGGTCCGGGGGATCCGGTCGAAGAAGTTTATCGGCAGGAGCGTGGCGGCTTCGACGGGTCCGATGGTACACAAAGCGGCAAGGACCAGGGCGAGAGCGGCGAAACAAGCACTCCCACCCCCGCGCCAGAAGGCGCCGGCAAATCCGCTCCTGAAGCGTCGAGACATCATGCTCGGCCGTCTTCCCTGTACAACAGCACCGTCAGGCCGATCACGACCGTGACGATCGCTGGTCCCCACGCCGCCACATTCGGGGTCAGAACGCCGGCGGTGCCGGCCCGCTCGGCCATTTCGTTGACCACGAACATCACGAATCCCAAAACGATACCATAAAGGATGGTACCGCCGTATGAACCACTCTTTCGATAACCTGCTGTAAACGCAAACGCAATTAACAAAGTCCCAACAAGCAGCAGCGGCAGGGCGAGAAGGCGCGAAAGTCGCGTCGCCGCCGCAGCGGCCAGACTGGTATCGCTCAGCCCCTTCCCGAGCGCATCGGCCAGTTCGAAAAGGGTCAGATCGCTGGTCGAGGTCAGGCGCAATTCGAGGTCGGCAACCGTCGCATCGGTCTCGAGAAAATAGCTTTCAAGCTGCTGCGGAACGCCGTTCGCCCCGACGATCGTCGCGTCGGTAAAGACCCATAATCCGTTTCTGAGCTCGGCCCGACGGGCTTCGATCCGCCTCAGATTGAAGTCCTGCCCGAGAAAGACCGTGACGTTTTCGAGCCCTGAGCCGCCCGGCAGGGTGCGGTCGCCGCGGACGATGAAGCGCGCGCCGCCGGCGCTTTGTTCGAGCCAGATCTCGTTGCGGGCGCCGATGCTGGCTCCGGCAACCTCGGATGCCGGCTGGATGAAGCGGGAGAGCCTGGTGACCTCGGCATCGGCGAAAAGGGAAATGACAATGCCGACAAGGATCATGACGATGACCGGACCGCGCACGATGCGCCAGATCGACAGGCCGGAGGCCTTCATCACCACAAGTTCGCTGTGGCGCTGCAGATTGATCAGGGCGACGATGCCGCCGAGCAGGGTCGTCACCGGCAGGGCGCGGATGCTCCAGCGCGCCGAATTGGCGATGACCGACAGGAAGGCGATCTCGTCGCCGCGTGTCCGTGCCAGCTCGTTGAGGCGCCAGCTGTCGAGGGATTCGCCGAGCGCGATCAGGCAGAAGAAAACGAACACCACGCCGGCCATGGTGCCGAGCAGTTTCAGGGCAACGAAGCGGTCGACCCTGTTCATGCCGGTCGTCCTGTCATGGGTGGCAGGTAGCGCCCGACGCGGCGTCCCGTCGCGACCGCCCCTGCCGCCGCCAGAAGCAGAACGACGCCGAGAAGCCCTTTGACATCGAACAGCAGGAACTGATCGGAGAGGATGCGGTCCAGCAGCGCGATGATGACGATGACGATTTCGACCGGGACCCGGAAGCCGCTCTGCCGCCCCCGCGGAAAACCGGTGAGAAGCATGGCGAGAAGACACATCGCATATACGCGCGGTATCTCCATCCAGCGGCTCTCGAGGTTCCAGACCTCGTAACTGGTCAGTGCCCGCGTCGCGGCGATCCGCATGAAATCGAAGGTCGAGGTCTCGTCGATATAGTCCCGATGCGCCTCGGTCTGCGCGATGCTGTCCAGACCGATCTGATAGGAAGCGAAGGCAACTTCGGTCAACGAGCCGTCGCCGCTCTGGTTCTGGATCTGGCCGTCGCGGAGGGCCAGATAAAGCCCCTTGTCGTCGGAATTGATGCTGGCGCGGCGGGCCTGATAGGTGCGACGCGAGTCCGGATTGCGCGAATCGTTGGCGAAGAAGTCGGTCACCGTGCCGTCGGGGAGGCGCCCGCCGATCTCGACGACGAATCCGGGGGCGATCTCGCTGAAACGGTTCGGTTCGAGCGCCCGGCTGACGAGATCGGCGGCGATCTGCTGCGTCCATTCGCCATAGGCCTTGCGGGCCATGGGTTCGAGCCAGTGGGCGACCAGCCCGACCGCCAGCGCCGCCAGCGTGGCGGTGACGAGAAGCGAACTCCACAGGGCGGCGGTCCGGCGTGTCGCGTGAATGGTGTGCAGTTCGTAACTCGCCTGCAGCGCCTCGAGCGTACGGGCGATGCCGATGCCGACGCAGATATAGAGCGTGGCCCGCGACAGCGGCGGGGTCGTCAGAATCGACTGTCCGAACAGGGTCAGGAGCGACTGCCCCTTGGCGGTCACGAGGTCGAACAGCTTCAGCGTCTGGTTGATCCACACCAGAAAGACGACGGCGACGAACAGCGACAGGCCATGCGCGGCATATTGGCGGCTCAGATAGATCGACAGACGGCTCATGGCGCGAAGGTGCTCAGCTTTGCGGCCGCCGGTCAACACCGATTGCGCCCCCCGAATTGGACAGGCGGGCATTGACCCTCCCGCCAATCCCGCTATTGCTTGGGCAAACCCGAAAAGGCTTCCAGATGTCCCAGCAACTGATTATTTCGACGGCAGATCTTTCTTCGCCGCCACACGGTATCACGGTTCTTTTTTCAGCTCCCGAAATGGCGCTTGGCGAAACCGCGCGTTCCATCTGGTCCACGACCGGCCAGGCGCTCGACCGACTCGCCCAAAGCACAAGGTTCACCGGCAAGCCCGGACAATTGCTCGAAGTGCTGGCGCCCGCCGGCCTTGATGCCGACCGGCTCTGGCTTGCCGGCCAGCCGGCGCCGGGTCCGGACGACGCACCGACGCTTTTGTCGCGCCGCGAACAGGGCGGGGCGCTGATGGCGAAAATTCTCGCCAGCCGGGCCGACAGGGTGCTCGTCGTGTTCGACGGCAAAGACGATGCGCCCGAAGCCATCGCCGAATTCGCCGCCGGGCTGAAGCTGAGGCACTACCGGTTCGACCGCTACAAGACCAGGCCGAAAAAGGACAATGAGAACGACGAGCCGGAGACGCTGACCATCACCCTGGCGGTCGCCGATCCCAAGGCTGCCGACAAGGCGATGAAACAGACCCTCGCCATGGCCGAAGGAGTCGTTTTCGCCCGCAATCTGGTCAACACGCCGCCCAACAAGCTCGGGCCGGTGGAACTGGCCGAGGCGGCCAGGGAACTGACCGAACTCGGCGTTGCGGTCGATATCCTGACCGACGAAGAGATGGAAAAGCTAGGCATGGGGGCGCTTCTGGCGGTGGCACGCGGCTCGATCCGTCCGGCCCGGCTCGCCGTTCTCAACTGGAAGGGCGGCAAGAAGAACCGGGCGCCGCTGGCGCTGGTCGGCAAGGGCGTCGCCTTCGATACCGGTGGCATCTCGCTCAAGCATGCCCCGAGCATGGAAGACATGAAGGGCGATATGGGCGGCGCCGCCGCGGTCCTCGGCACCATCAGGACGCTGGCCTTGAGGAAGGCCAAGGCCAATGTCGTCGGCGTCTGCGGCTTCGTCGAGAACATGCCGGACGGCAATTCCTATCGCCCCGGCGACATCGTCACCTCGATGTCGGGCCAGACCATCGAGATCGTCAACACCGACGCGGAAGGCCGGCTGGTGCTGGCCGATGCGCTCTGGTACGCCCAGGACCGGTTCGAGCCCGAGGCGATGATCGATCTCGCCACCCTGACCGGCGCCATCGGCGTCGCGCTCGGAAATGAGCACGCCGGCCTATTTTCCAACGACGACACGCTGGCCGGCAGGATCGCCGAAGCCGGTCTCAAGAGCGGCGACAAGTTCTGGCGCCTGCCGATGGGGCCGGTCTATGACAAGCTGATCGATTCCCGCTTCGCCGACATGAAGAACTCCGGCGGCAGGATGGCCGGCTCGATCACCGCCGCCCAGTTCCTCAAGCGCTTCGTCAGCAACGTCCCCTGGGCCCATCTCGACATCGCCGGCACCGCTTTCGGCACGACGTCGAACGACACCAATGCGTCCTGGGGGACCGGTTTCGGCGTCGCCGCGCTCGATCAGCTGGTCAGGGATCACTTCGAAGGCTAGGCTGGGGCGTGTCCATCTCTGACAGAAGAACGACCGTCGTCATTGCGAGCGCCCGAAAGACGCGCGGCGATCCAGGAGCTGCTGCTTTGGAGCAGGCCGTCTTCGGGATTGCCTCGTCGCCGCGCTCCTCGCAATGACAAAGGCGGCATCGGGAAAACGAGGCGGGCCGCAATCCGTCGGAAGAGGTCGGAATGACCGAGATCCTGTTCTATCATCTCGAACAGCATCCGCTCGAACGGGTGCTGCCGGTGCTTGTCGAGAAAAGCCGCGAGCGCGGCTGGCGAGTCGTCATCGAGGCCGGCAGCATCGAACGTGTGCAACGTCTCAACGAGCTGCTCTGGACCTATCGTGACGACAGCTTTTTGCCGCACGCCATCGACGGCGGCGAGGACGACGGCGAGCAGCCGGTCATCCTGACTGCGGGGCCGGACAATGCCAACGGCGCCGATGTCCGCTTTTTCGTCGACCGGGCGGTGCCGTCGGCGGTCGGAACCTATCAGCGGCTGGTCTTTTTGTTTGACGGCCACGACCCCGACGCCGTCGCCGAGGCCCGCGCCGCCTGGAGGGCGCTGCGCGACGGCCACGAGCTGACCTATTGGCAGCAGGACGGCAATGGCCGCTGGGAGAAGAAGGCGGGGAGCTGAACGGCTTCATGTTTTGGAGAAAACGGTTCGGCCGGCGCCAACACCTTTCCCCAGGGGAGAGGGGAATGAGGCGTCTGCTTCCATGGAAAGGTGAAACGCTGCAACCGGCCCTGGTTCCGATCTGATCGAAATGCCACCATCGTCACTGCCTGCGTCAGGGCCGCGCCGGGATCTCAGCCCTCGTCCGAAAGCAGGTCGCTGGCCATCATGTCGAAGAAATCGCCGATCAGTTCGTAGCAGATCAGCACCTCGTCGTGATCGGGATCGTAGAAGGCGTTCGCCTCGTCGCATTGGGTGGCGCGGATGGTGACCGGCTTGGGCAGGGCGAAATACTGGTCGATATCGCTGGCGGTTTTCTCGAGGATCCCGGAACGCCTCAGGATGCGCTCGGCCCAGCCAAAGTCCTTGCCGCCATCCTCATAGACCACCGATATCCCGGCATTCTTGCCGAGATAGGGGCTGAGAACCGCGAACAGGCCCTCCTCGATCTGGGCATAGTCGTCGGCGCAGCGCTTCTGGCGGCCGATATCCATCTGCAGGACGTCGGCGGCTTCCTTGAACTTCTTGCGGTCATTGCCGACCATCAGGCAGGTGATGGTATAGGCGCGCTGCAGGTCGAGGCTGTGCTCGTCGTAGAAATCGGAATTTTCGAAACGGTCGATGCGCTGGTCGGACAGGACCCAGCCATAGGTCGCATCGATCAGGGCCCGATCGGCGGCAACGGTCTGTCTGGCGAGCAGGGAAAGGGTGGCGAAATTGTCGACCACATCCTCCTCGCGCGACAATACGGGAATGCTGAACTGATCGACCATCATGTGCCCGATCTCGTGATAGAGCACGAACCAGGTGTTGTTGATGGCGAATTCGTCGGCCGTGTGAATCTGTTCCTTGCTCAGGCTCTGCGCCCCGGCGGCCGTGATTCCGGCCGTCAATGCCGCCATCGCCACAAGAGCCGCCAGGAACTTCCGCATCGTCCTTCCTCCCGAAACCGGCCAAGCATGCCATTTTTGGCCGCCAAGGCAAAGGTTCCGGTTCCGTTTTGCCCACCGGCAGAGGCTGCTTGCGTCGGTATGGCGGTGGCGGGGACAAGGAGGGCGGAAACGTCTTCCGCAGAGTAATATCGCGCCCGGCAGACTGCGTATATGAAGGGCCGGTTGTTCAAGTTCATCTCCATGGCAAAGAGTCATTCACTCATTGCGGAAAGTGACGGTATTTTTCTCAAGAGAAACGGTTCCTTAATTGCTTTGGAGACCAAAATAGGCACCTTTGCGTGTAACAAAATTCTGATATGAGCATCTTCTCCAGACTAAATGAAGTTGATGATGTCGACCGGCGCCGAGAACTTGCGCAGGAAGTCGCAAACTTGTTCTTCGTGGCCGAGAAACGGGGCTTCGAGCGCAACCAGGTCGGCGAATTCGATCACATCATGTGCCGGCTTCTCGACGCCCTGGAGGTCGACGAGCGCGTCGAACTTTCCGTCCGGATGTCCACTTCCGAAAATGCGCCGCGCGAACTTGCCATGTCGCTGGCCAACAGCGAAATCGAAGTTGCGCGTCCGATGCTGACAAATTCCGGCGTGTTCGGCGAGGACGACCTCGTCCATCTGGCCGAGGCCAACGGCATGGTGCACCGACTGGCCATATCCGAAAGAGCGAACCTGACGGAAAAAGTCACCGACACGCTGATCAGTTTCGAGGAATCCGAGGTCATGCGGTCGGTTGCGGGCAACCAGACGGCCAGGATTTCCGAGACCGGCTACTCCACCCTGATCCGCCATTCCTCCGATGACGTGACGCTGACCACCTGCCTGGCGCGGCGCACCGACCTGCCGGAGGACAAGGCGGAAAGCCTGATGGCCCTGCTCGACGAAGAGCAGCGCCGGAAGATCTCGTTGCTTGTTGCCCAGAACAACAACGGCAAGCTTCAGGACATCGTGACCAGGGCCAAGACGGAAGCATCCGGCCACAAGATCGATGTCAGCTCGCAACGTCTGGAAGGCAAGGCACTCGCCAAGGAGATCGAAGAGGGGCGAAAGGACTTCGGCGAGGTATTGCTGGGGCTGGCGCAACAGCGCAAGCCACGCGCGGTCGCCGTGGTATTCTCCGAGATTTCGCTGTTGCCGGAGGCCAAGACGTTTGGTGCCGTCGTCCATGCCGACTGCGAGCTGCTGATGCTGTTGTGCCGCGCCCTCGAACTGCCCTTCGGCATCTTCACGGTGCTCAACAAGCTGCGCCGGGAGACGCTCAGGATCGAAGGTGTCGAACCCTCGGAAGCGCTGCAGCAGAAGTATGAAGACATTGCCGTCGAGAACGCCCGCAAGACGCTGCGCTTCGTCAACCTCATCGTGAAGAACTAGCCGGAGCGAACCGGCAGCGCGGGCACCGGTCACCCTGACCGACGCGTCGGCCCCATGCGTTTTTCGGTCCCTGCCGCGCTCGTCTGTGCCTTCGCCATTCCCCTGCTGGTGATCCTCAACCCGTTCCAGGTTCGATTCCGACTGGGTTCAGGGGACAGCATTCCCGACGCGTGCCGCCCGACGGATACTGCCAGGGCTGTTTTCCAAAAAAATGAACCTTCACAGCCTGTTCCGCGTCTTTCACTTGAAAGGCACGGCGCGGGGTGCGCCGGACAGGAAGAGACGGGGAGGCAGCAATGCCGAAATCTAGGTCCAAGCAGCTTCTTGCCACGACGATCGTAATACTGGCCGCGACCTGTGCCGCCGCCGATGCGGCCGGTCTCACGTTGCAGATCGGATCCAGTACGACACGGCAGAACCTTAACGCCGCCCAGCTTCAGATCGTTCCACCGAGCGCGCCGCATTATTGCTTGCCGGACACGATCGCGCGCCGCGTCGATCTCGCCTATGGCAACAGCACGACACGTTTGTCCTCCGACGGGCAGCGGGCGCTGCGGGAACTGGCTCGGGCGGATTGGGAATCCTGGGTGATGCTTCATCAGGGACGCAACTTTTCCAACCTTGCGATTGCTACGGACACTCGGACCCAGATGGGGTTCGACCCGAACCGGGGCATGTGGTGGATGACGGTTTCGGCCAGGCCCTGCAGGACGTGACGTTCAGTGGGAAGGATAGTGCTTGGGAGCCCGGCAACTCGTTCCGCGGCAAGAGGCCGTCGTTCGATCGCGGGGCGTGAACCCAACTGGGGATTCAACACGGGAAGACATTATGTTTAGCAACAAGATCATTCACCTGTTCGCAGCGGCGATCCTGGCGGTCGCGGCAAGCGGTAGTGCGGCG
>CAZKTH010000037.1:0-16819 GCA_964555575.1 uncultured Devosiaceae bacterium | reverse complement strand
GCCCTTGGCATCGCGGGCCTCGCAGACCGAGAGCGGGGTATCGACATAGATTTCCGAGAACGGGATGTCTCCGGCGATCTCGCGGGCCATCTGGCGTTCGTTGCGGAACGGCGAGATGAAGGAAACGATGACGATCAGGCCGGCATCGGCCATCAACCGGGCCGTTTCGGCGATGCGACGGATGTTCTCGACGCGGTCGGCGTCCGTGAACCCGAGATCCTTGTTGAGCCCGTGCCGGACATTGTCGCCGTCGAGGATGTAGCAGTGCTTGCCCTCGGCGGTCAGGCGCTTTTCCAGAAGATTGGCGACGGTGGACTTGCCCGAGGCGGAAAGACCGGTGAACCAGACGATCTGGGCCGTCTGGCCCTTCTGGAGGGCGCGCACCGTCCGGTTCACGTCGAAGGCCTGATAGGTGAGGTTCTGGGCCCGTCTCAGACCGAAATCGATGACGCCGGCGCCGAGGGTGGCATTGCTGAGCCGGTCGATGAGAATGAAGCCGCCGGTCCTCGGATTGCTGCCGTAGCTGTCGAAGGCGACGGGCCTGTCGGTGGCGATGGTCACCGTGCCCACCTCGTTGAGATGAAGGCTGGTGGCGGCAATCTTTTCGAGCGTGTTGACGTCGGTGCGGTGCCTGAGATTGGTGATCGTCGCCGGCACGGTCTGGGTGCCGATGCGCAAAAGATAGGAGCGGCCGTGAAAGGCCGGTTCCTCATGCATCCACACGATCCGTGCCTGGAACTGGTCGGAGACTTCCGGCGTCTCCCCCGGCCGGACGATGATGTCGCCGCGCGAAACGTCGATCTCGCGGTCGAGCACCAGGGTCACCGCCTGGCCGGCTCCGGCGCTGTCGAGATCGCCGTCCATGGTGACGATGCGGGCGATTTTCGCCGGCTTGCGCGAGGCGGCGACGAGAACCTCGTCGCCGACCCCGACGCTGCCCGAGGCCAGCGTGCCGGAAAAGCCGCGAAAATCGAGATTGGGGCGGTTGACCCACTGCACCGCGAAACGCATCGGCCGTGCCGTCAAGTCTTCGCCCACCTCGACCGTTTCGAGATAGGGCAGGAGAACCGGACCGCGATACCAGGGCATGTTGGCGCTCGGCGCAACGATGTTGTCGCCTTCGAGCGCCGAGACCGGGATGGCCTCGATGGTGTCAAAACCCAGCGGCTCGGCAAAGGTGCGGAACGCTTTCTCGATGTCGCGGAAGATCGTCTCGGAGTAATCGACCAGGTCGATCTTGTTGACCACCAGCACCACATGCCGGACCCCGATCAGGGAAAGGATGTAGCTGTGTCGGTGCGTTTGCGGCAACAGCCCCTTGCGGGCGTCGACCAGGAGAATGGCGAGTTCGGCATTGGAGGCGCCCGTCGCCATGTTGCGGGTATATTGCTCGTGACCCGGCGTGTCGGCGACGATGAACTTGCGCCTTTCGGTTTCGAAGAAGCGGTAGGCGACGTCGATGGTGATGCCCTGTTCGCGTTCGGCCGAGAGCCCGTCGACCAGAAGCGAGAAATCGATGCCGTCCTTGCCGGTGGCACGATTGCGGCTTTCCGATTTCAACGTCGCCAGCTGGTCGTCGAGAATGAGCTGGCTGTCATAGAGCAGACGGCCGATCAGGGTCGACTTGCCGTCGTCGACCGAACCGCAGGTCAGAAAGCGCAACAGGCTCTTGCCGGTCTGCTGATCCAGCCAGGCACCGATATCGGCATGAGTGGTCTGGGAATGGGCCATCAGAAATAGCCCTCCTGCTTTTTCTTTTCCATCGATGCAGCCTGGTCGGAATCGATCAGCCGGCCCTCGCGTTCGGAGGTGCGGGTCTGCTGCATTTCCATGATGATCGCCGGCAGGCTGTCGGCGTTGGAGCGGATGGCGCCGGTCAGCGGATAGCAGCCCAGGGTGCGGAACCGCACCATTTCCTCGCGCGGCGTTTCGCCCGGCGCGAAACGGAAACGGTCGTCGTCGACCATGACCAGGGTGCCGGAGCGTTCGACCACCGGCCGCGGTTTGGCGAAATAGAGCGGCACGATGGGGATGTTCTCGGCATAGATGTAGGTCCAGACGTCCCGCTCGGTCCAATTGCTGAGGGGGAAGACGCGCATGCTCTCGCCCGGACCGAGCCTTGCGTTGAACACCCGCCACAATTCGGGCCGCTGGTTCTTGGGATCCCAGGCGAAATTGGCGTTGCGGTGCGAGAAGATGCGTTCCTTGGCCCGCGACTTCTCCTCGTCGCGCCGCGCCCCGCCGATGGCGGCGTCGTAGCGGCCGGCCGTCAGGGCCTGCCGCAGCGCCACCGTCTTCATGATGTCGGTGTAGCGGGCCGAGCCGTGATCGAAGGGATTGATGTTGTCGCGCAGACCGTCCGGATTGGTGTGAACGATCAGGTTGAGCTCGAACTCCTTGGCCGTGCGGTCGCGAAAGGCGATCATCTCCCGGAATTTCCAGGTGGTGTCGATGTGCAGCACCGGGAAGGGGATGCGCGAGGGAAAGAAGGCCTTGCGGGCAAGGTGCAGCAACACGCTCGAATCCTTGCCGATCGAATACATCAGCACCGGCCGCTCGAACGAGGCCGCCACCTCGCGGAAGATCTCGATGCTTTCGGCTTCGAGCGCCTGCAAATGGGTGAGATGCGTGCCGGTCATGAAATGCTGCTGTCCTTGGTTGCCAGCTTCAGTTCCGCAAGGTGCGGGTCGCCATAGGCGACGAAGTGCGGATTGGCGAAATCGCTGTCCCCGGCCTGGTTGCGCTTGCCATAGACGAGCGGCGATCCGTCGAGCCGGGTGACCCTTCCGCCGGCGGCACGCAGGATGGCGTCGCCCGCCGCCGTGTCCCATTCCATGGTGCGCCCGAAGCGTGGATAGAAATCGGCTTCTCCCGCGGCAAGAAGGCAGAATTTCAATGAGGAGCCGATGGGGGTGAATTCGGTGATCGAAAAGCCCGGCAGCTCCAGATCGCCTTCGCCGCCGCCATGCGAGCGGCTGCCCACGACACAAAGTGCCTTTCCGGCGGGCCGAACCCGGATCGCGGTCCTGTCGACAACGACGCCGTCGGAAACCCGGCCGGCGAAACTGCCGTTCTCGCGGCTGCCCCACCAGATCCGGCCAAGGGCAGGGGCATAGACGATGCCGGCGACGGGAAGGCCTTTTTCGACAAAAGCGATATTGACGGTGAATTCGCCGTTGCGGGAGATGAATTCCTTCGTGCCGTCGAGCGGATCGACCAGAAGGAACTTGTCCCCGATCTCGGGCACACACCCGGCCGCCACCGCTTCCTCGGCCACGACCGGAGTGTCCGGAAAAGCCTCGGCCAGACCCTTGAGGATGATGGCCTCGGACCCGGTATCCGCCTCGGTCACCGGCGAATGGTCGGCCTTCAGTGCAACCGGGAAATCGGTTCGGTAGACCTCCAGAATCCGGGTGCCGGCGGCGAGCACGAGAGAAAACAGCTGTTCCGGATGATGCAATCGGTACTTCCTTGGGCCGGCGGCGGTTTCGGTTCGACTTGTTGGGCTTCGACTTGTTGGGCGTGGAACTAATCCTATAGCCCGCCGCCCGCAAGGCAAAGCGTGGCAAATACTGGCTTCTGTCCCCACGCGGTCGTCGGGCGGCGCAGCCGGCAAGTGCTTCACCCGTCTGCCACGTTCACCATTTGTTAAGGCTGAGCTTGGCCCCGATCCGTTTCGACCTATACTCCCTGCAATCCGAGGAGCGCCTATGTCAGATGCTGCCAAATCCCTGAGGGTCGCACTTCTGGCCATCGCGGTTTTCGCGCTGGTCATAGCTGCGGCACCGCCGGTTTTTTCGGCCGATCTGCCGATGCCGGACCAGGTCGACGAGACGGCTTCGACGATTTCGGCCGATGACTATCTCAACCGCTACGCCGATCTGTTGCTGCTGCGCCTGCGCTTTGCCGCCATTCCGGACAGCGAATTGACCGTCCGCATGCGCGCCGCGGCGAAAAGTCTTGGCAATGCCCGGCCGCCCCCCGGTCATCTCGAAACCTTGCGCGACGATCTGACGGCCGAGCTTTTGTACTATGTGGTCAATCTCAAATATCTGATCTGGACGGGCGGGGTGGTCTGGCCGCAGGACAAGCCGGAGGCCGCCTATCGCAGCGACGCCCTCAGCGAACTGGCCGCCATCGCCAGGGAGCTGACGCAAGCCGACGTCCTGGGCCTCGATATCGGTGCCATCCTGCATCGGCTTGAAACCATCGACGCCTGGACCGAGGGCCTCGACAGGCCGGTCCAGGACTGGTTCGACCCGGAACGGCGCAAACGGCTCGTCGAAGATGCCAAGGGTGGCTCCAGGGGTCCGACCCGCACCTGAGCATGGCAACCGCGCCCCATCACTTTTTGGGGAAGGCTGCTGCTTTTTTGCCGGGTGAGCCACAATATCCGCGCCGGCGCCGGGCCGGTTTTGGCCGCGCCGGATGGAGCAGACGGCAGGCATCGTGCTAGAAGTCGCTGCGGATGCAGGCAAGCCGAAAGGGCCAAGACCGACAATGTCCCGATCCTGGCTTTTGGAATTGCGCGGCGGGCTGACCGCTTTGGCGGCATTTCTGGCGCTGACGGCCGGGGCCGGCCTTGTGCATCGCCACAATCCCATCGCGCTGATCCTTGACGACATGCATGTGCACGCGGCCATCGCGCTGTTCCTTGTGGCGATTGTGCTTTTGCTCGTACGGGCCTATCTGCGCGGCCTCGTCTTTCTGGCCGTGGGCGCGGCGATCCTCGTCATGACGGCGATCAGTCTGGCACCCCTTTCGCAGATGCCGGTCGGCGGCAAGGCGGATCTGAAGGTCATCAGCTTCAATCTCAACGAGCAGAATGGCAACAATGGCGAGCGTATCGCCGCCTTCCTGTCCGCGAGCGGCGCCGATATCGTCTTCATCCAGGAATCCGCTCCCATCGTTCCGTTTCTGGCCGAGCTTGCCGCAGCCTATCCCTACCAGGCGGGCTGCAGGGCGGACAGGACGCAATGCGGCAATGTGCTGGTGCTGTCGAAATATCCTCTGGGGCAGGCGACCTTGTTCCTGCCGGGCGTGGCGTCGGCGCATGAGGCGATCCGGACCGACATCGCGATTGGCGGCAAGACCGTTCACCTGGTTGGTGTCCACCTGTTGCGGCCGGCCTATGGGTCGCTCCAGGTCAACGAGATGCAGAATCTCGGCAGGGTTCTCGCGGGGATCAATGGTCCGTTGATCCTTGCCGGCGATTTCAATACGGCGGCATGGGTCGGGTCCTTGGCCGAAATGCTCAAGACTGGGGATATGCAGCGCGCCGCCTTCGAGCCGGGAACCTGGCCGGCCATGCTCGGCGATCTGGGCGTGCCGATCGATCATGTTTTCGTCAGGGCGCCGGCGCATTTCACTGAACAGAACGCCTTGCCCGACAGTTTCGGCTCCGACCACCGTGGCCTGATGGCCGGGATCGTGCTCGGAGACGCGCCGTGAGACGGATCCGGAAACAACGGGACAGGATTTCGGCCGCGACTGCGGCGACAAGGACAGGCGGACGAAGATGAGGTTTTTGTCCCTGTTCAGGCGGAATGAGCAAACCACCGCCGCCGACGCGGTGCCGCGACGGATCCTCGAACATGAGGAAATTCCCGGGCTGATCTATGCCATTGGCGATATTCATGGCTGTTTCGACAAGCTCATGAAACTGGAAGAGCGCATCCGCGCCGATGCCGGCGGGCTTGGCGCGGACGCCATGATCATCGTGCTCGGCGACATCGTCGATCGTGGTCCGCACAGCAAACAGGTCATCGATCATCTGATGGCGCCGCCCGAGGACGGACTGCAGCGCCTGGTGCTGGCCGGTAATCACGAAGCAAAGATGGTGGAATTCCTCGACCGGCCGGCGTGGAACCATGTCTGGCTGCAATTCGGCGGCATGGAGACGCTCGGCTCCTACGGCATTGATGCCGGAGCCTGGATGGCGAAGCGGCTGAAGCGGAAGATGATTTCCGCCGAGCTCGCGGCCCGCTTCCCGGCCGAACATACGCGTTTTCTCAGGGAACGCCCCTTTGTGCTGCGCTTCGGCACGCTGGTATTCGTCCATGCCGGGATCGACCGGGCAAGGCCGCTCGTCGATCAGGCCGAGCGGGATCTGCTCTGGCGGCGTCCCGATCCGTATGAAGATGGGCCGGAGAAAGAGGGCGGGCTTGTTGTCGTTCATGGCCACACGCCGGGCCTGGAAGTGTTCGTCTCGCCCCGCCGGATCAATCTCGATACCGGCGCCTATGCCGGCGGACCGCTTTCGGCGGCGCGCTTCGTCGCCGGACGGTTCGACAGCCTGCTGGCCAGCCGGTAGCGGCGCCCTTGTCCGCCTGAACGCAATCTGAATGCCCGTCTCAGCATCGGTTCAAGCCGTGTGGCGCAGTCTTTGTCTCACACTGAGACCCGAACCACGCGAGACCGACATGACCCGTTCCCAGGAAAAGCTCCTCATCGCCGTCCTCGCCGGACTTGTCATTGCCGGTACCGCCGCCTTCGTCGTCAGCCCGACCCTCGCCATCGGCCTGCCAACCGATACGCCCGCCCATGTCTCGGCGATCACGCCGCTCGATATGGGACATTTCTGATCCTCCTTTGATCCTCCTGATTGACTCGCTCCCGGATTGTTCGCCAAAACACAGGCAAACATCCGGGGCTTTTTTGTGAATCCTGTTCTCGTCGAAACGGTACGCGGCAATTGGGTCGAAAACATTCATCGCGGCAGCGTGGCTGTCTCCGACGCCGATGGCACCATCCGGCTCGCTCTTGGCGATCCGGCCCGTCCGGTGCTGCCGCGCTCAGCCATCAAATCCATCCAGGCGCTGGCCCTGTTCCGATCTGGCGCCATCGATAAATTCGCCATCGACGACGAGGCCATCGCCATGGCCTGTGCCTCCCACCATGCCGAGACGATGCATGTCGCCGTGGTGGCCCGCACCCTCAAAAGGATCGGGCTTTCCATTGACGATCTCGAATGCGGGGCCCATCCGCCACTGTCCCCGGCCGAGCGCAAGGTGCTGGCCGCCGAAGGGTGCACGCCCTCGGCCGTTCACAACAACTGCTCGGGCAAGCATGCCGGCATGCTGGCTGACGCCCTGGCGCTCGGCGTGCCGACCAGGGACTATGTCACCCGCGAACACCCGGTGCAGAAACTGGTGCGCGCCTGCGTGGAAGAGGTGATCGGCATGCCGCTGACGACCGAGGCCTGCGGCACCGATGGCTGCTCGATCCCGACCTGGGCGGCGCCGCTGACCGGGTTTGCCACCGGCTTTGCCCGCATGGCGACCGGCGAGGGTCTTCCGGCAGATCTTGCCCTGGCCGCCAAGCGCATTTTTGATGCCGCCACGACGCATCCGCTTCTCATTGGCGGCACCGGCACGCTCGACAGCGACCTCATGGCGGCGTTCGGCGGCCGGCTGATGATCAAGGTCGGCGCCGAGGGCGTCTATTGCGGCGCGGTGATCGACAAGGGGCTCGGTTTCGCCCTCAAGATCGACGACGGCAAGGGTGCTGCCGCCGAATGCGCCGTCGCCAATCTGCTGCTGGCGATCTCGGACCCGGACGACAATGAGCGCGCCGCCCTTGAAAAATGGGCGACCCAGATCAACACGAACTGGCGCGGCATCGAGGTCGGCGAGACCCGCGGCGCGGCAGGGGTCTATGCCGGCTAGAGCATTTTCCGTTCTGATGGAATCGGAACGGAAGCTCCAGGTTATTGAGTGGTCGCGTTTTCGAACCGGCGAACCGGTATCCACTTCGCCTCAAAACACTCTAGGCGGCTTTGCGTTTTCAAGACACCTTCGTCATTGCGAGGAGCCTTGGCGATGAAGCAATCCACACCGCCACGGTCTCCTGCAGCGAGACGAAAGGGATTGCCGCGCTCACTTCGTTCGCGCGCAATGACGGTTGAGGTGTTTTGGCCAAGGACTTGTTGGCTCAGCCGACCGTATTGCCTTCGACGGTGACCGTCTCGTACTGGCCCGGGTTCCGCGCAAGGTCGTCGCCTTCGGGATCGGACCAGGCGAAGCCGGAAATGGCGCGCTGGCGGGCGCCCGAGATCATGTTGCCGGCGATGCGGGCCCGTCCGGCGCCCGGGGCGACGCTGACGCCGATGCCGAATTCGGTGTCGCGCACGAGATTGTCGGCGATCAGCACATCGCGCAGGTATTCGCCCCAGCCGGCGCCGATGCCGATGCCGGGCACGTTGTCGACGACGTTGCCGGTGATCGCCGTGTCCGCCTCGACATAGATGCCGATGGGATGAACGTCCGGATTGGTCGGCGAGGTCGCAAGCACGTTGCGCACGAGATTGCCCTGGCACACGGCCAGCCGTCCGCCCTGGTTGAAATTGGTGATCGAGATGCCGGCGGCGGAGCGATCGATGACGTTGTCGGCGATGACCGAGCCGGAAAAGGCGAACTCGGAAAAGATCGCCACCTCGCGGCAGTCGGTACAGATATTGCCTTTGACCAGGCAGTTCTCGGTTGTGTTGAGCCGCACGGCCGAGAAATCGACATCCGAAATGTGATTGTCGGCAATGATGACGCCATTGGCGCGAAAGATGTTGATGCCGTTGCCGTTCTGGCCGTTGCCGGAGCCGGAGCGGATGGCGGAGACGGTGTTCTCGGAGACGATGGTGCCGTCCGCGCCGGGCGCATTGCGGAAGACGCGGATGCCGCCATTGCCGCAATCGGAGATGGTGTTGCCGGTGATGGTCAGCCCGGCGCTGTCCATGGCGAAAAGGCCGGTCAGGCCGAGGCCGCTGATGGTGCTGTCGGCGATGCGGCCCGAGGTGGCGCTGACGAAGATGCCGTTGCCGCGTCCTTCGGTGAAGCGGCAGGACGCGATTGTCAGATTGGCACAGGCGTTGAAGCGCACCAGGCCGGAGAAACTGTCGTCATTGCCGCCCTTCGCGACCGCAAGGCCCGACAGGGTGAGATTGTCGATATTGTCACCAACGAGCACGGGATCGCCCGATTGCGCCAAAAGCACCGTGGCGCCGTTCACGCCTTCGAAAACGAGATTGCTGCGCAAAACGAGCTGGCGGACACGATAGCTGCCGGCCCCCAGCGCCAATGGCTTGCCTTCGGTTACGGCGGCGTCGATGGCGGCCTGCAGCCGGTCGGTCTGGTCGGCCGTGCTGCCTGGCACGATGCCGAAGTCGCCGGGATTGATGCTGAGGGCCATGGCGGGACGGATTGTCGCCATGAGCGCAAGCCCGCCCGTGGTGGCGAGAAAGGCGCGGCGGCTGAACAGGGCATTGTTGCGAACAGGGTGTGGCATGCCTGGAAAATACGCCAGCCGGACCGGCGAGGCGAACGGGAATGGACGAATTGGTGAACGCGCGTCAGATCCTGCGCAGGCGCACCGCCGTGCCCGAACAGGTGACCAGAAGCATGGCACCGCGCGATCCCACCACTTCGTAGTCGAGATGGACGCCGATAACGCCATCGGCATTCTTCAATTGCGCCCGGTCGATCATCTCGACCATCGAACTCTCCCGCGCCTTTTCGAGGATTTCCTCATAGGCGGCGCTTCGTCCGCCGACATAGTCGGTGACCGTCGCCATGATATCGCGAACGAAATTGGCGCCCGAGATCGTCTCACCGGTGACGATGCCGAGATATTCGGTGACTTCGAAGCCCTGAAGCGTGTCGGTGGTCGATGTCAGCATGGCTGCCCCCGATGCATGTTCCAATCAGATAGGGTGCGGCGGGCGCAAAGCCAAGTGCGGCGCAAATGCTTGTTTCCCGTTCAGGGGGAAGGCTATAACCGCCGGACGTTTCTCAAGGTTGGTCCCATGCTCATCGACGACGCCGTCTATCTCGGCACTTCCACCAAACCCGAATATCTGGCGCTCAAATATGCCAACCGCCATGGCCTCGTGACCGGCGCCACCGGCACCGGCAAGACGGTCAGCCTGCAGATCATGGCCGAGGGCTTTTCGCGGGCCGGGGTGCCGGTCTTTTGCGCCGACGTCAAGGGCGACCTTTCCGGTATCGCCATGGAAGGCGATCCCAAGGATTTCCTGGCAAAACGCGCCGAGACCATCGGTTTCGACGACTACGGCTTCGAAGCCTTTCCGACCATTTTCTGGGACCTGTTCGGTGAGCAGGGCCATCCGGTCCGCACGACGATTACCGATATGGGACCGCTCCTGCTGTCGCGGCTTTTGGGCCTCAACGACACCCAGGAAGGCGTGATCAACATTGCCTTCAAGCTCGCTGACGACGAAGGGCTGGCGCTCCTGGATCTCAAGGATCTGAGGGCGCTGCTCGCCCATGTCGACGAGCGCGACAAGGAACTTTCGGCCACATACGGGCGGATTTCCTCGGCCTCGATCGGCGCCATCCAGCGGGCGCTGCTGGTGCTCGAGCAGCAGGGCGCCGAGCATTTCTTCGGCGAACGGGCCCTTGATATCGCCGACATGATGAGGACCGACCGCGACGGCCGCGGCTATATCTCGGTGCTTGCCGCCGACAAGCTCATGCAGTCGCCGCGCCTTTATGCGACCTTCCTCCTCTGGCTGATGTCGGAGCTGTTCGACGAACTGCCGGAGGTCGGCAATCCCGACAAGCCGAAACTCGTCTTCTTCTTCGACGAGGCGCATCTCCTGTTCGACGAGGCACCCAAGGCGTTGCTCGACAAGGTCGAACAGGTGGTCAAGCTCGTCCGCTCCAAGGGCGTCGGGGTCTATTTCGTCACCCAGAATCCGGCCGACGTGCCCGAGGAAGTGCTGGCCCAGCTCGGCAACCGTGTCCAACATGCCTTGAGGGCCTACACGCCGCGCGAGCAGAAGGCGGTGCGGGTCGCGGCCGAGACCTTCAGGCCCAATCCTGATTTCGATACCGCCGAGGCGATTACGCAATTGGGGGTTGGCGAGGCGTTGGTCTCGACCCTCGAGGCCAAGGGCGTGCCCTCGGTGGTGGGGCGGACGGTGATGCGGCCGCCTTCGTCGCGCATGGGACCGATCACGCCTGAGGAACGCAGGGCGGTGATGGCGAAAAGCCCGGTCCTCGGGCTTTACGACGAGGTCATCGACCGGGAGTCGGCCTTCGAGATCCTCAGGGAGCGGGCGGAACGCCGTACCCGGGCCGAGGAACGCGAACAGATGCGCCGGCCCGAAAAGCAGCGCGGCACAACGCGTCGTTCGAGCCGGCAGACCCCCGCCGAAGCAGCGTTCAAGAGTTTTACCCGCACCATGGCGCGCGAACTCGGACGCTCTCTGGTCCGGGGCATTCTCGGCTCGGTCAGTCGCGGACTGCCGCGATGAGCATCGAGATCGCGGAAGGCGGGCCGGTTCTGGCCGTCTTTGCCGATGCGACGGCGCCGGGCGATGCCGATTTCCCGCGCATCCTCAGCGCGGCCGGAACGCTTTTTGCCCGCAATGGCGCGAAAATCATCTGCCTTGGCGAGAAGGGCGCCTATTGCCGGCCGCTGATCACCGCCGCCGATGCCGCAGGTGCGTCGGTGACCATTCTGTCGGATGGGAGCCTTGATGCCGACAGCTTTGCCGAAGGCACGCATGTCGAGATCATTCCGGAAGAAGAGATGCGCTATCAGCACATGAGCGAATTGGCCGATGCCTTTGTCGGCTTTCCGGCCGGCATCGTTTCGGCGCGGGCGCTGTTCAATGTCTGGGTGCTGGCCGGGGGCGGATCGAGTGGCAAGCCGGTGGCGCTTCTGAACCGCAACCGCGCCTATGAGGTGCTGCGCGGCTATGCCGTGGACGTGCTGGCCCATTCGCTTTCCAATACCGACCGTCTCGTCATTTTCTCCGACACGGTCGAGGATCTGTGGGTGCGGCTCGAACGCGTCCTCGCCAACGGCTAGAGCGTTTTCAGGCGAAGTGGATACCGGTTCGCCGGTTCGAAAACGCGACCACTCGATAACCTGGAGCTTCCGTTCCGATTCCATCGGAACGGAAGCTCCAGGGCTGCCTCACACCAGCGCGACGATATCGGAAGCCGTGGTGCCGGTCGCCATGACCGAAAGGACGCGGACCGGCAACAGCGTGCCGGCGGCGATGCCGGCGAAATTCACGGCGGCGCCGGAGGCCATGACGACGGCGAGATCGCCGGCCGAACCGACATAGAGGGCCCTTGAGGTCTCGTCGAGCGGGGTCGCATCGCTGGGGGTAACGGCGAAACCATGGTTTGCCGGCCCTTCAAGGCTTTGGGCGCGGGAAGCAAAACGGTCGGTCATGTCGATCTCCGGACAAATGGTGGCCCCCAGTATGCGCGCTCATTCGGGAAGGGGGATTACCTGCCGCGAAAGCCGGTCCGGCCGGAAACCATTGGTTAGCCATGCCAGACGATTTCACATTCTGTTTACCGACCCGATTCCTTTGCACGCGTAGCCTTGTCACAACGGGGCAAAGGTCCGGCAGACTCCCGCCGGACGGGGCGATTGATCATGTCTGTGTCACATATGGTGCGAATGGGTTTGGGCCTTGGTCTCATCGCGGCCCTCGGTCTTTCTCTTGCCGGATGTTCGTCTTCGGGGTTCGGCGCGAGCGCCTTCGGCTCCAGCAATGCCAAAATCGCCGAATTGCCGGCGGATGTGATGCTGACGCCCGAAACCGCCCTCATGCAGGGGCGCGAGCATTTCCGTTCCAATGATTTCGGCTATTCGGCCGCCTTCTACAAAAAGGCGGTGGAGCTGGGACCGAACAATTCCGAGGGTTATTTCGGTCTTGCCGCCTCCTATGACCGGCTCGGACGCTTCGATCTTTCCGACCGCGTCTATACGGCGCTCCTGAAGCTCAGCGGGCCGAGCGTCCGGTACTACAACAATGTCGGCTATTCCATGATGTTGCGCGGCGACCTGAAAAAGGCGCTGACCAGCTTCCACAAGGCCGAAGCCCTCGATCCGCACAATGTCGTGGTGGCCAACAACATCCAGTTGCTGACCGACGCGGCGGCACACGCCGGGGCCTGAGGCCCTCTTTCCGGCTCACCGAAACATATGCCGTCATTGCGCCGGCCCCCGGACGTGATCCGGGGGGACGAGGCAATCCACCGGAGATGGCCTGACGCCGCATCCGTTTTGCCGGATGGCCGCGCCCCTTTTTGATGCGCGCAATGACGCCGCAAGGCCTGACACGACAATCGGTCGCGCCGATTGCCGTGTCGTCCACCCGAGATGCAAAAACAAGGGGCCATTCCGCGCTTTCGGAATGGCCCCCGGCTTTTCCCGTCGCCCGATCAAGGGCGTTGTCAGTTGCTGCCGGCGCTCTGATCCGCCGGAATGACGTAGCCGTCCTCGCCAAGACCGGTTGTCTTGTAAAGCGAAGGCTTTTGCGGGTCGACCGTTTCAGCCTCGAGATTGGCCTTGACCGCATCGCCGGCGTGAAAGCCGACCCGGTCGGTGTGCTGCAGATAGTCGTAGGTGCAGCCGCCGAGTGCGAGGACAAGCCCCGTGCCGACGACAAGGGCAAGCGTACGGACCGGAATCATTTCGCCGCCTCCTGGTCAGGATCCATGATGTAGCCATACGGGCCGACGATCCCGGCGCCGGTCTTGAAGTCGCGGATCATCTTCGGCGTGACTTCGAGCTGGCCGAGCAGGAAGAACTGCAGGTCATCGGCCGGCTGTGTGGCATCGAGCGGGCTCGCCACCCGTTCGCCCGGCTTGCCCGGCCGGACCAGACGCGGGGTGACGATGACCACCAGTTCGGTGTCGTTCTTCTGAAAGCCCGAGGACCTGAACAGCGAACCGAGAATGGGGACGTCGCCGAGCCAGGGCAACTGGTCCTGACTGAAGGTCGTGCCGCTCTGCAACAGGCCGGCGACCGAAAAGCTCTGGCCGTCCCGCAATTCCACCGTCGCTTCGAGGGTGCGGGTATTGAAGATCGGATCGCCGGCGTCGGTATAGCCATTGATGCCGCTGACCTCCGGTTCGAGCTGGATCTGGATGCGGTCGTCGTCGAGCACCACCGGGGTGAAGCTCAGCCTGACGCCGAAATCGTGATAGTCGAGCGCGTAATTGCCGTCCTTGTCGACGAGACGGATCGGAATCTGGCCGCCGGCGAGAAAGCTGGCATTGACCCCCGACAGTGTCGTCAAATTCGGCTCGGCCAGGGTACGCACGAGGTTCTTGGTCTCCAGGGCGTTGATCACGGCGGTGATGTTGGCGCCGCCTGAAATGATGTTGGTGAGAAACCCGGAAAAGCTCATGGCCTCGGAGGTCGGCCCGTTGGCCTGCGACGCGACGCCGAACCTGAACGAGCCGATATTGCCGTCCCACTGCACGCCGAGTTCGCGCGCGGCGGTACGCTGTGCCTCGAGAATGCGCACTTCGAGATTGACCTGGCGGCCGCCGGAAAAGGTCATGGCATTGATCACCGCCGGTCCGCCATATTGCGCGGCGATATCGAGCGCCTTCTGCATCGAGACCTCATCGGGCACCTTGCCCGAAAGCTTGATACGGCCATTGATCGTGTCGGCCTTGACCGCCGAGCCCGGAATGGCCGCGTGGATGGAACGCACGAGATCCTTGACGTCGGCGCCGACCTCGACAGACAGCAGACCGACCGGCTTGCCGTCGGAATCGAAGATGTTGACGGTGGTGGTTCCGAAGGCGCGGCCGACCAGGAAGATCGACTTGGTGGTGATCAGCTGCGCGTCGGCGATGGTCGAATCGGCCGCCACGACCTTGCCGATTTCCTCGCTCATCAGGACCGTCACGGCCTGGCTGGCCGGCAGGTTTATACGCAGCGCCGACGTCGTCGCGACATCGTATTTGATCGTCTGGGCCTGGGACGGGACAATGGCGAAAACCAGAAGGAAGGCGACGATGATCCCGACCCAGCCGACGGGCCAGGACAGCCCCCACCGGCCATAAGATTTCCGCCCGGACGACTTGGCGGCATCCTGAACTGAATTACGCATGGCACACTCGAAACGCACGGCCCCCCCGGGCCAGGAACACGGCAATGGTAAGCCTGTGCCGTGAATCCAGGCTTAACGCCGGCAAACGCCCGCCCTGCGTGCGATCCTGGCCTCATTTGGCCGTCGGCGAGTAGCTGTCGTTCCAGAAGGCACTGGTCAGACGGATGGTCTGGTCGGCGCCGTTGCGCGGCGTCGGCCTTGATGCGGTTCCACTTTCGGGTGGCCTGAGGGTCAGGGTCAGGCTTCCGGTCGCCGTCGCCCTGGCAAGCACTTCCGCTGCCGTCGGATCGAGTTCGAGGATCGCCGTCGTCGTGCCGTTGAACGCCTTGTTGGCGGTTTCCGGATCTTCGTTTGCATCGCCGGTGGTGCTCGGGCCGAACCTGTCGCCGACGGCGAGGACGCGCACATCCTCGAGCACCGTGCGGGTGACGCCGTTACTGGTCAGAACCACATCGACATGATCGTCCGGCTTGATGAAGCCACCGGCGGCGGCCACCGAACTCACCGGCACCGAAATGCCGCGCATTCCGGAAGCCAGAACCGCCGCCAGCGATTGTCGCGGCGAATCGAGAAGCTTGTCGGCGCGGATCGGATCGCCGGGGAAGAAGGGATAGCGGGCGATGGTCTGGTCGAACGAGGCGATCGCCTCCGGATCGGCTTTGGCGGAGATATAGCCCGGCAGCAGGGTGGAAACCGGCACCTCGTGCCAGCCGAGGCTCGCCTCGGTCAGTTTTTCTCCGGCACCGATCTGCTGGGTGGCGATGAGAATGCTGGTCGTCGGCACCACGACCGGTTCGGGCGGCGGTGCGGCGGCGACTTCGGGTTCGGGTGGCGGCGCCTGATTGGTGAGGGCCAGTCCACCGGCAACGGCCGCCGAAACAAGCGCCAGCGCCAACAGCGTGAAACGCGACCGTCTGAAGCCCATGCGCTTGATGAGGCCGCGTTTTTCCTCGGGCTCGGGCGAGGACGACCATTGCAGTTCGGTCCTCAGGAATTCCATGTTGCGTCGCTCGCCCTGGCGACGATCCCCCTGCTGGCTCAATTCCTCCTGGCGCAGGTTCTCCTGGCGCAATTCCGCCTGACGCTCTTCAGCCTGGAGGAGGTCGATCCGCTCGAATTCCATCTGGTTCTGCGGCATATCGGGTTCGGTAACCTCCTCGACGGTGTCGTAGGAGAGGGGAAGATCGTCCGCCGCTTCCGCCGACTCATAGGAAAGGGGCGGTTCATCCGCGACGTCTTCCGAGAAGTCCTTGTCGAATGCCGCAAGATCGGATGGCCGGCCGGAAGCCGGGTCCGGCATTTCGCGATTCACCGGCTTGTCCGGCTCGGTCTGGAGCGACAGAGGCCGCCGGCGAAGCGCCGGCCCGGGCGCCGCCGGTGCTTCCGACGGAAGCGTCGCCGGCTTGGCCTTCTTCAGATGGCTGCGCTCGAGACGCTGGGCGATGATCTGCTCGACTTCGTGGCGGAGTGTATCCTGCGTTTTGTCCTTGGTCCGGGACGATCCTGGATCGGCATGCTGTAGCATCGTCTTCTCGCAATCCGCATCCGGCTCCGGCACTCTTCCGGGAGCCTGGCCAAGAGGCGTACGCGTGGACCAATCACCGTGACGTTCCGAAAACGCATAAAATCAAAAAAGGAAACTGCATAAAATGCGAGGGACCTGACGACACGTCGCCCGCCCCTGCGAAAAGCCCCTACGGACAATCCCGCAACCTATTGGATGGACAGCGGAAATTGCGCATGGTCGCGCCGCTCTGGAGCTTCCGTTCTGATGGAATCAGAACGGAAGCTCCAGGTAATTGAGTGGTCGCGTTTTCGAACCGGCGAACCGGTATCCACTTCGCCTGACAACGCTCTAGTTGACTTTCACCAACTGGGCCCGCGCCTCGTCGGAAAGAACGGTTGACAGTTCTTCCTCGGTGGCGATATGGC
>CAZKTH010000036.1:0-16833 GCA_964555575.1 uncultured Devosiaceae bacterium | reverse complement strand
CTATGCGCTTGTCCCTCACGAGTTCGGCAACGCGCTCGATCATCGACGCCTTGTTCACCTGATAGGGGATCTCGTGGATGATGAGCGCCTCGCGCTCCTTGCGGGTCTCCTCGATGGTCACCTTGCCGCGGACGAGAATCGAGCCCCGACCTGTCTCGTAGGCCGAGCGGATACCCGAACGCCCGAGAATGATGCCGCCGGTCGGGAAATCCGGACCGGGCATGATCTCGCACAGGCTGTCGATGTCGATGCCGGGGTTTTCCATTACCGCCAGTGTCGCGTCGATGACCTCGCCGAGATTGTGGGTCGGGATATTGGTCGCCATGCCGACGGCGATGCCGCCGGCGCCGTTGACCAGGATATTGGGAAACCGGGCCGGCAGGACCGCGGGTTCCCTTTCGGAATTGTCGTAATTGTCGCGGAAATCGACCGTGTCCTTGTCGAGGTCCTCGAGCAGGGAGTCGGCAATCTTTTGCATGCGGCATTCGGTGTAGCGCATGGCCGCCGGCATATCGCCGTCGATCGAGCCGAAATTGCCCTGCCCGTCGATCAGGCAGTCGCGCATGGAAAAATCCTGCGCCATCCTGACCAGCGACATATAGACCGCCGCATCGCCATGCGGGTGATATTTGCCGATGACGTCGCCGACGACGCGGGCCGCCTTCACGTAAGGCCGGTTCCAGACGATATTCTGCTCGGACATCGAATAAAGGATGCGCCGGTGCACCGGCTTGAGACCGTCGCAGACGTCGGGAAGCGCCCGGCTCACGATCACGCTCATGGCGTAATCGAGATAGGAGCGGCGCATTTCCTCGTTGATCGAGATCGGGGTTATATCCGAGCCTGAGCCGGGAGGCTGGGGCGCGTCGGGCGTGTTGGTCACGTATCTGGTCTTTGCATGTATTTCAGTTTTCGGAATTTAGGCGATTCCGGTCGCGAGTGCTATCGGCGGCATCCGGCATAGCGCCCGCTCCCCCTCGCCGTCCACAGCAAAGGGCGGCCGGACCGCTTCGAACCCGCCTTTTTCCGCGTCACAGTGCCTCCATGCCCGTCCTGATCGCAATCTTTACCGGTTTGAGCGCTGCCCGCGCTGGACGGAATCGGCGATAAACCATAGAAACTGAAGGTTGGAGCATTGCGCGGAAGGGGCCAGGCCGGTTTCGCATCAAGCGATGCAACCGCAACAAGAGCCGCGCGTGGAGGAGAAGCTTCTTGTCGATTGGGTTTGGGATCGAGCGACTCGGCCACTTCACCCTGAGGTTTCCGAGGCTGATGGCGGTCGTTGTCGTTGCTTTCACTGCTTTTTGTCTGGCGCAGTTCCCCCATGTCTCGGTCGATGGCGACATTTTGCGGGTCTATCGCAATTCCGGCGAGATGTATGACCGCTATCTCAAACTGCAGGAAACCTTCGGCACCTTCGAGAACGACGCCTATATCCTGGTCAAATCGCCCGACCTGACCGATCCGGCGGTGCTCGAACGCCTGCGCGAGCTGGCGCTCGATCTCGAACTGACCTCCTATGCCGCCGGCACGCTGTCGCCTTTCTCGCTCAGAAAGCCGACCGAGAACGGCGGCACCGCCCCATCCGTGCCCGAAAACATGAAGTCGCGCGCGGAAGTCGCCAAGGCGCTGACCGATCTGCGCAACACTGATCCGATCATGCGCAACCTCATTCTCGGCGACCTCTCGGGCATGGTGATGATCCTGTTCCCCGATCCCGAACTGACCAAGGGACATGGCGAAGCCGAAATGCTGGCCGAATTGCGGAGCCTGATCTCGCAATACGATTCGGACAAGATCAATGTCGAGCTGACCGGGCCACCGGTGTGGAAGACCGAAATGCTCGACGCCACCGTTTCCGACCAGATCAAGTTCTCGATCGTCGGCTTCATCATCGGCGCCGTCGTCTCCTTCATCTGTCTCAGGAGCTTCTGGGGGGCGATCCTGGCCACCCTCACACCCTTCATTTCGATCGTGTGGCTGATCGGCCTGGTGACGGCCCTGTTCGGCCAGTTCACCTTCCTGACCAATATCGTCACCACCCTGGTGCTGGTCATCGCCTTCGCCGAGAGCATGTATTTCTGTTTCACCTGGCTCCGATTATGGCGTGACGGCATGGAGGCGAACCAAGCCATCACCGAAACGGTCAACCGTGTGACCCCGGCGGCGGCCCTGACCTCGATCACCACAATGGTCTCGTTCGCCACCCTGGTGGTTGTGCAGGGCCAGGGCATCGAGGAATTCGGCGTTTCCGGCGTGATCGGGGTGGCCCTCACCTATATCGCCCTTGTGACCTTCCTGCCGCTGGCCATCAAGCTCGCCGTCCGGCTCGGCTTCCAGCCGCCCGATCACATGAGCATCGCCGTATCGGCGCCGATCCCGGTGGCGCGCTTCCTGACCAGCCGCTTCGCCCGTCCGATCGCCATCGGATCGCCCATTCTCGTCCTGTTGTTCCTCATCCCGCATTTTTCCATGCAGCCGCGATTCAACTTCCAGGACTTCATGCCCTCCGATTCCCAGGCCATGCAGACCGCCGAAGGCATCGACAGCGGCGTCGGCGGGGTGGCGCCGCTCTATGTGCGGGTGCCGCTCAAGGAAGGGGTCGAGAATGTCGGTGACGCAGATTTCGAACGCATCAAGAAGGTGCACGAGATCGTCGAGAACCGCGTCGGCAAGGGCAAGGTGATCTCGGCGGCGAGCTTCACCCATTATGCCGACAGCGGCTTTTCCCGCGAGCAGATCTTTTCCGCCGTCGGCCCCTTCCTCAAGCATCGATTCGTCACCGACGACAACAAGCAGGCGCTCGTCACCGCCTTCATTCCGACCATCATGCGTTCGGGCGACCTCAGAAAACTGGTCGGGGAGATCGACGCCGATCTCAAGGCCGCCGGCATTGCGGATGCCCAGGTGGCCGGGCTCAACGTGCTGACCGCCTTTGCCAGTACCGACATCATCAGCAGTCTGAGGAACGGGCTTTCCGCCGCCATCGTCGTCAACATCTTCGTGATCGGCTTCGCCTTCCGCTCGCTGCGCGTGGCGCTTCTGGCCATCATTCCCAATATCCTGCCGATCCTCGGAACCGAGGTCTATCTCTACTTCTCCGGCGCCGGCCTGCAGCTGACCACGATCTTCGCCCTGACCATCGCCTTCGGCATCGCGGTCGACGACACCATCCACTTCCTTGCCACCTACATGCGCCAGCGCGGCCGAGGCTTCACCAACAGCGAGGCGGTCGATCACAGCCTCGAACGCATCGGGCCTGCCCTTGTCGCCACGACACTGATATTGTGCGCCGGCACATTGGTCGTCATTTTCTCGGCGCTGCCGCAGGTAGCCCTGTTCGGAACACTGACCGTTCTCACGCTGGTACTTGCCCTTGTCGGCGATCTGATTATCCTTCCCTCCTTGATGAATGCGGGCGGGCGCTTCTTTCAGACTCTCGGAGCCAAAAAAACATGATCCGTTCTCCTCTGCTTCGGCCGGCGGTTGCCGGTTTCGTTCTCGCACTGGCAATGGCCCAGGCCGCCCCGGCATTGGCGTCGCAAAGGGACATCGACCTGTTGCAGTCCTATGTCGGGGACTGGACGGGCCGCGGCAGCATGGGCACCAGCGACAGTAAGGAAACGGTCAAGTGCTCGCTGGCGGTAACCTCGGCCGTTCCGACCCGCGTGCAGTTCAACGGACGTTGCGCCCTGGCCGGCGGCACCTTCTCGCTGAAAGGCACCATGGGCTACATAGAGGAACGCAACCGCTTCGAAGCAGTGCTGAATTCGAATGTCAGCTTTTTGCAGGACCAGATCGCCGTCGGCCGGCGCAGCGGTTCCGGCATTATCTTCACGATGCAGCCGAGCGACGCCGGGACCAATGCCAATTTCAACGTCGATGTCGATTTCGCCCTGAAGAACGGCACCATCACCGTCAACGCCAAGGTTACCGATACCAGCTCCGGCACGACAACCACGGCCAAGGTGCCGCTTTCCAAGAAGTCCTGACGCCAGTCGACCCGAATGCGACAGGAAAGGGCCGGCATGTCATGCCGGCCCTTCTGTTTGCGGGCATGCAGCGTCCGGCAGTTCACCCCGCCCCGAAAAAGGCGGGGTGGAAGGCCATGTTGCCCGACGGTTCGGTAGCGTCGAAGGCCAGGGCCATAGTGTTCTCCGCCGGAACGCCCTCGCAGACGAGCCGCGTGAAGGATCTGAAGCCGAAGCGGGAATAATAGGCCGGATCGCCTACCACGATGCAGCCTGCAGCACCGAGACGCCGCAGCCGATCGAGCCCCTCCTTCATCAGGGCCGAACCGATGCCCTGCCGATGCAAATCCGGCCGGACCGAAACCGGACCGAGGCCGGACCAGTCCTCGGCTTCGCCGAGCACTGCCGGCGAAAACGCCGCGTGGCCGACGATCTCGCCGCTCCTTTCGGCGACCAGAGACAGGCTCAGCGCCCCTGCCGCCCTGAGCCGGTCGATGATCTCGGCCTCGGTGCCGCTGGCCTCGGCGAGGGTCCCGAAGGCGGCGGTCGTCACGGCGGAGATTGCAGCTTCGTCGCCTTTCCGCTCGTCGCGGATGATGATGTTCATGGTTTTGCCCGTGGCCCGCGACGCCGGATGCCGGCGCGCTGCCGCCTCCCCTCGTTTCTGTGCCATACCCTCGATACGGGACCATGGACACACAATCCATCTGGACCGCGCGGCGCGACCTTCCGACCGGCGGAGCGGAAAAGCCGCAAGCGCTTCTCTCGACACGGACGAATCCGGCAAATAGCGTCGAGCCGCCCGATCGGGAGGCTTATGCAATGAATGCCGCCATCGTCTATCTGAATCTGCTCGTGGCGCTGGTCTCGGCCGCGTTCGGCATTGTCGCCATCTATCGTCCCAGGGTGGTCAATCCCGAAGCCAGCGGCGGCGCCGACGAGAAATTCTTCGTTTTCATGTACGCCGCCCGGACGATCCCGTTCGGGCTTGTTGCCGGCATCCTGCCGCTACTGTTCGGCGGCTGGGCGGTCGCTGCCGCGCTGTTCGCGGCGGCGCTCATCCAGCTCGCGGACGTGGCGATCGCCCTGTCGCGGCGCATCGCCGGCATGGCCATCGGCGCCGGCGTCGCGACGCTCGTCCACATTGCCTGCGGCTTCGTGGTGCTCTGATTCGCTGGCGTGTGGCGCGGTAACCGAGGCACGACTGGAGCGTTTTCAGGCGAAGTGGATACCGGTTCGCCGGTTCGAAAACGCGACCACTCGATAACCTGGAGCTTCCGTTCTGATTCCATCAGAACGGAAAATGCCCTAGAATGGAATGTCGTCGTCCACGCCGCCGGAGTCGAAGGACGGTGCGCTCGGCGCGGCCGGCCGGCCGCGATCCTCCGTCGAACGCGGGCCGGAAAAACCGGTATCGCCGCCCTCGCCGCGCGAGTCGAGCAGGGTCAGATTGCCGTTGAAATTTTGAAGAACGATCTCGGTCGTATAGCGGTCCTGCCCCGACTGGTCCTGCCATTTGCGGGTCTGCAGCGCGCCTTCGACATAGACCTTGGAACCCTTGCGCAGATACTGCTCGGCGATGCGGCCGAGATTCTCGTTCCAGATCACGACATTGTGCCACTCGGTGCGCTCGCGCTGCTCGCCGGAACTGCGGTCGCGCCAGCGATCGGTGGTGGCAATACGCATATTGACCACCTTGGTGCCGCTCTGGGTGGTGCGCACTTCCGGATCGGCGCCGAGATTACCGATGAGAATGACCTTGTTGACGCTGCCGGCCATGGCATTTCCTTCCTGCTCTTGCTTCGTGGCGGTCGGCCGCCTGATCAAGGCATCCTAAACCCTGAAGCCCGCCGATGCGCGGTTTTTCCCGCGTCGTCCACAAACCGTTTCATGTCCGCGGTGAGGCAATGATTCATGCCGGCGCAAGGCGTGCCGCGATCACAAATTCTGGATATGCGAATTGAACCCGGGTAAACTCCGGCCGGCCGACATGAACAGTCAGGACGTCTGCCATGAGCGAGAATAGTTGCAGCAACTGCCCCATGCGAGCAAAATATGACAAGGCGCCACGGTCCTTTGCCGGACGACTCTGGCGTTGGCACATCAATTTTTGCCCGGGATGGAAAAAGTATTTCACCTCCCTTCCGCCGGAGGAGCGGACGGAAACTGCCCGTCGTTACAATATTCGTTACGCGGCAAGTCGCTGAGGCTGACACCGATCGGCAGCAGCAACAGTTGGTCCGGCACCTCCTCCCGGATCGGCAGGGCACGGGATTTTCCGAACTGACGTCTTGAGACCGCGGATAGGGTCGGCGATGGTCGCACCTGGGAAAGCCTGCGGTCAGGCACCGGCAATCCGCCCGCCCCTGTCAGCATCTGTCATGATTTGGCACTAGTTCTGGTGCCTGTTTGGCCTTGCCTGCCGATCATGGACAGAGCACGACGGAGGCGCTTGACTTCGGTTTTAATGTTCTGTCTATGTTCTTTCTGCCCTCGTCCGCTGCGTCACGTTGCGGCTCTTCAAACCGACCGGACCGCCCATGTTTGAACCCAGCAATCGCGAAATCGTCATCCGTGGCGCCAAGGAGCACAATCTCAAGTCGATCGACCTCAGGCTGCCGCGCGACAAGCTGATCGTCATGACCGGGTTGTCGGGCTCGGGCAAGTCCTCGCTCGCCTTCGACACCATCTATGCCGAGGGCCAGCGCCGCTATGTCGAATCGCTTTCGGCCTATGCCCGCCAGTTCCTGGAAATGATGCAGAAGCCCGATGTCGAGCAGATCGACGGGCTCTCGCCGGCCATCTCCATCGAGCAGAAGACGACCTCGCGCAATCCGCGTTCGACCGTCGGCACCGTCACCGAGATCTACGACTATCTGAGGCTGCTGTTCGCCCGCGTCGGCATTCCCTATTCGCCGGCCACCGGCCTGCCGATCGAGAGCCAGACCGTTTCCCAGATGGTCGACAAGATCATGGCCCTGCCCGAGGGGACGCGGCTCTATCTGCTGGCGCCGGTCGTCCGTGGCCGCAAGGGCGAATACCGCAAGGAACTCGGCGAGTTGATGAAGCGCGGCTTCCAGCGCGTCAAGATCGACGGCAGCTTCTACGAGATCGAGGATGCGCCGGCCCTCGACAAGAAGATCAAGCACGACATCGAGGTCGTGGTCGACCGCATCGTCACCGGGCCGGACCTGGCCACCCGTCTCGCCGACAGTTTCGAGACGGCGCTGCACCTGGCCGACGGCATCGCCATCGCCGAACTCGCCGATCTGAAGGAGGGCGAAACCGAGCCCGAGCGCGTCACCTTTTCGGAGAAATTCGCCTGTCCGGTCTCCGGCTTCACCATTGCCGAGATCGAACCGCGCCTGTTCTCGTTCAACAATCCCTTCGGCGCCTGCCCGGTCTGCGGCGGCCTCGGGGCGGAGATGAAGATCGATCCGGACCTCGTCGTCCCCGACCCGTCCCTGTCGATCCGCGACGGCGCAGTGGCGCCGTGGTCGCGTACCTCCTCGCCCTATTTCCTGCAGACCCTGCAGGCGGTGGTGAAACAGTTCGGCGGCTCGACCGGTTCGCCCTTCGCCGATCTGCCGGTCGGCACCCAGGCGGCCCTGCTCTACGGCACCGGCAAGACCCCGGTGAACTTCGTCTATGACGATGGTTTGAGGACCTACAAGACCACCAAGCCCTTCGAGGGCGTCATCGGCAATCTCGAACGCCGCCATCGCGAGACCGAAAGCGCCGGCGCCCGTGAGGAAATCGAGAAATACATGTCCTCGGCACCCTGCGAAGCCTGCGAAGGCTATCGCCTCAAGCCCGAAGCGCTGGCGGTCAAGATCGCCGGCCTTCACATCGCTCAGGTCGCCGACATGTCGATCCGCGAGGCTTCGGGCTGGTTCGAGACCCTGCCGGCAAAGCTCAACCCGACCCAGATGCAAATCGGCGAACGCGTCCTCAAGGAGATCCGCGAGCGCCTCGCCTTCCTCAACGATGTCGGCCTCGACTATCTGACCCTTTCACGCAATTCCGGTTCGCTGTCGGGCGGCGAAAGCCAGCGCATCCGGCTGGCGAGCCAGATCGGTTCCGGTCTGACCGGCGTGCTCTATGTCCTCGACGAACCCTCGATCGGGCTGCACCAGCGCGACAACGCAAGGCTTCTGGAGACCCTTCGCCGCCTGCGCGACCTCGGCAACACCGTCATCGTCGTCGAGCATGACGAGGATGCCATCCTCACCGCCGACCACGTCGTCGATATCGGCCCGGGCGCCGGGGTGCATGGCGGCCACATCGTCGCCGAGGGTACGCCGGCCGACATCCTTGCCCATCCCGACAGCCTGACCGGCAAGTATCTGTCCGGACGGCTCTTCATCCCGATGCCGGTCGAACGGCGCGCGCCGAGCCCGACCCGCCAGCTTTCGGTGCGCGGCGCCAGCGGCAACAATCTCAAACATGTCTCGGTCGACATTCCGCTCGGCCTGTTCGTCTCGGTCACCGGGGTGTCCGGCTCGGGCAAGTCGACTCTCTTCATAGACACGCTCTACCAGGCGGTGGCGCGGCGTCTCAATGGCGCCCGGACCAACCCGGCCCCGCATGAGGGCGTCTCGGGCCTGGAATTCCTCGACAAGGTCATCGACATCGACCAGTCGCCGATCGGACGGACGCCGCGCTCCAACCCGGCGACCTATACCGGCGCCTTCACCCCGATCCGGGAATGGTTCGCCGGTTTGCCCGAATCCAAGGCGCGCGGCTACGGGCCGGGACGGTTCTCGTTCAACGTCAAGGGCGGGCGCTGCGAAAAATGCCAGGGCGACGGCGTTCTGAAGATCGAGATGCATTTCCTGCCCGACGTCTATGTCACCTGCGACGTCTGCAAGGGCCACCGCTACAACCGCGAGACGCTCGAGGTCCAGTTCAAGGGCAAGTCGATCTCCGACGTGCTCGACATGACGGTCGACGAGGCCGTCGATTTCTTCGCCGCCGTGCCGGCGATTCGCGACAAGATGGTCACGCTGCAGCGGGTGGGCCTGGGTTACATCCAGGTCGGCCAGCCGGCCACCACGCTCAGCGGCGGCGAGGCCCAGCGCGTCAAGCTGAGCCGCGAATTGTCCAAGCGCGCCACCGGCCGCACCCTCTACATGCTCGACGAACCGACCACGGGCCTGCATTTCCACGACGTCGCCAAGCTCCTCGAGGTGCTGCACCAGCTGGTCGAGGCCGGTAATACCGTCGTCGTCATCGAGCACAATCTCGAGGTGATCAAGACCTCGGACTGGGTCATCGACCTCGGACCGGAAGGCGGCGACAATGGCGGCGAGATCGTCGCTGTCGGCACGCCCGAGGACATCATCGCCGAAAAGCGCTCCTATACCGGCACCTACCTCAGGGAAATCATGACCAGACGGCTGTCCGGGCTCGATAGCGCCGCCGAGTAGTTGCATTTCGGCAACACAATTGCGACCCGCGACGTTTTTCTGTCCTCGACGGCCCTCCGCCATTGCCCCAGGACATCGCGAAACCGCCACAATCGGCACGGCTTTTCCCGGCTTTTTGACCATTTGTGAACAAGGCGTGGCAGCGTCATGCGCGGTACGCAAGGCTTGTTTGCCCGATGGCGCATAGTCAGACCGGTACAAATCATCCATCTGTTGGCGGTCCTTCGCAGATACGGAGACACGCCATGTTTGTAAGAGTTGTCTGGCAAGAGAATCGTCATACGGATGTCCCTGAAACGTTCAGGGAAACGAATGGCCCCACCAATCGCGGCATCAATGTCTTCCCAAATCCGGGAGCCGACATGTACCGCATGACCCAGGGCCTGTTCGACCGCTGACGGGGCCGGCCGCAAGGCCGGGCAGTTGGGAATCTATTAACCCTATTCCTCCGAGCCATCCGGCAAATGCATGCCTGACTTGAGGAAAACCCCACTGCTCAACGTACCTCATCTGCACTAGATATGGTCCATCAAGAACAAGGAGAAGACAAATGGGTATCCGCACCGCCTTCCGTCGCTGGAATGCATATCAGCAGACTGTCCGCGAGCTGAATGCGCTCGACAACCGTTCGCTGAGTGACCTGGGAATTTCCCGCGTCGACATTCCGCGCATCGCGCGCGCTCACGTAGAGCAGATTTAGCGCGTGATCGGTAACGATCATGTGCAATATTGACTCACTGGGTGCGGTAGCATGTTTCTGAACGGCTACCGCACTCCAGAAAAAGGCCCGGCAACCGCCGGTCCACACAAGATTTGAAACACCCGCTTTCTCTCGGAAGTGGGTGTTTCGCTTTTAGGCCCCCAATCGCACGTCCAGCCTCTCTGCCTCGGTCGGGCCTTCGGCCGTTACCACGCAATCCCCAAAGGACAGAATCGCGGCCAGCGGCACGACCGCGCCGCGTCGGCATGGGCGGATGCACCCGGATCGCTCGAAGCATTACCCAAGTGCATAGCCGAGTTGAAGAAATTCGGACTACTCATGCAGTCCGGCCTGGACTAGGCAAGAGACGAAACCAAGGAGAAGCCAGATGAGCATTCGCACCGTTGTCCGTCGCTGGTCCGTCTACAAGCAGACCCTTCGCGAGCTTGAATCGCTCGACAACCGTTCGCTGACCGATCTCGGCATCAAGCGCGGCGACATTCCGACCATTGCCCGCGAGTATGCGGCGCAGATGTGATGGACAATCGGCCCTGCCCGGGCCGAGGCAAGACGTCCGGAGCGCGATGATGTTCGGCGGAACGGACATCGCGCTCGGGAAAAAGCTGGCATTCACCGCTGCCCGCGAAATCTGAAGACCCCGATTTCCGCAAAAAGCACCGGCTTTCACCTCCGCATCGCCGTCAGGTCGCCGAAGGGCGACGCCTCCCGAGCCGCCGCATGCAATTCAGGAAAAATCGATCTCCACACCGGCAACGAAGCCCGGTCGCGCCTTGAGACGCGCATGCCAGGCGTCGACATTGGCCATGTCGATGCGGGCGACATCGAGTTTCGACCAGCGATAGAGCGAGACGCCGCAAAGGATGTCGGCATAGGTCAGGCTGTCGCCGCCAAGATAGGAGCGATCGGCCAGCCTCGTGTCGAGCAGCCGGAAACAGGCATTGGCCTCGTCGGTCCGGGTCTTGAAGAGCGCCGCATCGCGCTTGGAAGGCGGTACGCGCACCAGTTGCACGAAGACCCCGAGCCAGGCCGGCTGGAAGGTGGTGTTGGCCCAGTCGGCCCACTGGTCGCAAACCGCCCGCTGCTTCGGATCTTCCGGCCAGAGCGTACCGACGCCGTATTGCGCCGCGAGATAGCGGACGATTGCGCTCGATTCCCAGATCGTCAGGTCGCCGTCCTGCAGCACCGGGATCTTCCTGTTCGGATTCATGGCGCCGTATTCGGGCGTATCGAGCCCGCCGAACGGACCGCCGACATCAATACGCGTATAGTCGAGCCCCAGTTCCTCGAGGGCCCAGATCGCCTTTTGCACATTTCCGGAGGTATTGCGTCCCCAAAGGGTCAGCTTCGTCATGCCCCGCTCTCCCTAGTTTGCCGCGCCCGATTGCGCCAACTCGCTGCTGTTGATATCAGCCACGGATGCGAAAAGAACCCCCTTCTCCACTCCATGTGGTCGGTGGCGGCCTGGCCGGCTCGGAAGCCGCCTGGCAAGCCGCAAATCGCGGCATTCCCGTCGTGCTTCACGAGATGCGCCCGGAAAAGTCGTCGCCGGCCCATGTCACTGAAGGACTGGCCGAGCTGGTCTGCTCCAATTCCTTCCGCTCCGACGACAGGGACCGCAATGCCGTCGGCCTGCTGCACGAGGAATTGCGCCGCTCCGGCTCGCTGATCATGCGCGAGGCCGACCGCCATGCCCTGCCGGCCGGCGGGGCCCTCGCCGTCGACCGGGTGGCGTTTTCGCAATCCATCACCGAGGCGATCGCCGGCCACGAACTGATCACGCTCGAACGCGGCGAGGTCACCGGATTGCCGCCCGAGGACTGGGGCGACGTCATCATCGCCACCGGCCCCCTCACCTCCGAGCCTCTGGCAAAGGCGATCCAGGCCGCGACCGGCACGGAAGCGCTGGCCTTTTTCGATGCCATCGCCCCGATCGTTCATGGCGATTCGATCGATCGCGATGTGGTCTGGGCCCAGTCGCGCTACGACAAGCCGGGGCCTTCCAGCACCGGCGCCGACTATCTCAACTGCCCGATGAACGAGGCCGAATACAACCGTTTCCTCGACGCACTCCTGTCGGCCGACAAGCACCAGTTCCACGACTGGGAGAACGTGCCCTATTTCGACGGCTGCCTGCCGATCGAGGAGATGGCGGTGCGCGGCCGCGACACCCTGCGCTACGGCCCGATGAAGCCCGTCGGGCTGACCAATCCGCATCTTCCGGACCAAAAGCCCTTTGCCGTGGTGCAATTGCGCCAGGATAACGCCCTCGGGACGCTATGGAACATCGTCGGGTTCCAGACCAAGATGAAATACCGCCAGCAGGCCGAGGTTCTGCGCCTCATCCCCGGCCTCGAAAAGGCCGAATTCGCCCGGCTCGGCGGCCTTCACCACAACACCTTTCTCAATTCGCCGGAGGTGCTGGGGGCCGATCTGCGTCTCAAGGCCCTGCCCCGCCTCAGATTTGCCGGCCAGATCACCGGCGTCGAGGGCTATGTCGAATCGACCGCCATCGGCCTCATCGCCGGCCGGCTGGCGGCGGCGGAGCGCTTGGGCGAAGAGCTCGTGCCACCGCCGCCCGAAACCGCGCTCGGGGCGCTGATCGGCCACATCACCGGCGGCCATATCGGCGACGAGAGCGCAAAACTCAGGAGCTTCCAGCCGATGAACGTCAATTTCGGCCTGTTCCCGCCGGTGACGCTCAAAAAGCCCGAAGGCGTCAAGCGCTGGCGTGGCAAGGACAAGGCCGAAGCCAAGAAGCTGGCCATCACCTCGCGGGCGCTCGCGGCGCTGGCGGGGTGGGCGTAAATCCGTCCGTTTGCGATCGAAATGGCACCGCGTCATTGCGAGCACCCGCAGGGTGCGCGCCAGCCCAGGCACTCCACGCGCGAGTCGACTGCTCCTGGATTGCTTCGTTGCTTGCGCGTCTCGCAATGATGAGATGCCGCGATCGCAAGGAGATGGAGTGCGCGTTCCGATTCAATCGGAACGCATTGCGTTCTAGACGATCTCCACCAGTTCGATCTCGAAGACCAGATCCTTGCCGGCCAGGGGATGGTTGCCATCGATGGTGATGTCGGCATCGGCGATGTCGATCACGGTGAAGGTTATCTGCCGTCCGTCCTCGGTGCGGGCCCCGAGCTGCATGCCGAGCTGAAGGTCGATCTCGGCCGGTACCCGGTCGCGTGCCACCGTCTGCACCTTGGACGGATCGTGCTGGCCATAGGCCTCGGTCGAAGGTATGGAGACGGTCTTGCTTTCGCCCACCGCCATGCCGGTCACTCCGGCGTCGAAACCGGTAATGACCTCGCCGGAGCCAAGGGTGAACTGCAAAGGCTCGCCCCCGACATTCGAATCGAACTGGGTGCCGTCTTCGAGGGTGCCCGTATAGTGTATGCGAACGGTGTCGCCGGCCTTTGCCTGCGTCATCTTGCTTGATTTTTCTGAAGGTTCGGGGATCGCCGGCTGCAGCTCTTCAGGCCCGCCAGCACTTCACATCTGAAACGCAAATCCAGCGTTTCGGCGCCAAAGGCGAGTTTAAAGCGTTTCGAAGACGAGTGAAACCGGTTCGCTCCCGGCAAATGCGATCCGTCAACAAGCAGGTTGTGCACTCAACCGGCGGCAGGGTGCCGCGCGGCAACAAAAAGGGCGGCGAAGGCAACGCCGCCCGTGACTTGGAGGTCAGTTTCGGCCCCGGGGATCAGGCCGCGTCGGTGTGATCACCGTTTTCGTCTTGCTTGCTTTCCGGCTTTTCCTCGCGCACCACTTCCAGCCGCACCTTGACGAGCAGCCCGGCCAGGGCGCCGAGAATGGCAAGCCAGGGCGCGGTCAGTACCACGACGCCGCCGATGACGGCAGTGGCGGTCAGCGGGACTTCCAGAACGACGTCGTCATTCTGCGAACGTATCCGCACCTTGCGCACATTGCCCTCTGCAATCAGCCTGGTCACCTCGTCGACGAGGTGCTGCCCGGCGATTTCCACCTCTTCGGTAAAGGTGTGCCACCGGTCCTTCTTGTCGTCTTCGTCGCTCATCTCGAGCCTCCGGGATCAGTATCGGCAGCCGGCAGCGCCGGCGCTCGGGGTGATTCATAAGTGGGAACGGCAGGCGAAAACGACAAGCCCACAGGATCGAATAAGGCGACACCGGCCGAAAACGAATTGGCCGCAGCACCGGGGGGACGAGTGCTGCGGCCATTGGGACCGGCTCGAGTTGAGGGCAAACTCCAGAAAGGCCGGCCCCGCAGCGCCCGCACCTGCCTGGGCAGTGGCAGTATCTGCGGGCGACCGGCTTGGAGATAGAAAGTCAAAATGGCCGGACAAGGGCCGCTCACTCAAAGGTGATCGGGCAGGTGCGCAAGGCAAAAAGATCTTGCGGACGCGGGCCGGCTGCGAGGGTCCCGTTGCACTTTGGTCCGGAAACTGGCAAGCCAGTGCACCTTCAATTTCTCAGCGTCGCGTGTTCGCTGGAAAAAGGCGGCGTCCCTTTGGCAAAAAGGCGGTCCAAGGGACCGATTTATCGCGCGAGGCCGGAACACGCTGCAGAAAGACTTTCACCATGGACCTGATTACGCCCGAGCCGCTGCCCAGGAAACGCTTCAAGTCCCCGGAGCTCGCCTGGGACTATGTGGCCGAAATCTACAAGCGCAATACCAGTTTCATCCGCGAGCACCTGTTTGAGCTGATCAAGGGCGCAAAGCCCTCCGGCCATGTGCGGGCCACCTATCCGGAGGTCAGGGTGTCCTCGACCAGCTTCCAGCGGGTCGATTCGCACCTGCCCTACGGGTTTCTCCATAGCCCCGGCCTCTACAAGACGACGATCACCGCGCCCCAGCTGTTCAGGAGATATCTGCTCAAGCAGCTTACCCTGATCCTCAAGCATTACGACACGGAGATCGAGATCGGCGAAAGCGATACCCCGATCCCGCTGCATTTCGCCTTTCACCCCAATGAGCGCATCGACGGCGGCGCCATCGACGGCCTCAGCGTGCCCCTGCGCGATATTTTCGACGTGCCCGATCTGACCAATACCGACGACGAGATCGCCAACGGCACGCTCATTCCCAATCAGGGCGGCCCCTATCCGCTGGCGGTGTTCACCGCCCCGCGCGTCGATTATTCGCTCTACAGGCTTTCCCACTACACCGCCACCGAGCCCGAGCACTTCCAGAACTTCGTGATCTTCACCAACTACCAGTTCTATATGGAAGAATTCTGCCGGCTCGCCGAAAAGTACATGACCGAAGGCCATCCCGACTACACCGCCTTCATCGGACCGGGCAACGTCATCACCAGGAACGCTCGTCTCGGTGGCGGCACGTCCGGCACGCCGCCGGCCCGCGACCCGCAAATGTCGACCTATCATCTTGTCGCCGACGACAACCGCGGCATCACCATGGTCAATATCGGCGTCGGTCCGAGTAACGCCAAGACCATTACCGACCACATCGCCGTTCTGAGGCCACATGCCTGGCTGATGGTCGGGCATTGTGCCGGCCTGAGGAACTCCCAGGAACTGGGCGACTACGTCCTGGCCCACGCCTATGTCCGCGAGGACCACGTGCTCGACGCCGATCTGCCGCTTTCCGTGCCGATCCCGGCCCTGGCGGAAATCCAGGTGGCGCTCGAGCAGGCGGTGGCGGCGGAAACCGGCCTGACCGGTGTCGACGTCAAGCGGGTGATGCGCACCGGCACGGTCGCCACCTTCGACAACCGCAATTGGGAACTCAGAGACCAGAACGAGATCGCCGAGCGCCTGAGCCAGTCGCGCGCCGTCGCCCTCGACATGGAATCGGCGACCATCGCCGCCAACGGTTTCCGTTTCCGCGTGCCCTACGGCTCCCTCCTGTGTGTCTCCGACAAGCCGCTGCATGGCGAGATCAAGCTGCCCGGCATGGCCTCGGAGTTCTATCGCACCCAGGTCAACCGGCACCTGCTGATCGGCATCAGGGCCATGGAAATCCTGAGGAACCAGCCACCGGAGCGCCTGCATTCGCGCAAATTGCGCAGCTTCGCCGAGACGGCGTTCCAGTAAAGCTGACGCCGGTTTTCGATGTTTGGGCGCGCGGGCTCCGGCCTTGCGCGCCGTGTCGCCGTTCCTTACTTCAGCCAAACTGTCGCACGCCTTGAACCCTGCCTTGCCAAGCATTAATTTAATGTCGTTAAATTAATGGTCCGCCGTGTTCATATTCCGACCCGGACCGCATCGGCAAAGGCACTGACCATGACAAATTCCGCCCAAAGGCAACATACGCGCAGAAGCGTCTTTCTCTGGGGAGGCGCCGCCGTTGGCGCAGCCGCCGTTGGTGGGCTTGCCTGGCAATTCCGCCCGACCAAAACACTGGCCTTTCCCGAAACACAGCTCGGTAACGCCGAACCAGGGCAACCCAGGCTACTGGTCGTCTATGCTTCCGGGTTAGGCACAACCGCCGAACAGGCCCTCTGGATCGGCGAAATGGCGGCAGAGGCCGGCTATTCCGTTCAGGTCGCCACGGCCGAAAACGCCCCCGCAGCCGATGCGTTCGACGCCGTCATCCTTGGCAGCGCCATCCGGTCGAGTAAATGGCTGCCTCAGATGATCGACTGGGCAGCAGGCAATCGCGATGCGTTGGCCAGACGGCCCTGCGCCCTGTTCGACGCATCGATGGGTGTCGCCGGCATCCTGCAGGGCACGCCCGAGCATCGGTTGTCGCCCGAGCACATCGCCCAGATGGACCG
>CAZKTH010000035.1:0-16938 GCA_964555575.1 uncultured Devosiaceae bacterium | reverse complement strand
GATCGAACCCGGGCCAACCCCGTTCTCATGCTGGGATAACTGGAAACGCCGGATGTCATCGGCGGTCGCCGTGTCCGGAGCACGGCCGAGGAAGGCGGCAAAGCGCCGGACGTGGCGGACATAGTCCTGCTGCGTATGCGCGCCCAGCCCACGCAACTGCATGTCCTGCTGCATGTGCTGGCGAAGCGGGGTGGTCCGGGCATCGGTCGACAAGATAACCATGGCGAGTTCCTCTTCTTGAAGGGACCTCCATGATCAGAGCGCGGTCCCGCCCCGCGCAAAGCGTTCGACTGTCACGCTACATCGCCACAAACACCCTCCCGCGTCAGCGGGTTCGTGCTTGGGGCCGAGGGCGGACTGGCAGCCTTCTGGTGTCCGACAGATGAAAGCTGTCACCAAATAGACAAGGTGCGTAGAGCTTTCTGGCAACAGCGGGAACACCAACGAAACAAGGCCGCTGTTTGTCGCCAAGGCGGATCCACTCACACGCATCATCCGACTAGATCCAGTGTACCTGCCATGATCAGAGTATACAAATGTCAAATGTATTGACAAATGAACAGACAATGCGCTTTGCTTGGCAAAATGCGGGGAGGAAAGGAACGCCTTCGAACACCAAGTAGCAGGCTTCGGAGATAGGCCGGGGCCTCGGGATTCACGTCACGCAGACACATTTCCAGTCTGGCGCGACCACCATCTTGCGCAAAGGCGTTGCGTTCCGCTGTCCCTGACAAATTCTGGAAGGACAAGACCATGGATCGGTTCACCGTTACCTATCGGGTCGTCGCTGACGATCAGGTGGATGCCGAGGCCCGTGCCGCTGCCATCGCTCTTGAGGACACGCTTGAAATCCCGCGCGATGTGGTGCCATCGGGTTATGTCGAAGATGTCGTGCTGGGTCGTGTCGAAGAGGTATGTGAACAAGACGACGGCAGCTTTCATGTGACCATCGGCTATCACATCGACGCGGTCGGACGGGAAATGCCGCAACTGATCAACGTGATCTTCGGCAATGCCTCGATCCTCAAAGGTGTCAAGGTGACCGGCTTCGCCTTCAACAGCGACGTGCAGGAGCGCTTCCCCGGCGCGCGTTTCGGTGCCGAAGGGGTGCGAAAGCTCATAGGACGGGCGCGTGGCGGCTATGTCTGTCCGGTCATCAAGCCTCAAGGATCGAGCGCCGAGTTTCTTGCCAATTTCTGTTATCTGACCGCACGCGCGGGCGCCGACATCATCAAGGAAGATCATGGTCTGGCCAATCAGGATCGGGCCCCCTTCCGAGAGCGAGTCCGGCTTTCCGCCAAGGCCGTGGCGCGTGCCAACGCGGAGCGTGCGGCGGAAGGCGATCCGTCTCGCGCGCTTTACTTTGCCAACATTCTTGGCCATCCGGATCGGCTGCGCGACGATGCGCTCTATGCCAAGCAGGAAGGTGCGGACGGGATATTGATCATTCCGGGCATCATGGGGTTCGACGCCATCGCCCGGCTTGCCGCCGACCCGGATTTCGATCTGCCGATCATGGCCCACCCCTCGCATCTGGGCCCCTATGTGTTGGCGCCCGACAACGGCTACACGCACGCAGCCTTGTTCGGCGGCATGATGCGCCTTGCCGGCGCCGACATCTCGGTCTTCCCCAATCACGGCGGCCGCTTCGGCTTTTCGGTCGATGAGTGCCAGTCCATTGTGGATGCCTGCCGCGATCCGGACGATCACGGCAGACCGATCCTGCCCAGCCCCGGTGGCGGCATGACGCTCGAACGCCTGCCGGACATGATGGCGATGTATGGCGAAGACTGCGTCTATCTGCTTGGTGGCGGTCTATTGCGCTTCGGCGACGCCGTCGGCGACGCCATCCGGCAGATGCGGACCGCACTTGCTGCCGGTGTGTAACCGCCGGTTGCCATGGGCGTGACCGTTCAATCCAACAGTTGTTTGCCGGTCGCCTCGTCGATGATGAGATGCGTGACATAGCCGCCGGCGAGGGCCGCCTTGATCGCCTCGATCTTTTCGGCACCGGACGCAACGAGGATGTCGGTTTTGACCTGTTTGAGCTGGGCGGGCGTGATGCTGATCATGCGCGCATCGACCTTACCTTCGACATGTCGCCCCTCGGCGTCGATGAAGCGACCGCAGATAACACCCACGGCGCCGTTGGCGCGGTACCAGTCCAGTTCCTCCTGCGTGGTGATGCCAGCCTGGATGATATGGGTCGAGGTTTCGCAATTGCCGACCGAAAACAGCGTTTTGGTCAGGGTGTTCAAGCGCTGCAACTGCGTTTGGATGATCGGTTCGGCCTTGATTTCCTCGGCCAGCTTGGCGCTGGATAGCACGGCCGGTGCATGCAGCGTGTAGCAGTCCGCTCCCAGACTTGAGGCAATACGAATGGCGCAGGTTTCGGCAGCCGACAAGAGCGGGGATTTCATCGACCCGATAAGCTGGCACACGGTCAGGTTGGGCACCGAGCCCTTGGACATCTCTTCTGACACGAGCTGAATGGTCTCACCCCATGCCACGCCGAGGATGTCGCCTTCCTGCACCAGGTCGAAAAGCGCCATGGCGCCAACCCGCGCCACCTGGCGACGGATTTCGACATCCAGTTCTGCCGGGCTGAGCGCCGGATCGGGAAACGTCATGGCCACATAGACGTCTTCGAGACCGTAACGTTCCTTAAGCCCTTTGGACAAACGCGAACCGACAAAGGAAGACCCGGCGATACGGATATCGACGATACTCTGCTCACGGGCAGTCCGCAGGTAATTGACCACCGTGGCACGGGAGACGCCGAGACGGTTGGCGATCTCGCCCTGTGTCAGTCCATCCTTGTAGTAGAGGATGGCAACATGCGCGAGCAGCATGTCGTTCTTCTGTATGCCGTTGCGTTCGATTTTATCGTTTTCAATTCGTGAGGATTTCTTCAAAGTATTTCCGCGCCCGCCATGAATTCAAGAGTGTGTTCGAGATCTTTCACGCCGGCATCGGATCCCAGCCCCGTCGCCACCAGCCCAGAGACGGCCGTGGCAAGTCGGCACGCATTTTCGAGATCATAGCCCATGGATAATCCGGCGACGAAGCCGCCACAATAGCTGTCTCCGCAGCCGGTGGTGTCCGAAACGGCGACCTTATAGGCCGGGACGACAAAGCTCGCATCGCGAGTGCGGATGAAAGAGCCTTTGACACCCCATTTAAAGATGCAGGCATTGGCACCCATGTCCATGAAGAACGCTGCCGCATCTTCAGGCGTATCGCGACCGGACAAGAAGGCGGCTTCCTCGAAAGAGGGCATGAAATAATCGACATTGGGCAGGAGATCGGCCAACAGGCCAACCGTCTTGTCGTTCGGTGCGATGAGATCGAAGGTCGTGGTCAGTCCTTTTTTCTTGGCGTGGGCCAGAAGCTTGGCGCTCTGACCTCGATCCATGGCATCGAGCAGTCCGGTGCCGCCATGATGCAGGAAACGGGCATCACAGCAGGCATCGAAATCTTTCTCGGCGACGAGGAGGTGATCGGAAGCGCCACGACAATGAAGCGCTGGACGTTCGCCATTGGGCCGGATGGTCAGGATGGTCGCCGAGGTGCGCGCGGCATCGGTTCGTTGCACCATCGAGCAATCGATACCCAAGCGCTCATAGGTGTCGACGATGAAATCGCCCATCTCGTCCCGGCCAAGGCAGGCAACGGTTGCACAGGAGATGCCAAGCTTGGCCGCGTTCATCACCGCACCGGCGGCCGTGCCTGCCGGATTCATGCGGATTTCCTCGATGAAACTGACACCACCGCCTTCCGGCATGGCTTTGACCGGTCGGCCGGCGACATCGACGATCGTCAAGCCGACGAACACGGCGTCGAATTTGGGCATTTCCTCCTCCATATTTCCGTCGGCGCCCGCCTGTTTGTCAGGCGTTGACCTTCTTGGAGCCGCTCTGGCCGTAGTTCTTGCGGAACCAGTTGTAGCAGCGTTCGATCTCCTCTTGCGGCATCTCTTCGACCGGACCGCGCAACATCGCCAGGTGCGTGGTCATGGCCGCTTCTTCCAGATACATCGCCACCGAAGTCGCTTCCGTCGCCGATTTGCCCATGGTGAATACGCCATGCGCCTTGACCAGCACCGCCATGCCGCCTTCGGCCGCCTCGATGATGGCGCGTCCGGTGTCCACTTCGCCGGGCGTGGCATAGTCCGAGCATGGCACGTCGCGGCCGATCATGTGAGTGATTGGTGTCAGCACTGCCGGAATGCGCTCGCCGCGTGCCGCGAAACTGGTGGCATAGGGCGAATGGGTGTGGGTGATGCCGAACACGTCCGGCCGGTGACGGTAGATATAAAGATGTATGCCGGTATCGACCGAAGGCTTCATCTCGCCTTCGACGATATTGCCGTCCAGATCGACCACGACCATCGTCTCCGGCGTCAATTTGGCGAATTTGACCCCGCTCGGCTTGATAACGATCAGCCCTGTTTCCGGATCACGGCCTGAGACATTGCCACCCGAGCCGACGACGAGCCCGTTTTTGGGCAGTTCGTGATTTTGGTCGCACACTTCGTTCTTGAGCGCTTCAAGCATGATCTTTTGCCTTCATTGAGTTCGGTTTTCCGGCGGGAATGCCGTGCGGATAGACCATGATCTTCAGCGACTCACCGGCATCGACCAGCGTCTGGAACGCGGTCGCGGCGTCAGCGATGTCGTAGTAGTGGGTGATGGCCTTATCCACCTGAATCCGGCCGGCATCGAGCAGCCGGAAATAGCTGTAGGTGTCGCGGTGATCGCCGGAATATTTCGAGGTCACCGTGATCTCGTCGAAATAGGCGCGATTGCCGTCGCGCGTCCATTGCACTTCGGGGGCAAGCGGGGCGCCAAGATGCAGGGTGCCGCCGACCTCGGTCAGCTCGAGCGCCTGTTCCCAGGCTTTTTGACTCGGCGCGATGACGATCACCGTGTCGGCCAGCAGGCCGTTGTTGAGCGCACGCAATTCCTCGACCGCGTCGGTTTTTTTCGGATTGATGGTGTGGGTCGCGCCGAGTTCTCGCGCCTTTTCGAGACGCCAGTCGGAAAAATCGAGCGCCACAACCTTGCCGGCGCCGAACAGGGGTGCCATGTGGATGAAGCCCTGGCCCATGAAGCCGGCGCCGACCACGGCAACCGTGTCGCCAGGCTGGATACCGCAGGTCTTGAGGCCGCCGATCACACACGACCAGGGTTCGATAGTGGTGGCGACCTCGTTCGACATCGAGTCCGGAAGCCGGTGGACGTCCGTGCGCAAATGGGCAGCGCTGACGCGGAAATAGCCGCACATCGCACCCGGATCGAGCCTGGTGGTCGAATAGTAGGGATCGCGCGTGAAGTGCCCGCGCAGGGACCAGTGCGAATTCATCCGTCCCACATGGTGATTGACGAATAGGCGTTCACCGATCTTGTAGTCGGTGACGTTGCGGCCCACCTCGACCACTTCCCCGGCCGGCTCGTGGCCGAGCACCTTGGGTTCGCCCTTCTTGTACCAGGGCATCGCCTCGCCGCCGCAAAGCCCGCATGCCAGTGTTTTTAAAAGGATGTCGTCTGGTCCGATTTCCGGAATCTGGCGCTCTTCGACACGAATGTCGTGATACGAGTAATAGACCGCTGCCTTCATCAGTTCCGGCACATCACCCTCCTTCATCAAGTGTTCTGTTTGGCCATTGCGCGTTGTCTGTCCCAAACCGGACGCATGGCTTCGATCGCGCTTTCGTAGACGCCATAAACGTCTTCGTAGATGCCGACGGCATCGGGATTAGGCGGATGGTGACGTGTGGCTTCCTGGCGCCGCAGTGACGAGGACGGATCAATCTCGCCGGCGGCGATCGCACCGAGCATGGCTGCACCCCACAGGCCGTGATCGCTGACATCGCTCGCCGAGATTTCGGTTCCGATGACATTGGCGACAATGTCGCACCACAACGGATTGCGGGCGCCACCGCCTGTCAGGAAGGCATGTCCGGAATTGCTGGTTCCGGTGGAGCGGAAGCAATGCTTGAGGCTGAAGGCGGCGCCTTCCATGACAGCGCGTGCCATGTCGCCTTGGGTCGACGAAACCGTCAGCCCGAGAAACGACGCCTTGGCATGCGGCGCCACAAACGGCGCCCGTTCACCCGAAAGGAAGGGCAGGAACAGGACGCCGTTTGCGCCGGGAGGAACGCCTCGGGCGATTTCGTTCATTCGCCCCGCGATCTCGGCGGTATCGTCGCCGCAAAGGCTCTTGGGGTGGATGGAGGTGAACCAGTCGAAGGCCGACGCACCCGATTGCGGCCCGATAACCCGAATCCATTTGTCGAGATAGGGATGAGAAAGCGTTGCGCCTACCGGCTGGCCGGAAAAGGGTTCGGGATCGATCACGACATTGACGACCGCGGCCGTTCCCATGATCAGACAGACGTCACCGGTATGCATCAGATCCATGCCTGTCATCATGGCCGCCAGATCGATGGCACCGGTAGCAACCGGCAAGCCCGGCTCCAGACCGAGCTCGGCGGCAAGCGCGGGCCGCAATTTGCCGTGCTGACTGATACCCGGTTGCGGGTCGGGCAGCTTGCCTTTCAGTTCCGTCACGTCGATGAGCTCGAACGCATCATCGGTGTAGCGGCGGGTCAGGAGATCGAGAAACGGGATCGAGGCGTCGGAAAAATCCGTGGCCAGGTTGCCGGTGAGATTGAAATTGATCCAGTCCTTGCAAAACAGCACATGCGCCACGCGCCGCGCATTTTCCGGCTCGTTCTGTTTCAGCCAACGAAAGGCCGAACCTGCCGTGCCGGCCCAGTTCGCCGTGCGCGAATAGCGGGAAAGCCTGTCCGAGGTGCCATCCGCTATCCAGCCGAGAACCAGGTCGTCGGCGCGGGCATCGTTCCACAGGATGGCATTGCGAACCGGGTTCAAATCCTTGTCCAGGGCCCACAATCCGTCGCCCTGACCGCAGACCCCGATCGAACGGACACACGAGCTGTCGATTTCGGCAACGACATGGGCGATGCAGTCCTTGGCTGTCTGCCACACGGTCAACATGGACTGCTCCGACCAGCCGGGTTTTTCCCGACTTACGGTCGTCGCCTGGGTTTTGGCCGCCAGGGGTTTGCCGGTACGATCATAGATGGCCGCCTTGATGGCGGTGGTGCCGACATCGACGCCCAAAAAGCAGGGCTCGGACATTTCTCCTCCTCGCTTTTCAGTATTTGACATATGCCATATTTTTTGACATTAGTTAAGAGCGAAATCGACTGAAGAACAGTCATAACCGTCGTTTCGCCGGAAGATGGTCATGAGCATTGATGCATCGTCCGGAGGGAGAAATAGGCGCCGTGCAATGGCCTCGAAATGCCGTGCAGTGGCCCGCGAAATGAGGAGGGATATCCACAATGGATCACAGCTCTGCAGCTCGGCATATGGTGTCGGGAATCCGAACGGTCGCTCTGGGCGCACTTGTGGCAGCCACGATGACGGCGCTTCCGGCACTTGCCGAGGATGCCAATCTGTCGCTTGCGGGCAAGACGATCGGCGTTGCCGTGGTCGGCACGCAGCATTTCTGGGATCGCGAAGCCTTCCAGGGCGCGATCTCGAAGGTTGAAGAACTCGGTGGCACCGTGCTGCCGACCGATGGCGGGCGCGACAATCAGGTGCACGCCGACAACCACGACGTCTTTTTGACCAACAAGGTCGATGCGGTGATATCGATTCTCGGCGACGCAGCCGTCGAGCCGAAGTTCCAGGCGCTCATGGATGCGGGCATTCCGGTGTTCACCGTTGACCATCTGTCCCCCAACTCCATCAACAACACCACTTCGGACAACTATTACATGGGCGAGGTAATCGGCCGTTACATGGCCGACTCGCTGGGTGGCAAAGGCAAGGTTGCCGTCTTCAATGCCTTCTCCGGTCAGTTGCGTATCTGTGGCATTCGCTACGATCTGTGGAAGTACGTGTTGCAGGACTATCCGGGCATCGAAATCGTGCAGCCTGAACTCGCCGAGTCGTTTGCCAACGCGCCCGAGGATGCGCGCAAGAAGACGCTCGACCTGCTGACCCAGTATCCCAAGGGCTCACTTGATGCCATTCACGTGGCCTGCTGGGATCAGCCGGCAATCGGCGTGGTGCAGGCACTCGAAGAAGCGGGACGGACCGAGATCAAGGTCTCCGCGCTCGATGCCGGACCGGACACGCTGGAGATCATGGCCGAAGACGGTAGCCCGTTCGACGCCAATGTCGCTCAGCAGCCGCGCAAGATCGGTTCGATTTCGGCAATGAATGTCGCACGGTATTTCGCAGGCGAAACTCTCCTGCCGCAGACCTTTGTCGACGTCATTCCGGTTGCAGGTTCGGAAGAAGCCAAGACCGTCTACAAGGAACTCGGCTACGGCGATCTGAACTAGCGGCAACGCCTGACGGCAGTCCTCCCGCGTGGAACGAAGGAATTCATGGGCGACTGTGGATTCCTTCGTTCACTCCAGGGCGAGACACCATACCTCGCGGCCCACTTGCCAGGCCGCCTCGGAGCCGTCAGCATCGCCCCGAGGGATACCTGAAAGATCCGACTTCCGTTCCGATCCGAACGGGGCATCCCTTGGGCCATGGAAGGCATGCGAGTCCGGACATCCGGTTGGTTGGTAAGATGACACAGCCTGAAAACATTCTTGAAATGAAAGACATCTCCAAGAGCTTTCCGGGCGTGAAGGCGCTCGATGGCGCCGATTTGTCGGTGCTGCCGGGAGAGGTCCATGGCCTTGTCGGGGAAAACGGCGCGGGCAAGTCCACGATCATCAAGGTGTTGGCGGGTGTTTACGGCAAGGATACCGGCGACGTCGTGATCGAAGGCAAATCCCTTGGCGACATCACCCCGCAAAAGGCTCATGAAGCCGGTGTACGCTTCATTCACCAAGAGTTGCACCTGGTTCCTTATTTTACGGTCGCCGAATCCGTTTTCATGGGACAGGAAGTCGAAACGTGGTTCGGCGTTGATCGCAAGCGCATGCGGCTCGAGGCGGAGCGTTTTCTCGCCGAATCCCTTCATGCCAAAATTGATGGGAAGCTCCTCATCCGCGATCTGGGCGTTGCCGAGCGCAAGCTCGTGCAGATCGCCCGCGCGCTGGTCGACAACAAGGCACGGATCGTGGTTTTCGACGAGCCGACGGCGCCCTTGGCCAGCGGTGAGATCGCACAATTGTTCAGTGCCATTGCGCGTCTGAAGGAACGCGGCATCTCGATGATCTATGTCTCGCATTATCTTGGCGAGATCACCGACATCTGCGACCGCGTCACGGTGTTCCGCAACGGCACCGATGTCGGCGTGCTTGACCAGCTCGCTCCCGACAATACCGACAAGATCATCAACCTTATGGTCGGCCGAGACATCGCCGATTTCTATCCGCAGAAAATGCACACCGTCGGCGCGCCTATGCTGGAGATAAGGAAACTCGGCGACGGCTCGCATTTCCGTGACCTCGACCTTACCATCGGCCGGGGCGAGATCGTCGGCATTACTGGCCTGATCGGATCCGGACGCGAGGAGTTCATCGACACGCTCTATGGCCTGGCCGCGTCCCAAAGTGGCGAAATCCTGCTCGATGGCAAACCCGTCAAGGTGACCACACCAACCCACGCCGTTGAAAACGGCATCGTCCTGGTGCCACGCGACCGCCGACAGGACGGGCTGGTCCTCGGCATGACCATGGCCGACAACATCAATCTCGCATCGCTCGAAGAGATCGCGACGGGCATTATTGAAAACCGGTCAGCGGCGGTGGCACGCGCGGACAAGCTGGCCGAAGACCTCGACATAAGACCCAGAAACGTCAATACGATCACCCAGCTCCTGAGCGGCGGCAATCAGCAGAAGGTCGTGCTGGCGCGCTGGCTGGCGACCGGCGCGAAACTGCTCATCCTGGATGAGCCGACCGTCGGTGTCGATGTGGGCGCCAAGGTCGAAATTTATCGCCTGATCGAGGACCTCGCCACGAACGAGGCGGCCGTGCTGATCTCGTCCTCCGACCCGTCGGAACTGCTCGGCGTGTGCGATCGCATCGTTGTGCTGCTGCGCGGCGACATCGTTGCCTCGGTCTCGGCAAGGGAAACGAGCATTGACGAATTGGTGGCCCTCACCACCGGCGGTGTTGTCGGAGGAGGAGCGGTGGCATGAGCATGGCGGCAACTGCAGCAACACCCCAGGAACGATCTCGATTGGGAAAGGCGCTGGTTGCCTATTTCCCCCTGATTATCTTTCTCGCGCTGTTGATCTTTCTGGGGATCAGGGCCCCGAGTTTTCTCGAACCGACAACCATCGTCCTCATCCTCAAGCAGAGCCTGCCGACTCTGGTCGTCAGTCTCGGGCTGGCCGTTGTTGTCATGGCCGGTGGCGACGACGTCGTTTCGGGCGGCATTGATCTGTCCGTCCCCTCGACTGCCATTCTGGCGGCAGCCATCATTGCCGAGCAGGTGACGAACCAGGGCACGTTCATCGTGCCGGCTCTGGCACTCGGTCTGGCCGCGGCGCTGGTGGTCGGAGTGATCAATGCCGCGCTGGTTGTACGCATCGGCATGACGCCGCTTCTGGCGACGCTGGCGATGTCGACCGCCATCGTGGGCATTGTCAAAGTCATCACCTCGAGCCGCCGGATCAACGTCACCGATCCGTTCGTCATCTATTTCCGCGACGCGGATATTGCCGGCATCCCGGTTGCGATCCTGGTCGCGCTGGTCTTTTTTCTCGGTTTCTATTTCCTGATACATCGTACCCGGTGGGGCATGAACCTGCAGGCCGTCGGCGGCAACAGGGACGCCGCGGAGGTCTCGGGCATTGCACCGGGCAAATTCATTGGATGGTCGTTCGTCATTGCCGCATTTGCCGGCGGCCTTGCATCGATCTTTGTGCTGGCCCGGGGATCGGGCAGCTCTCCGGGAACCGAGGAAAACCTGCTCATTGAAATGGTGCTGGCCACCTTCCTCGGTGCCGCCTTTTCACCGCGTCGCGTGGTGACTGTGTGGGGTGCCGTGCTCGGTGCGGTGCTCGTCGCGGCACTGTCGGTCGGCTTTGCCTCGATCGGTGTGAACATCTTCTGGACAGGCTGCATCAAGGGCGGGCTGATCCTGATCGTTGTCGCCTCGGCCGCCCTTTCAGGAAAGGCGAACAGATGACCAGCAAAGCCGAAGGCCAGACGGCCGCGCGGGCCACCGGGATCGGGCGCGAACTCATCGTCCGCTATGGTTTCCTTTTCATCATCGCCGGGTTCTTCATCTTCTTTGCCCTCTACAATCCGAGTTTCCTCAACCCGACAAACCTGGTGCATATCCTTGAAGGCTCGGCGATCCTGTTGATCCTGGCCCTTGGCATGACACTTGTGGTCGCGCAGGGCGGTATCGACCTGTCGGTCGGCATCGCCCTCGATTTCGGGTCGGCCTTCGCCATCGTGGCGCTGAAGGACTATGGCGTCGATTGGTATGTGGCGATACTGATCGGCATCGGCGGCGGCATGATCATCGGGCTGCTTAACGCCTTCCTCGTCGTCTCTCTTTCGGTCAGTCCGTTCCTGGCAACGCTCGGCACCTTCTTCATCGGCAGCAGCGTGGAAAGAATCTTCACCGATGGTGGCGGGCCGATCTCGTTCAGGCGTTTGCCGGCTGAATACCATTCTCTCGCAGTTGGCGACGTTTTCGGCATACCGACCGAAGTGCTCATCGCGGCCGCTGTGCTTGTGGTCTATTACGTGTTCATGGAACGCTCGATCTACGGCAAGCGTATCCATGCCATCGGGTTGCAGCGCAGCGCCGCGCGGGTAGCCGGCATCAATGTCAAGAAGTACCTGTTCCTCGGCTTCGTGATTGCTTCGGCAACCTGTGCCATCGGAGGGATCATCGCCTCGGCCAATCTGAGGATGTTCACGCCACTGGCGGGCTATGCCTATCTGCTCAATGCCATCGCTGCCGTATTCATCGGTGCCGCAATCCACCCGCACGGACGGCCCAATGTTCTCGGGACGCTGGCCGGCGTCTTGTTCCTCGGGATGGTCGCCAACGGCCTCAATCTGATGGGTCTCAATTTCAACCTGAAGGACGCCATTTCTGGCATCATTCTTGTCGCGGCGCTGGTGGCGGCCGTGGCGCAGCGACGCCTGCGCTAGAGCGGCGCGCGTTCAAGTTGAATCGCTTCGCCGCTCTATGTTCTTGTTGTCGCATCGTCTTTTGCGCAAGACCGGGGTCCACTTTTGCGCACGATGCTCTAAGACGTTTCCGGGCGAGACGATTCCAGGCCTGCGCAGCGCCGGGTGCCCGCAAAGCCAACCGGCGTTTCCAGTTTCATCTACGCTCGATCGTGGGCTGGTGATGCACCGAAATGTCGGGGAGCGGACCCTGCCACTTCACAATGGCCACCATGGTGGTGTGGGCGATATTGCCCTGCGACAATCCCGAACAGCCCTTGTCGATCGTCAGGACATTGGGATTGCCGTGCACGTCGATCAGTTGTCCATCGACCATTTGCGGATCGAACCAGGCACCCGTTGCCAGCGCCACCGTGTCGGGACGGATGTCCTCGGTCAGCACTGCCGCGGCCAGACACTTGCCGCGCGGGCTCGATACCAGCACGACATCGCCGTCACCGATACTGGCCCGCAATGCCGTCTCGGGATGCACGTGGAGCGGTTCGCGGCCGGTGATCTTGCCCGCCTTGGAGACAGGGCTGTTGTCGAGCTGACCATGCAGCCGCGTGCGCGGCTGGTTGGAAATCAGATGCAGCGGATACGCGTCTTGCTTCACTTGTCCGAGCCATTCGACGGGTTCGATCCAGCTCGGATGGCCACGACAGTCCGCGAGTTCGAACCCGGCAATGGTCTGGCTGAAGATTTCGATCCTGCCGCTCTCGGTGCGCAAGGGATTGGCGTCCGGATCCGCGACGAAGGCGTCCAGCAGGACGTTGTCCTCTTCCACGTCCGGGCAGGTAAACCACCCCATCTCGCGGAATGTATCGAAATCGGGCAGATCGATACCCTGCGCGCGCAAGGTCTCGCCGGTCTGGTGCCATAAATGGCGCAGCCACTCGGCCTCGGTCCGGCCACCGGTGAAGGCGTCAAGCGTTCCCAGGCGCGCCGCCAACCCCTGAAATACTTCATGATCGCTACGCGCCTGCCCGAGGGGTTCGAGCTGTTTGTCCATGAAGATCAGCGTCGGATCGCGCCGGCTCATCATGATGTCCGTGCGCTCCATGGGTGAGGTAATCGGAAAGACGATGTCGGCCCGACGTGCCGTAGCGGTCCACCAGACATCATTGACGATGACGGTTTCAGGTTTCGTCCAGGCCTGCTGCAGTCGGAAAAGGTCCTGATGATGGTGGAACGGATTGCCGCCGGCCCAGTAGATGAGGCGTGTGTCGGGGTAGGTGCGCTTTTCACCGTCGAAGCTGAAGCTGCCGCCGGGATCGAGCAGCATGTCGGCAATGCGCGCCACAGGAATGAACGCCGTGACCGGATTGTCGCCCTGCGGCATAGAAGGCCACCGGATCAGCTTTTTCGGGCGCCCGACCGGCTCGGTCGAACCATGGCCGAAAACGAAACCCGTGCCGGGTTGACCGATCCGGCCGAGCATGGCGGCAAGGGTAATGCCCATCCACAGCGGTTGTTCGCCATGATCGGCGCGTTGAATGCCCCAGGTCATGGCAATCATGGTCTTGTGCGTCGCCATGCTGCGGGCGAGGACGCGAATCCGGTCCGCCGCAACATCACAAATCGCGGCAGCCCAGTCCGGCGTTTTGGGGATGCCGTCTTCCGTACCGAGCAGATAGCGCTCGAAACGCGACCAGCCGGTTGTGTAGCGATCGAGAAAAGCGCGATCGTGAAGGTCTTCCGAAATCAGGCAATGGGCAAGTCCCAGCATCAGCGCTGTATCGGTGTTGGGCCTGATGGCGATTTCGTCGGCGTCCAAAATCGCGGGCATGTCCGAACGCAAGGGCGAGACATTGACGAAGGCCGCACCCTTTTCGTGCATGCGCATCAGCCAGGTCTCGACTTCATGGGTGGAGGTGCCCGAGGAGGCGATCTGCGCCGTGCGACCTGACAGGCCGCCGAAACAGACAAGCAATTCGCAATGCTCGGCAATCAGCGACCAGCTCGTTGTTTCGTCCTGGAACTGGCGGTTCGACATGCCGGTGACATAGGGCAACAGCACTTCGGCTGCGGCATGCGAATAGGTGTTCACCGAATAGGCGTAGCCGCCGATGGTGTTGAGAAAGCGGTGAAGCTGCGATTGGGTGTGGTGGAACCGACCGGCGCTGGCCCAGCCATAGGACCCGCCGAAAATGGCGTCATTGCCGTGTTCGCGGCGGACCCGATCCAGTTCACCGGCGGCCAGATCGAGTGCCTCGTCCCAGCTCACCTCGACAAAACTGTCATCGCCCATGCGCTGGCGATCGCGGTTGTCGAGCCAGCCCTTGCGGATCGCGGGCGTGAGAATGCGCGTATCCGTGTCGCGCACGGCCGCGAGCCAACCCTTGCCGATCAGCGACGGCGCCGGATCAGCCTCAAGCGGTACGAGGTTCAGTGCTTCGCCGTCTCCTTCGAAACGATAGCTGCCCCAATGAGCGCTCGTGTAGCGGTTTTCGGCCATCTCGTTTCCTTGTTGGCGTGGAATCGGGGTGGTTAACGTCTTTTACACATGATAACAAAATTGACAAATGTCAGCATTTGTGACAAGTGGAGAATAGCACTGGAGGAGTCCGAATGCGAAACGTGAAGCCAACCGAAGAGGTCGCGCTGGGGATCAGGCGCCGGGTCTTCGAGCATTCAATCCGCAACAATGGCGGCTATATGAGTCAGGCGTGTTCGTCCGCCGAGCAACTGGCCTGGCTTTACAACGAAGAACTCAATCTCGGCGAGCCGACCTTGCCGATGGTTCCGAAGCCTTTTGGCGGTGTTCCGTCGGCGGACAACACCAATTACCACACCGGCGCGGGCTATAACGGGCCGGCCGAACCCCAGTTCGATCGCCTGTTTCTCGCGCCGGCGCACTACGCGCTGGTCGCCTATGCAACGCTGATCGAAACCGGCCGCATGGCGCCCGAAGGGCTCGAGATGTTCAACAAGGACGGTTCTTCGGTCGAAATGATCGGCGCCGAGCATTCGCCCGGCATGGAAGTGCACAACGGCACGCTTGGTATCGGCCTGTCGACCGGTGCCGGCCTGGCATGGGGGCGCAAGCTCAAGGGTGATGCCGGCCGCGTCTGGGTATTCATGTCCGATGGCGAGGTCGAAGAAGGCCAGACCTGGGAGGCCGCACAGGCGGCCAAGTTCTACGGTCTCGACAATCTCCTGGCGATCATGGACGTCAACGCGCAGCAATGCGACGGCGCCATGTCCTCGGTGATGGAAGTCGGTGACATCAAGGGCAAGTTCGAAAAGTTCGGCGCCACAGTGGTCGATATCGACGGACACGATGTCGGTGCCATGCGCGAGGCTTCCAAGGAGCCGCACGAAGGCCGCCCGCTGATCATTCTGGCCCATACCAGCCCGTATCAGGGGATGAGCTTTTTGAAAACGCGCTTTCCGCGTCTGCACTATGTGCGCTTCAAGACCCCGGAGGAGCGTGCGGAAATGAACGAGTCGATCGCCCGCGAACTCGGCATCGATCCGATCGACTACGCGCATTGAGGATATTCCCATGGTAGAAATGGTCACACGCCCCTATGCGGCAGCTTTTGAAAAATACGCGGTCGCCCACCCGGAAGTCCTTTGTCTGTCGGCCGATCTGACCTCGTCCTGCGAAGTCGACAAGTTCCGCGACCGCCATCCCGAGCAGTTCCTGTCGCTCGGCATGGCCGAACAGAACATGATGAGCTTTGCCGGCGGGCTCGGGCTGGCCGGGTTCCGCCCGTTCCTGCACACCTTCGGCGTCTTTTTGTATCGCCGTCCGTATGACCAGCTGATGGCGTCGGTCGCCTATCCGCGCCGCAAGGTGCGTCTGATGGGCTTCCTGCCCGGCATCACCACGCCCGGTGGCATGACACATCAGGCGATCGAGGACATATCCGTCATGCGCTCGATCCCCAATATGAGCATTCTGGAAACGGGCGATGCCACCGAGGTCGAGAGCATCTGTGAAGTTGCCGATGCCGTCGATGGGCCGGTCTATTGCCGTGTGCTACGCGGTTCCGTGCCGCGCCTGTTCGACACGCCGATCAAATTCGGCGAAATGCGTGAACTGGCACTCGGAGACGATGTTCTTGTCGTCACTTCCGGCATCACGACCGAAGAGGCAATGCGCGCGCGCAGCGCGCTGGCGAAAGCTGGCGTTTCCATCCGCCACCTGCACGTCAACACCATCAAGCCGTTCAACGACAAGGCGCTGCTCGACCACATCCTTTCGGTGAAAAGCGGTGTGATCTCGCTGGAAAACCACGTGACGGAAGGCGGCGTCGGCTCGCTGATCGCCGAGATCATGGCGGACAACGGCGTCGGCAAGCGCCTGATCCGACTCGGCCTCAAGGACACCTATGCCCATGGCGGCTCGCGGGCCTATCTGATGCGCTATTACGGTCTCGACGCGCCGGCTTTGGTTGCCGGCACGGAAGAATTGCTTGGCGAGAAATTCGGTATCACCGAAGCCGATCTCGATGCCGTCCGGATCGATGCCGTTCATTCCGCTGCCAAGGCAGAAGCTTTGTAGCTGCCCTTTCGCTGAATGCCGAAATTCGTGGAAAGTCCGACGATGCCCGCAACATGGTTGCGGGCATCGTTGGTCTGCAGGTCGCTCTTCAGCGTTGCTATCCTACGCCTTCCTGCCGCCATGTCCCCGAAATGCCGCGTCTTAACATCGACGCGGCCTCTGGATTTTCGCTTTGCTGCTCATTATCTGGCACCGTCGCTAAATGGTACTACTGCCGAACGAACTTGCGTTTGCTGCGCAACAATTCACGGAGATCGCTTCCTGCCATAGGCAATCAGCCGGT